>PLXP01000238.1 GCA_003151435.1 Acidobacteriaceae bacterium
TTGACTGGACTCGTCGAATGAAAGGGAAGGGAATCCAGGCCGCAGAGCTTCAGATCGATTGGCCCGAGCTAATACGTTTCAAACGTTCTTTCACTGAACCCGTTACAAAACAGCGCGAAAACGATTTCGCGAAAGCCGGCATCGCAGCGTTCCATGGTCGGGCGCGATTCGCCCGTCCAACGACAGTACAAGTGGGGGATGAGACTTTGGAAGGGCGATACGTCGTCATTGCAGCCGGTGAGGCACCGACAGATTTGGGAATTCCCGGCGCTGAGCACCTTACGACAAGCGATCAGTTCCTGAGTTGAACGAACTTTCGCGAAGGCTTCTCTTTATCGGAGGCGGGTATATCGCCTTTGAGTTTGCGCATGTAGCGGCGCTTGCGGGATCGCAGGTCACCGTCCTACATCGTGACCAGCGTCCACTTACCCTTTTTGACCCGGATCTCGTTGATCAGCTCGTCGAGCGAACTCGCGAACTTGGCATAGACCTTCACCTCGAAACCGAAGCGACAGAGATCGAAAAGAGCTCCGCTCAGTTGATTGTCCAGGCATTGGCCTCTGGGGAGACGCGTACGTTTCAGGCGGATATGGTTGTGCATTCCGCGGGTCGCGTGCCCGAGATCGGCGACATGAATTTGGATGCTGTGGGGATCGAATGGGACAAGCGGGGAGTGCGGGTCAACGATTTCTTGCAAAGTGTGTCGATTCCTGCTGTCTATGCGGCGGGAGATGCCGCCGCGAGTGGAGGCCTCCCGCTGGCTCCTGTGGCGAGCTACGAAGGGCAGGTAGTGGCCGCAAACCTCTTGAAGGGAAACCATCAGAAACCAAATTACCTTGGCATTCCGTTGGTTGTCTTCACGATCCCACCGCTGGCTGCTGTCGGTCTCAGTGAACGCGGGGCACGTGAGCAAAACCTTAAGTTCAGAGTCAAGAAGGAAATGACCTCGACCTGGTATTCGTCTCGGCGCGTTGCGGAAACATATTCCGGTTACAAAGTGCTCGTAGAAGAAGGTACGGACCACATTCTGGGCGCTCATATTCTCGGGAGCGAGGCCGGCGAAGTGATCAATCTCTTCGCGCTTGCTATCCGTTCCAGAATGCGTGCCACCGATTTAAAGCACATGCTGTTTGCGTACCCGACGAGTGGCTCAAATATGGCGCGGATGCTCTAGAGATATCTGAAGGTCCGGCATCGAGGCCTGGTGCAACCTGGGGGTGGGCCGGGGCCATCCTACCGGTGAGCAAGGCTTGGAACGGGAAAGGCGGGAGAAATCACGATGACAAAGCTTACGTATGAGGAGCGGAAGGAACTGCCCAAAGGGGATTTTGTCTTTCCGAAGACGCGGCGCTACCCGATTGAGGATGCTGCGCACGCGCGAGATGCGCTGGCCCGGTCCAGCGGAACGCCGGAACACGCGACGGTGGTGGCGGCGGTCAAACGGAAGTATCCAGAGGTCGATGTAGAGAAATAAGAAGTGGACTGCTGCGGAGACGCGGGCCGGACATTGGGGCTCATGTCCTGCACCAGACGACCGGCAAAGCCGCCCGCGTCTTTACAGGCTTCGCCCATATCACGCGCAAGATGTCAGGCCTGCTGGGGTAAACTCGGGAAACGCGCAAAAAGTGGTCGCAGGGCCATCGGCTGGGCTTCTGCATCATCGTAATCACCGCCTCCCCCAAGTTCCGATCGCAGCCTGGCTACTCCCCGCGACAGGTGTGCCTTCACCGTTCCCTTGCTCACCCCCGTAGTCCCGGCAATCTCGCTCAATCGCTGCTCTTTTAGTTCTTACAGTGCCGCATGAGGTGAGTTGACCCCCTTTGCCTGCCTAGCCCCTGGATTACCGTCAACTCGTCCCCAACCCGGTTTTGGCCCTTTTCAGAATCTCTGGCAGGCACCGCGCAGAGCAAGGGGGGTCGGCGAGGATCCTGGACCTGGTCGCGTCAGGGATGGATTGGCAGTTGACAGCAATGCGTGAACCGGTGTGTGAGCGCATATAATTGGCCTTCACAATCCTCGCTTGCCAGAGGCGTTTAATGTCTCATGTGACTCTCAGGAATAGCTACCTGGCGCTATCGGATCGTCTCAACCTTTTTCCGCAAGGCGCACCGCCTTCCGAGCTTCTCTTCCGGATACTGGAGGTCTTGTTTAGCAGAGAAGAAGCGGCCCTGGTAGCGCTGCTTCCCATCAAACCCTTCAACGTTGCGGCGGCGGCAAGAGTATGGAAGAAACCGCTTGCCGAATCGCGAAAGATCCTTGAGGGGCTCGCATCGAACGGGATGCTTCTTGATATGGAGGTGCAGGGAGAGCAGATCTTTGTCTTGCCTCCGCCCATGGCGGGCTTCTTCGAATTTTCAATGATGCGCCTAGGCAACGGATACGATCAGAAGTTGCTCGCCGAGCTGTTCTACCAGTACCTGAACGTAGAAGAGGATTTTGTGAAGAATCTCTTCGCCGGGGGCGAAACGCAGCTGGGCCGTGCGTTTGTCAATGAGAAGGCTCTGACTCCGGACCAAACGTTGACGGTAATGGACTACGAAAGAGCCAGCGAGGTGATCCACACGGCCTCGCATATGGGAGTTGGAGCCTGCTACTGCCGACATAAGATGCAGCACATGGGGAAATCCTGCGATGCCCCCATGAATATTTGCATGACCTTCAGCGGAACGGCCCAGTCGCTGATCAAGCATGGCATAGCGCGCAAGGTCGATGCAAAAGAAGGTATGGATCTGCTGGACGAGGCTCTGGAGCACAACCTGGTGCAGTTCGGGGAGAACGTACAGCAGAAGGTGGCGTTCATATGCAACTGCTGCGGATGCTGTTGCGAGGCAATGCTCGCCGCCAAACGATTCGCCATCCTAAACCCCATCGCCACCACGAACTTGCTGCCGGAAGTCAGTGCGGATTCGTGCAATGGCTGCGGCAAATGCGTGACGGTCTGCCCAGTGGAGGCCATGGGACTGGTGTCCGCAGGCGACCCTCATAAGCCAAGGCGCAGAAAAGCGCGCCTCGACGAGTCCCTGTGCCTGGGTTGCGGCGTCTGCGTGAGGGCTTGTCCCAGCGGCGGGATCAAGCTCAGATTCCGGAAGATGCGTGTGATCACCCCGGTCACCACTGCCCATCGCGCCGTGCTCATGGCCATTGAGCGGGGCCAACTTCAGAACCTTATCTTCGACAATCAGGCGCATTGGAATCATCGCGCGATGGCCGCCATCCTGGGAGTGATCCTGAAACTCCCCCCGATCAAGCAAATCATGGCGAGCAGGCAAATGAAGTCTCGGTACCTTGAACAGCTGATGCGACCCAGAGATTTTGTCCATCTGGACCATTGAAAGAGAGGGCTCGAAAATCCTAGTCTGGCATCTGCTTCATCAACCGACGGGGCTCAAGCGTGAGCCTAACTCCCGGATGACCGCCTAAACGACAACCAGCGGCAGCGCACCATCGGTACAGCAGTGATTCAATGATTCAGTCGAATGCAGAATGCCGCTGGAATGCCACAACTGCAATTCCGCTGTAAACTTTTCTGAGCTTTGTAGTGGCTATTCTTCAGCCAGAGTCACTGGACCTCAGGCCTTGAGGAATGCCAGCAGGTCGGCATTGAGTTGCTCCTTGTGAGTCTCCGTCAAGCCATGGGGTGCACCTGCATAGACCGTCAGAGTCGCGTTTTTGACGAGTTTTGACGAGGCAAGAGCAGCGGCGCCGATCGGTACGACCTGGTCGTCATCGCCGTGAAGGATCAGTGTTGGCACGTCGAATTTCTTGAGGTCATCGTAACCGTCCGGCGAACCCCGCCATGGGTTCACCGGATGCTTACTGATAGACATATTCTCGCTCCAGGGTATGCAAGCCGGTCACAAAAACACCTACGACTGCATTAATGCATTCTCCGAGGTAACCGTCCGGCGAACCCCGCCATGGGTTCACCGGATGCTTATTGATAGACATATTCTGGCTCCAGGGAATGCAAGCCGGTCACAAAAATACCTACGACTGCATTAATGCATTCTCCGAGACAGATTTCACCGAAGATCTCAAGAAGTTTGATATACCAACCCTAATCGTTCATGGAGATGACGACCAGATAGTACCGATAAGCGCTGCGGCGCTCCGCTCTGCAAAACTAGTCAAGAATGCAATGCTGAAGATCTACGCAGGCGCCCCCCACGGTCTCGGATACACTCATAAAGACCAGCTAAACGCCGACTTGCTGGCATTCCTTAAGACCTGAGGTCGCTTTGCCGGCGGCGCCTGGCAGGAGAGTTGCCCAATGGATCGGAGATTGATCCTGGTGCAGACTCTTTCGACGATAATGGTGAGTATCGAGAAGTATTGCAAGGGACTGGGAGCTCGGGAAGAAGGTCGCTAGGCGGTTAAGTAGGTTGCTTTATCGATCAGTGAGGAAACTGTGGCCATTCGGAAGACACGGGCTCCGGACTCGTCTTCTTTTCGTCCGCATTTTAAGAGAACCCGACATGGATGAGAAAGAATCGCTTACGCCGAAGTTTGGCGATGTAGTGGAGGCAACAGATAAAGTATCTGTTGCTCAGGGTGTTGCTGAGGACCATACAGACATCCAAAATGCTCAACAGGAGAGCCGAGAACATCCGACAAAGAAACGAAAATCGTTTCTCAGGATTGGCCCGGGCCTGATTACCGGGGTTGCGGATGATGACCCTTCCGGCATAGGCGCATACTCCGTTGCAGGAGCCATGTTCGGTTACCAGCTTTTATGGCTGGCTCCCGTCTGCGTGCCGCTTATGATCGCCGTG
>PLXP01000108.1 GCA_003151435.1 Acidobacteriaceae bacterium
TCAAAGTCGTTGACACGCTCCGAACCGGTGGGGAGCGGAGATCATAGAGCATACAAAATGATTGACCTGCAATCCATTGTCTTCTTATTTCAGGAGTTGCGAAGTGGTCTAAGAACGGAAAGTGACATTGCGGCCCTAATCGCCTTCAACTATCACTTTGCACCTGCAGTCGGTCAGACCGACCAACTCGCATTTTCGGGCGCTTCAAAGGATGGCGGGGCAGAGTATAGGACTGCTACTGTAGTCAAGACGATTGCGAATCCCGGGGACGGACTTCTGATGACATTGACGGACGGGTCTGAGTGGAAGGTCACTGAGGGATCATTGGCAGGCTGCACAGTCAAGATCGGTAGCCAAGTGAGCGCTGAAGCAGAGTCAGCGACCGCGCTGCCGTCGGTTGGTATCGATGTTCCAGGGATAATGGAGCCATGCAAGCTGAAGACGGCTTTCGTTGGAGGATGGTAGCTCTAATCACTGGAACATGATTTGAACGTAGCGATTTGGTCTGAATTGCCTGGCGAGAGGGGGCAAATCTCGTTCGCGCCACCACTGATAGCTCGCCGGGCATATCCAGCGCCGGCCCTTCACCAGCCTGGCGTTTTTCCACGATAACCTCCCTATGGGAGTCAGAATGAGGATATCAATGACAGCAGACGAGCGAACAATCTTGAACGACCTTTTGAACGGGTTGGAGAACCTAGCGCTAAGTGTTGACGCGATGGAAGCGTCCTTAATCGGTAGGGGCCTATTGAGCAAGGGGGAAATCGAGTCCTACTGTGGCCGCATGCCGCAGGCCGCTGTGTCGCTCCTTGCTCCGACTCGCGCCTTGATTGCTTCTTTACCTACAACATGAGGAATTCGTCTAGAGCCGAAGACAGCGATCCTCGAAATACCATAAAACTAGGCGAAGGCAGAAAGGTCGGGCTTCAGCAAATAGCTTTTAAACTTCTTTGAATGGTCCGCCCTGTCAGGACCCCAACCTAAATTTAGGGCTGGGCTACTTCAGGCTTTGGTTGCGCTGTGCTTTAACAGGCCGAGTGCGATGAGGCTCTCCGCGGTCGCCACCACGCAGTCCTCGTTGGAACGCGGCGTCCACCCAAGCACAGTTCGTGCTTTCCGATTGGTGGCGTTCTTCGCTTTGCCCAGCTCGGGCAGAATCTGCTTGATCGCCGGGTCGCGCAATGAGGCGAGGCGGACCAGCCAGTTGGGCAATTCGCGGGTCGGCACGCGCTTAGCCGCATCGCCCATGCGGGACTTCAGTATGCGGGCGAACTCGATCATCCACATAAAATCCCCGGCGACCGCAAGGAATCTTTCGCCTTTCGCGGCGGGATCGATCATGGCGCGGAGGTGCAGGTCGACCACGTCGCGCACATCCACGGCTCCAAAACACATGCGCGGGCAGCCGGGCAGTGCGCCGCTCATCATGCGCTCGATAATCAGAATCGAAGTGGAATAGTCGGGGCCGAGGGCAGGGCCGAATACGCCTACCGGGTTCACCACGGAAAGCTCGAGGCCGCGGCCCTCGCGCGCGATAAAGTCCCATGCCGCGCGCTCGGCAATCGTCTTTGACTTTACGTAAGGGGTGGCGCCTTCGCCGTTGGGGTCTGTCCAGTTGGTCTCATCGAAAACCGCGGTCTGCGACTTTTGCCCGTAGCCGATGGCCGCGAACGACGACGTGAGCACAACGCGCTTTACACCCGCGTCACGGGCGGCGCGCAGCACGCGCAGCGAACCCTCGCGCGCGGGAACAATCAACTCGTCTTCGTTCGCCGGCGTGTTGGCGGGGAAGGGCGATGCGACGTGCAGCACGTAGTCGCAGCCCGCAACGGCGTCAGCCCAGCCCGCGCCGTTCAGCAGATCGGCAGCGAAAAACGACAGGCGATCGCCCGGCTCGGCGCCGGCCCGCCGCAACATCGCGCGCACTTCATCTTCGCGTTTGAGATCCCGCACCGTGGTGCGAACCTGGTGGCCCGCTGCCAGAAGCTGCAAAATGGCATGGCTGCCGATAAACCCTGAACCGCCGGTGACAAGTACTGTGCTCATTGGCTGTCTCCACGTTGATTGTAGGACGAACAGATCAATGCCCCGGCATCATGCCCCACAACATCACCAGCGTCATGCCAATCACGATGATGCTGGTGCTCCACGCAATCACGTTCCAAAGGGTGGAGTTTTTGTGCTCGCCCATCAGGTCGCGGCGATTGATCAGCATCAGCATAAGGATGATCACCACCGGCAGCAGAACGCCGTTCAGCACCTGCGACAGAATGGCGAAGTTGATCAACTGCGCATCGGGCAGCACCAGAACCGTAAGCGCGCCACCCACAATCAGCAGTGTGTAGAGCCAGTAGAAAAACGGCGCTTCCTTGAAGTTCTTGTCCACTCCCGATTCGAACCCCAAGCCTTCGCAGACGGTGTAGGCGGTAGACAGCGGAAGAATCGACGCGGCGAATAGCGAAGCATTGAACAGGCCGAATGCGAAGAGAATGAAGGCGTAATCGCCGGCCAGCGGGCGCATGGCTTCCGCCGCGTCCGACGCCACCTGGATCGCGCCCATACCGTGCACATAAAGCGTTGCGGCGCAGGCCACCACGATGAACCACGCCACAATGTCGGTGAAGAAGCTGCCCACAATTACGTCGAGCCGCGATGCCGCGTAGTCCTTTACGCGAATGCCTTTTTCCACGATCGACGATTGCAGGTAGAACTGCATCCATGGCGCAATGGTGGTGCCTACAATGCCGATGGCCATGTAGATATAGGCCTTGTCGCGAAATGCGCTTTCATGCGGCAGCCTGACCGTGGCCCACAGCGCATCGTGCCAACTGGGTTGCGACAGCACGCCCGCGAAGATGTAGGCGATATAGACCACTGACGCGATCAGAAAGATCTTTTCCGTGCTCTTGTAGTTGCCGCGCACCACCATGTACCAGACCAGCGCCGCGCACAATGGCACGGACACGAACTTCGTCACATGGAACAGGTGCAGCGAGCCGGCAATGCCGATGAACTCCGTGACCACGTTGGTGTAGTTCACCACCACCAGCAGCAGCATCAGCACAAAGGTGAGCCGCAGNNCGCACATCTCCTGCACCACGATCAGGGCCACGGTGATGGGAAGCATGGTCCACAACAGGGCGTATCCATATTGAGCGCCCGCTTGCGAATAGGTAAGGATGCCGCCGGAGTCGTTATCGACGTTGGCAGTGATGAACCCCGGGCCCAGAACGGCCAGAAACAGGAGTATCCGGATTCGCCAGCGCTTAGCCATGCCCGGTGGTTCCTAAGGGGGGATTGATGAGCCTCACTGACCATAACAGGCGGGGCGGGGGGAGGCGAAACTGACCGGCTTCCTGGGTAAACCCATGGGGAAACCTCTTGACAGTCAAATGCTATCAAGATACATTGGTACGCATGTCACAAGATAACAAATCCGCAGAGCGAATCAAAATTGAGCGCGTCCAGACCGGCGTCCGGATCGAGAAGCGCTTGTTGAAGGTCCTCAAGGCCGTCGCTGAAATGTGCGACATCACCCTGGGCGACCTGCTGGAGGGCATTGTGCTGCACGCATTTGAGAACAAGACCCCCTTCTCACCAGAAACCCTCAAGGCAATTGACCAGTTCAAGCAACTCTATGGCATGACCCTGACCGCTGCGCAGAGCCACACCTTTGAGGAGGTTGAGCCGTGAAGATGTTGATTGCTTGACAGACGCCGGGGCGCGCGGCTACAACACGTCTTCAATCACTTAGCGGTGTGGAAAGAAGGCGTAATGGATCTGTCTCACCTGGGGAAGAGTTCTTCGACGCGGCGCAAGCTGCTGGGTTCCATGGTTTCGGCGGGGGCGTTGCTGGGGTTGAACGCGGCGGGAGCGGCAGCCAGTGCGCCGGCCGCGGCCGCGAAGGGCAGCGCCGCCGACCCCAGCGAAGCAGCCCCGGAAGAATTGCTGGCCATGGCGCGGCTGCGCAGTTACAAGACGCGGCGCTCCTCAAGCTGGGACCGGACCGGGGGCAATGGCGACGCGGTGCCAGTGGAGCCGGGAAAGGCGGCGACGCTGCTCGACGTAACCGGCGCTGGGGTCATCACGCACATCTGGTTCACCATCAATTCTCCCGATCCGCACCACCTGAAGAACCTGGTGCTGCGGGCGTGGTGGGATGGCGAGGCGACTCCCTCGATCGAAGTGCCGATTGGCGACTTTTACGGCCTCGGGCTGGGCGAGTATTTCACCTACCAGTCGGCCCTGCTGACGGTGGCTCCCGTCAAGGCGCTGAATGCCTACTTCGACATGCCGTTCGCCACCGC
>PLXP01000091.1 GCA_003151435.1 Acidobacteriaceae bacterium
GCCGATCCCTCCCGAGGGTAACGTGTTGATCAATCCCCTGCACCCTCGCATGGGTGAACTGAAGATCGGCCCGCCGCAGCCTTTCATCTTCGACGCGCGCATGTTTCGGCCGACGGCGAAGTAGGAGCTTGCAGCGGCTTACAACGCGGCGTCTTGCTCCATGTCGGGCTCAGTCCAAAGAAGAATGGCTTGCGGCAAGGTCATGCGACAGGTCCACCCAATCTGAAGAATTCCGTACACAATCCGATCCACAGACTGAGTTGTCAGCCCGAGACTCTCGATTTGTGCATGTAAAGAATTGGATTTGCAATACTCCAGCAAAAACGCAGTGGATACAGGCCCCCCAAGAACCTGAACGCAACGAAATGGGAATAATCGCGGCGGCGAAGGGCTCGCTCAACCCTCCCCGCAGGTCCACTGGGTTCCATTCTCCACCAATCCCGTCCATGTTCTGCAAACGTCCGCTGTCATCGCGCATGCGCAACAAGCACGGTGCACGAATCCCGGGGAAGAGATGCCGGCCGCTACGCTTCGAAATCCAGCTCGACAGGATCGATGAGAGGAACGAGCCAGGCGAGCAGCGCAAGGTGCATGGGATGGGCCGTGTAGGCGTCGGCGGCCGCCTTGTCGGTGAAGGTCATCAGCCCGGCGAAGGTGTATCCCTGCCCCCGCGGGGAGAGATTGGGCCCCACATGCACGTCGATCAGTCCGAGGATATGGTCGCGAAAGGCCGCAATGTCGTGTGCGACGCGGGCCTTGTCGGCCTCTGTCGCTTCCGGTTTCCAGCGAAATCCGAAGATGTGGATGAACATTTCTGATGCTCCCTCTTGGCCTAGCTTCCCAGCGCGAAGGTGCGGGCGGATTCGAGCAGCCTGGCCACCGATTCTTTCGAGCACGACTCGGTGTAGATGCGCATGAGCGGCTCGGTGCCGCTGGCGCGCAGCAGCAGCCACGTCTCCGCCGCATTCGGTTTGGTAGCGGCCTCCGGGTTGTCGAGGTAGAACTTGACGCCGTCGAGGTTCTCCTGGCGCAGGATAGGCATTCCCGCAAACACCGGATCGCCTGTCTTGAGCGCGCGGGCCCGCGCGATGGCGCCATTCTTGATGTCGTCCGGAATGTGCAGGTCGATGCGGCCGTACTGATGTTCGCCGTACTCGGCCTGCAGGTCGGCGACAAGCTGGCCCAGGGTCTTGCCTTCTTCGGCCATGACGTTGGCGAGAAGCAGGGCGTTGAGCAGGCCGTCGCGCTCCGGTAGGTGGCGTTGGAAGCCGATGCCGCCCGACTCCTCGCCGCCCATCAGGATTTCGCGCTCCAGCATGTAATCGCAGACAAATTTGAAGCCGATGCCGTGTTCGATCAGCTCGCGGCCGTGTTTTTTGCAGATGCGGTCGAGCATCTTGGTGGTGTTGAAGGCGCGAGTGACGGCGCCGGGCCATCCCTTGTACTTCAGCACCCAACTCAGCAGGACGGAAAAGATCTTGTGGGGATCGACGAAGTTGCCGAATTCATCCGTAGCGCCGATGCGGTCGGCATCGCCATCGGTGCAGAGGCCCGCCTGGCAGCCGTTGGCGACCACCGCCTCGCCCAGCGCCCGAATGTGCGGCTCGATGGGCTCGGGGTTGATGCCGGGAAACAACGGGTCTTGAGAGCCACGGATCTGCACGTGGGCCACGCCGATGCGCGTGAAGATGTCGGAGATGATCGTCAATCCGGCGCCATACATGGAGTCGATCGCAAACTTCATACCCGACTTGGAGATCATGTCGAGGTCGGCGAAGCTCTCGATGGCCGCGAGGTAGGCGGGCAGAAAGTCGATTTCCTCGATCGCTGCGGTCTGCGCGGGGCGCGCGACGGGCTGGCCGAGGTGCGATTCGATGTCCGCGATGATGGAGGGCTTGCCGGAGCCGCCGTACCAGGCCTTGTACTTGACGCCGTTCCACTGGGCGGGGTTGTGCGATGAGGTGATCATGATGCCGCCGGCGGCGCCCAGGCCGCGCACGCCATAGCTCAATGCCGGGGTGGGTGTAATGTCGTTGGCCAGCTTTACGGGGATGCCGGTGGCAGCCACCACCTCAGCGCAGGCCCGGGCAAAGGCCCTGGAGCCGAAGCGCGTGTCATAGCCGATGCAGAGCCCCTTGGATGGGTCTTCATTGGCATGCACGTAGGCGGCGATGGCCTCGGCGGCTACGCGAACATTGGCAAAAGTGAAGTCGTCGGCGATGACGCCGCGCCAGCCGTCGGTACCAAACTTGATTTGTGGATGAGACATCTGCAGGGGTCATGCTCCTTGAATAAGAGTGTAAAGAATCGGGGGATTGGACGGCGAGATGATCCTCAGGCGCAGGTTCTTATTTTTTTGTTTGATGCGCGGGGCGCGGACGCAGGCTAGAACCCGCTTGCCCGTTGCTGGTACGGCGCCTGGGGTGGGTGAAAAAGGTATGTCTTGCCTGACTCAATTCGACGAAATGCGGTGTGATTGAGCGGCGCTCAAATAAAAGCTAGTAGTCCTAAATATCTCTGGTAGACTTAGTCCCTCGGCCCGATCCCTTCCCCTTTTGGCACGGAGACAATCTATTGAAGACCCCTGCTTTAGGCCGTTCTGCAGCGCCGGAAACGTCCTCATCGCGCGTCGGTCGTCGGCGACGCATCACCGCTGCCGCACTGAGCGTCGCGCTTGCGTGCTCCGGCGCTACGTCGTGTACCACCGGGCAGGTTGCGCTTTCGAGTGCCGCCATTGCCGCGGTCGTCGTGGGCACCACTGTGGGCATCACGCTGGCCGTCCAGCACAGCCACCACACATTGCAAGGCTGCCTCTTCTCTGATGGCGACGGACTCAAGTTTCGCACCATGGACGCGAAGGAATACACAGTCAAAGGCGAGACCGCCGACGTCAAGGTCGGGGACCGGCTGAAGCTCCACGGTTCGAAAGTGAAGAAGCGCAAAGGCGATTCGGGCGATCAGGTGTTCGTGGTGGAGAAGGTGAACAAAGACTACGGACCTTGTCCTGCGAACGGACCGACTTCATCGTCGCCGGCGCGATAAACGATGCATGGTACCTAGCAGGTTGCACGAGGAGTCTTCGGCTGCCATTTCCGGTCGAGTTCCAGGCGCCCACTATCGCCGAGAATTCAATTGAACATCGGAGTCTGGCCCTTGATCCTTAGCGGACAGAAAGCGAAGCCGGCCTAAGCGGCCGGCTTCTGCGTTTTGCGGCCGGAAAGGGACGGTCGTGCGCCAATCTAGATCAGCTCAGTGCGCCCGGAGAGTCCAAGTTCCTTCACGATCTTGCCCACATCCTGGGAGTGATCGCGATGGGCAATCAGGAGCGCGTCCTCGGTATCCACAATCACCAGGTTTTCTACGCCGACCAGCGCCACAAACTTCTTGGGGCTGTAAATGTAATTGTTTCCAGCGTCGATGGTGAGATGGCCCTCGGTCTCAGCCACATTCCCGTCGCCGTCGCCGCGCAGACGCGTTTCCACCTGGTACTCATAGAGCGAAGCCCACGATCCGAGATCGTTCCAGCTGAACTCTGCCGGCAGGCAATAGAGGTTCGACAGGTGCTCGCCCTTGGCCGAGCGAGGCTCCAGCACGGCGTAGTCGACGGAGATGTTTTCGCACTTGGGATACAGGGCGTGAAACACCTCTTCGAACTCGGGCGTGCCATACGCCGCAGCGATGCTCTCCAGCAGGGGCGCGGTCTCTGGAACGTGCTCGCGGACGGCGTTGGCCAAAGTGCGCGCCGACCAGAGGAAAATGCCGGAGTTCCAGAAGTAGTTGCCGGCGGCTACAAACTCCTCGGCCCGGTTCAGGTTGGGTTTCTCAATAAAGCGTCGGACGTGGAGGGCGGTGTCATCGCGGGTATAGTCGCCTGTTTCGATGTAGCCGTAGCCCGTCTCTGGCCGGGTCGGCTCGATTCCGAGCACCACCATGTTGTCGCCGTCGGCGGCGCAGGCGATGCCCTTCTGCAGCGCCTTCAGAAAGCGTGGCTCGTCGGCGATGACATGGTCAGAGGGAAAAATCCCCAGAACCGCATCGGGATTCTGCCTTTCGATGAGAAAGGCCGCCAATCCGCAGGCCGGGGCCGTATTGCGCCCCACGGGCTCCTGAATGATCTGTCCTTCGGGTACACCATTCAACTGGTCCGCGATTTCAGCCGCCAGGTACTCGTTAGTGATGACCCACGTCTGGTCCAGTCCCGCAAGGGGCTTGAGCCGCTCCACCGTCTGCTGAATCATGGAGCGCTCGCCATCGAGCGCCAAAACTTGCTTGGCACGGGCACGACGAGAGCGCGGCCAGAACCGCGTGCCGCTACCGCCGGCTAAAATCACAGGACGAAAATCAATACGCTTCGGCATGGAAGACACATCCTACTCGACAAACACAAGCTTTGCACAGTGACGCCTAATACATTCTTTTAACGAAGGACCGACGTCCGCCCCTGCCGGGACCGCATTTCGGCCTCAAAGCCGGGCTAAGTCAGCTTTGCGAGGAATTCTGCCATGCGCCGGGTACCCTCGTCGATGTTCTGTTTGGTGACGGGGTAGGAGACTCGAATGTGCTGGCCCGTGCCGAAGGCCTCGCCGGGGACGGTGACCACATGGGCCTCGTGCAGCAGGCGGGTGGCCAGCTCGGTGGCCGTGCGGATGCCGCCTTTGTCCAGGAAGGCAGAGATGTTGGGGTAGACGTAGAAAGCTCCCTCAGGCTTGGTGCAGGTGATGCCGGGAATCTGTGCCAGTTTGGCCAGCATGTAGTCACGAAGTTCGATGAATTCGGCGCGGAATTGGGCCACGCACTCCTGCGAGCCGGCCAGAGCAGCGATGGCGGCCTTCTGCACCATGCTGGCGGCGTTGGACGTGGATTGGGACTGCAGCTTGCTGAGGTTGGCGACGAGCGGCTTGGGACCCAATGCAAAGCCCGCGCGCCAGCCCGTCATGGAGTAGGTTTTGGAAAGCGAGCCGAGGACCACGATGTGGTCCTTGGCCCAGGTGAAGGAGCCGCCGGAGACGGGTTTGCCGGCATAGTTCAGGTAGACGTAGCACTCGTCCAGCAGAAGGAAGATGCCGCGGTCGTGGGCCAGGTGGACGATCCGCTCAAGATCTTCGGCGGAGACGATGGAACCGGCCGGATTCGATGGCGAGTTGAGAATGATGGCCTTGGTGCGGGGCGTGATGGCCTTTTCGATGGCGTCGGCGGTGATGCGGAAGTTTTCGGCCTCCTTGGTTTCGAGGAATACGACCTTGCCGCCCGCATACTGGATGATGTCTTTGAAGCTGACCCAGTAGGGGACGGGCAGGATCACTTCATCGCCGTGGTCGACCAGCACCTGGATGGTGTTGAACAGGGCCAGTTTGCCGCCAGTGGTGAAGATGGCCTCGTCAATGCCGTAATCCGAGCCGAAGTCGCAGGCGTGGCGCTCGACGATGGCCTTGCGCACGTCGGGAATGCCGGGGACGACGGTGTAGCGCGTGAAATTGGCGTCGATGGCCGCAATGGCCGCGTCCTTGATGTGCCGCGGGGTGGGAAAGTGGGGCTCTCCGGCGCCAAAGTCCACCAGGTTGGCACCCTGGGCGCGCAATTTGGCGGCCTCTGCGGCCACAGCCATGGTTGCGGAAACCTCAATCCGGCCAATCCGGTCGGCGAACACTTTAGAAGGAGCGGCGACAGTCGTCATGCTTCTTATCTTTACAGATGTTGGGGGGTTGGCGAAACCCGGTGCGGCGAGATTTCGTTGCCGACAGGACAACTGATTGTCTGCAAGCGACATAAACTAAACTGGCTCTTACCCCGTCAGGCGTCTACACCTGACATCAAACACTTATCCTGAAATTCCTTTGTACCGCATGGGAGGCCCGTTTGCTTCGTTTTCGACTCGCTCTTGCCGTTCTGTGCCTTGCGCCGCTTCCTTTGGCGCCGGGACTTGCGTTGTCAACACCGGCTGCAGCGCAACAGGTCCCCACCGCTTCTCTGCAGGCGCTGGCGGGCGAATACACCGACTCCTCCGATCCGGACACGCCGCTCAGCTTCTACGTGCAGGACGGCAAGCTCGTGGTCGAATCGGACCGGCGCGTGCCCACCGAGCTGAAGCCGATCTCGGCCACCGAGTTCGGAGTTCCTGACTCGAAGGCGACGCTGCGCTTTACGCTCGATGGCTCGGGCCACGGCGCCAGCGTTGTGGCCTCGCCCGAGCCGGAGGCCGTCTTCCGCCGCACCGGCGAGCCCGTGCATCACGCCTTCCACGACTACCAGCGGAGTGAGGTGATGATCCCCATGCGCGACGGGGTCAAGCTCCACGCCATCATTCTGAAGCCGGCGGACATCGCGGGGCCGCTGCCCTTCCTGATCCAGCGCACGCCCTACGGAGCGGACGGCACCAATCGCGCATCGTTTTCCGGTGCACGGCCTGAGCTGGCGCGGGCGGGATACATCTACGTGAACCAGGACATTCGCGGCCGCTTCAAGAGCGAGGGCCAGTTTGTGATGAGCCGGGCCTTGATCGATCATGGGGCCGATCATCACGATCCCAAAGCCACGGACGAAAGCACAGACACCTACGACACGGTGGACTGGCTGCTCAAGAATGTGGCGGGCAACAACGGGCGCGCAGGATTTGTCGGCACCAGCTATCCGGGCTTTCTGGCCATGATGGCGGGGATCGATCCACACCCTGCCGTGAAGGCGATTTCGCCCCAGGCACCCATGATCGACGTATGGATGGGCGACGACTTCTTCCACAACGGCGCGTTTCGGCAGACGTATGGCTACGACTATGTTTACGGCCTGGAATCGAGCAAGGAGTCAACAGACGTCAGCTACGGCAAGGACAAGGGCGGCAAGCCTCACGATGGGTTCGACTACTTTCTGGAGCGCGGCAGCTTTGCGCAGGACGTGAAGAAGTCCGGCTCGAAGATGCTGCCGACGTGGAAGCTGTTTCTCGATCATCCTGCGTACGACGCAGTATGGTCTTCGCGCGGCGTGGAGCACTCGATGAACACGGTTGCGGTGCCGACACTGACCGTGGGCGGCTACTACGACCAGGAGGACATGTGGGGTCCGCAAGAGGAGTACGCCAGGCTGGAACCGCATGACGAGCATCACGATAATTTTCTGGTGCTGGGCCCGTGGCGCCATGGATATTGGGTTTCGTCGTCGCGGCGCCTGGGGAATCTGGACTACGGCGAACCCATCGGCAAGGAGTTTCGCGCCCAGATTGAGGCAAAGTTTTTCGCGCACTATCTGAAGGATGAGCCGGGCGCCAACGCGTCAGGGTTCGATCTCGAAGACACGGCCAGTTTCCAGACCGGCTCCAATACGTGGAAGCGCTACGCACACTTTCCTCCCAAGGAGTCGGAGCCGACCGGCCTGCACCTCGAGGGCGATGGCAAGCTGAGTTGGAGCGATTCTCCGGCGCCGGCCAAGACTTTGTACGTGAGCGATCCGGCCCATCCGGTGCCCTACCGTTCGCGGCCCATCCAGCCCACGTACGGTG
>PLXP01000096.1 GCA_003151435.1 Acidobacteriaceae bacterium
TGGAGCTATAACCAGGGAGTAGTCCTCGGTGGACTCGCGGAACTCTCCGCTGCGAACCCTGATCCATCCCTGTCCCAGGCCGCTCAGAAAATCGCCGTTGCTGCCACCTCCCTGCTCATCGACAGCAATGGCGTCCTGCATGATCCTTGCGAACCTCATTGCGGCGGCGACGGCGTGCAATTCAAAGGAATCTTTGTTCGCAACCTAGTCTTGCTGAATAAGGTTTCTCCGCAAGCAGCTTACAAATCGTTCGTCGACACCAATGCTGACGCTGTTTGGAAGAACGCGCAAGGAACAGGCTTTCAACTGGGCCAAGTCTGGTCAGGGCCCTTCGACGCCGGCAACGCCGGGAGTCAAAGCTCGGCACTCGACGTCCTAGTCGGCGCCGCTACACTGCAAGATGCAAAATGAAAACCCTAGCTCCGCGCAAAGGGATCGTCTCCTGGAGGGAACTGAATGAGGCTGGGGATCAATCGGGGGATTGCGTTAAGCGCCATGGCCGGCGCACTGGGCGGTTTGCTGTTCGGTTATGACATCGGCGCGATCTCTGGTTCAATACAGGCGCTCCGGACACAGTTCGCCCTCTCCCCCGCCGCCTTGGGTATTGCCGTTTCAGCCGCCCTGCTCGGCACCATTGTCGGCTCCTTCTCCGCTGGATTTGCTGCCGATGCCATCGACCGCCGCCGTAGCCTGTTGGCCTCAGGGCTCTTGTACCTGCTCGCGACGCTGGGAGCAGCCCTTGCTCCCGACTTCGGATGGTTCGCAAGCTTCCGCTTCTTGTGCGGCATCTCCATCGGAGTCATCTCAGTGGCTGCGCCAATGTACCTCGCCGAAATCGCTCCGCCGCGTCTGCGGGGGGGGATCGTTGGAAGCTTCCAGATGAACATAGGACTCGGCGTAGTTCTGGCGTTTGCCTGGAGCTACTTCCTCTCGCGTCACTTCCTCCCCGCCGCGGCATGGCGCTATTCGCTCGCCTGTGGCGCTGTTCCCGCGCTGCTATTTGAGGTAATTCTGCTTCAAGCCGCTCAGAGCCCGCGCTGGCTGACTCTAAAGCGGCGCTTTGCCGAGGCGCAAAGTGCTCTTATTGCATTGGGTGCAACGGACCCGGATGTTGAACAGGCTAGCCTCGTGGCCGCACTCAACGAATTCGGCACCTCGCAGCGGGCTTCTCTATTCTCCCGGCGATATGCCCGCCCCATCTTCCTTGCCGTCAGCATTGCAGTCTTCAACCAGCTTACCGGCGTCAACGTGCTTCTCTTCTATGTTCTCGACATCTTCACGGAGCTCGGTTCCGGCCACCTGAACGCGAGAAAGGACGCTATCTTTGTGGCCGCAACAAGTCTGGTTGCCACCATGATTGCGGTTTGCGTGATCGACAAGCTGGGTCGCAAGCCGCTCCTGTTGACTGGCGCCGCGGGCATGGGCGTCTGCCTCGCTCTGCTACCGGCTATTCGCCATTTTGGCTGGCCCTCTTCGTCAGTCGTTTTCGTTCTGGTCTGCTACAGTTCGTTCTTCGCCTTCTCGCAAGGCACGGTCATCTGGGTTTACCTCAGCGAAATCTTCCCGCTTCCGGTGCGTGCTCGCGGACAAAGTATGGGAAGTATGGTGCATTGGATTGCCAATGCCTTGATCACGGGGTCTTTTCCGGTGATTGCAAGCACCTTTGGTTCGAACGTGTTTGTTACCCTTGCCGTTATGATGGTTATACAGTTCTTCGTCGTTCTGTTTTTTTATCCTGAGACCAAGCACATCGGTCTCGAGGCGGCTGCATCCGCCATCAGCAAGTAGCTCGCTGCAAAGACGACAAGAGCAATACTTTAAAGAGAGGGCTAGCAACCGCCATGATATCGAGAACCGGTTCCGCTACGCTGGTCGATGTGGCCCGAATCGCTGGTGTTTCTCTGAAGACGGCCTCGCGCGTGCTGAACCACTCACCCGAACTCCGGCCAGCCACGGCTGCCCGGGTTCGCGAGGTGATGACCCAGCTGGGCTACCAGCCGAATGAGCTGGCCCGCGGATTGAAGGCTAAGCGATCGGCGGCGATCGCGATGATCGTGCCGAACTTGGCTGACCCTTTTACCGCAATCGCTGTGCAAGCAGTTCAGGAGGTTGCCCGAGACAAGGGCTATGTCGTTATTCTCGCCTCCTCTGGCGGCGACGGAACTATTGAGAATTCCGAACTCCAGGTGATGCTGAGAAGGCAGATTGATGGCCTCATACTGCTCGCTGCCAATAGCAGAAAGAGCAATATCAAACCATTGTTCGAAAAGAATGTTCCCATTGTCGTTCTTGACGAACCCATACGCGGTGAAAAGGTTGATTGCATAATCGTAAGCAACCGCAAAGCGGCGCGCGAAGCCACGAAACATCTTCTCGGGCACGGTTATCGCAGAATCCTCGCTGTGGGGGCTCGACCTGAACTGTTTACTTGCGCCGAGCGTCTGAACGGGTACCGCCTGGCAATGAAGAGCGCAGGCTTGGATGCCATTGAATTGCTGGTCGAAAACGAAAGCAGCTTTACCGCCGAGGTGCTCTCGACCTTTCTATCCGACCCAAATCCTGTGGAAGCAATCTTTACCTTGAATTGGGTGTGCACCATGCTCGTCCTGCGTGCACTGAAGGTCCTGCATAAGGGGATTGCCAAAGATATTGCGCTCATTTCATTCGATGACTTCGAACTGGCCGATATGATTCCCCCCGGTCTGACCGTGGTGCGCCAGCCGACTCGGGAACTGGGACGTGAAGCCGCACGGATCCTCTTCGAACGAATTGAGAAGAAGCCAAACGATGGTCCACGCAGAGTGATTCTGGATACCGAGTTCATCATTCGCGGATCCTGCGGCTGCTGACCCATGCCTGGAGCGCTATATAGGATGACTTAGCCGCAGACGGTCATGCAATGAAGCCACTGCATGCCCATCATGCTAACCGCGGAGCAAGCCTTAAACGTCCGGCCTTCAAAGTGAATCAACCCGGCGAAGAGCGGATCGCACCCCTATGAGCATTCCGTCGCAAGTGCTGGATTCCAACCAACCGCCCAAGTCAATGACTTTGGTTCTTTCTTGGCTTCTCGTGCATGGAGTCCGTTGCCTACATGCACGTCGTTGTTGGTCTGTGGGTCTTGCTGCGGGTGGGCGAGTGCTGACCATGCTATCTTTTCGCCTCGGTCATCGATGGAGGGGCCGCGTCTGGCGCACTACCCCATTGCCGATTCGGCAATGGACCCATGTTCAGGACCAGATTGCCTCCATTCACAATATCCGCATGGCTGAACCACGTCTTGTTCCATGGCTTTCCATTGAGCGTTGCCGACTGGATATACATGTTTTTTTCCGAGTTATTCCTGGCGACGATGACAAAGCTCTTGCCGTTCCCTGCATGGATGGTCACATTGTTAAAGATCGGGCTGCCAAGGATGTAGTTCGGACTGGATGGATCGACGGTATAGAACCCCATTGCGCTCATCACATACCATGATGAGGTCGAGCCCTGGTCGTCCATGCCCGGGAATGCCAGTCCATATTTGTCACTGCCATACATCTGACGGAGAATCTTGCGCGTCAGTTCCTGTGTCTTCCAGGGCTGGCCACTCCAGTCGTAGTAATAGGCAACCTGCTGGTCTGGCTGGTTCCCCTGAACGTATTGCCCGATCACACCGGTGCAGTCCCGGCAGATGCCCTTTGCGCTGTAGGGCGTGTTGAAGAACCCGTCCAGTTTCGCAGAGAATTTGTCGCGTCCCCCAAGCAGGTTGATCAACCCCTGAATGTCATGAGGAACAAGCCACAAGGTCGACCAGCCGGAGGCCTCCTTCATCATGAAGTTGTAATAGGGCTCTCGCGGGTCAAAGGGCGCAATCCACTTGCCATCTTCGGTTCTTCCGCGCATGAATCCGATGGACGCATCAAAGACGTTTTGATAGTTGTGCGCCCGCTTCAGAAACATCCGGTAATCGTCTTCCTTGCCAAGCTTTTTGGCATAGAGAGCTAGCGCGTAGTCATCCCAGCTGTATTCGAGCGTGGTCGCGGCCCCGGCTTTCCCTCCGGAATACGGCGGGCTTGGATTGCTTCCGGGGATAACATCCGATATCCAGCCATTCCGCATGTATTCTTCCAGATACCCTCTGGGCCCATGAGCGTCCATCGCATTCTTGCGGAGGTACTCGTAGGTCGCAGCCCAATCGAAGTTCAGGCCGCGTTCCCAATCGCCCAGATACATGAACACAGCATTGTCTCCATGGAAGGATGTGCCCATGTAACCAGATTCGCGCGCCCTGTCGAGTTGCGAGCGAAGAATGTCAAGCTTCACCGCGGGCTCTACAAGGGTCAGCAATTCAATTTGGTTCCGGCCGGTATCCCAGAACGGCACCTCATCGTAGCGGTTGTAGGCAGCGGTTCGAATCTTCCCATCCAGGCCGGTAAACTGCTCCCCTTTGGCTGCAACCAGGCGCGGGCTGGCGAAGGAGTGATACAGGCAGGAGTAGAAGAGCATCTTCTGCTTCTCTGTGCCACCCTCCACTTCTATCTGATTGAGCGTTCTGGCCCAAATTTCCTCGGCCTGCTTTCTTATGTGATCGAAATCCCAACCCGGGTCTTCCTTCTGGATTCTGTCTTGGGCCATGCGGTAGCTTAGCCCGGAGGCAATCTTCACCAGTACCTGCTCGCCTTCCGCGGTGGAAAACCGCAGATAAGCCCCAGCAAAGTTTCCGGAGATCGTCCGTGCATCCGGCTCTATTTCGTTATCCCCCAGCAGCGCCTCGCCCTTTCCCGGTTGTGAAGGCGGGATCTGTTTGAAGGTCCCGAATTCCGAAAAGGGCCGAGAGAATTCCGCGACAAAGAATTTGCCTTCCCGTGACTTACCCCGCACCGTATGATCATTCACGACTTCAATGTCTCCACCTGAACGGCCAAGGTCGAGCAGCAGGTGCGCATTGTCTGCCTGAGGAAACGTGAAGCGGTAAATTCCCGTCCAGGTGGTCGCGGCCAATTCGACTTTGGTTCTGTAGTCATCGAGATAGACACTGTAGTACCCCGGCGATGACTTTTCCCGCGCCTTGTCATAAACGGAGGCACTTCGTTCCGGGGGAACCGTCCAGTCGCCGACCACGGGCATCAAGGTTGGCCCACCCTCGGCGCCGCTTGAGAAGCCTACGATGGTCCGGTTCGGATAGAAGTAGGGGGCTCTCACGCCGGCGGAATAATTCAAGTCCAGATTTGCATTGATAGGCGCCAGCTCCGTTGAACTGTGAGGCAGTACCGCGCCTGGAGAGGTGAAACCAGAGTAAAGCTGCTCACCCGGCGGGGGCGCATTGCCGATCAACTTCCGAACGTCCAGCGGCGCGGTTCCGACCAGTCCGTTTGCGTAATCGATCGGCCGCTTTGCGGAAGCTGCCATGCGTTGAGCGGACGACTGGAGAACCAGAGAACATCCAAACAGCAGGGCAATGGCCAAAGACCCGGCCGACGGGCGTGCAACTTTCATACGTAGTTCCTCCCTATCAGGAAGTGGATTGTCGGTGGAAGACGCGCTCATTGAAGAGGAAACGCTCTGCGGCATTCCCTGGGTCACCTTGTCTCAGTGAGTTTTGTACCGCGTTGCTGCAGGGATGGAGGATTCCTTCCATCGACTCCGGCGGCCTGGATACTCGTCAATAACCTGCGGATACTCCCATCGCCACTCCGTGTCCAGGTGCGCGTAGCCAACCACATAGAGAGTCGGCTGCTTGCTGAGATCGGTCTTTTCATCTGTTTGTGCGTGCGTTACGCAAGGTATGGCAAGAGCGAGCAACAGGCCGGCGTTGAAAGCAGTCCAAAGTTTTCTCATTACAATTCTCCAAGGGCGTATTGGTGGCACAAAGACAGGACGCCGGCAGATCCCGGCGTGTAGGCAATCTCATCTACCCAGGGCAGCAATCTGAAGTGAGTGGAGTGGGTAAGGCGCGGCTCTTATGCTTA
>PLXP01000186.1 GCA_003151435.1 Acidobacteriaceae bacterium
TCTGCGCGCGGAATTCTTCCGTTGCTACTTCATAGCCCCATTCGCGAAACGCGCCCTCGGTGAACTTTTGAATGTTGCCCTTGTGAACGAGGGTGACCGTCTTCCGCCCCATTTCAAGCGCTTGCTTGATGGCGTAGCGCACCAGTCGCTTGGTGCCGAAGATGGAAATCGGCTTGATGCCCACGCCCGAATCGCTGCGGATCTTCTTCTTTCCGCCCTTCAGCAGATCGTCATTGATGAACGAAATCAGCCGCGCGGCATCTTCTGTGCCTTGCTTGAACTCAATGCCGGAGTACACATCCTCAGTGTTCTCGCGGAAGATGACGATATCGACTTTCTCGGGGTGCTTCACCGGGCTGGGCACGCCCTGGTAATACTTGACCGGGCGAACGCAGCTATAGAGATCGAGAATCTGGCGCAGCGCCACATTGAGCGAACGGATGCCGCCGCCGACGGGCGTGGTGAGGGGTCCCTTGATGGAAATGCGCAGATCGCGCGCCGCGGCCACGGAGTCGTCGGGCAGCCAACTGCTGAACTGGCGAAACGCCTTCTCGCCGGCGAAGATCTCGAACCACTTGATGCTGCGCTTGCCGCCGTATGCTTTTTCAACCGCTGCGTCGAAGACCCGCTGCGAGGCCTTCCAGATGTCGCGTCCCGTGCCGTCGCCCTCGATGAACGGGATGATGGGATTGTCGGGGACTTGATATTGTCCGTTGCTGAATTCGATCGGCTGTCCGTCTTTGGGCAGTTCGAGCCCGTTATAAGTCTTTTGCATGGGTCTTGCGCTATCCCTTCCCGGCTTGTGTTCAAGGGAAGGCTACCACCTGCAAATCAGGGGTGGCAATGGCGAATACACCAGCATACTGAGTTGGGGCCCTGCCTCTACCGCTCAGCTTTCATGCCGTTGTCGTCAAATCGTGGAATGCCGAAGTGGCCGCGCAGATGAAGAATGTCGACGGGGCTCAGATTGCCGGCCACGGTGACGAGCGTGATCGACTTTGGCGTCTCGGCCAGCACGACCGCGCCGCGAACGTTGATGCCGTCCATCACCATCCACACATCCGTCGTTCCATTGTGAACGGGCCCTCCACTGTTGGTGGAGGTGACAAGGTGCTTCCAGCCGCGCAGATGGTATGCCGCGCGGATGGCATTGACCGCCGCCTCATTCGGAATGCCCGAAGCGCCAAAGCGCAGCAGGTGAACGCTGACGCCGTCGATTTTGTTGATGGCCTGGCGGGTGGGGGCGTCAGTGTCGGGCAGGATGCCCGCGGCCGCCGCGAGCATATTGCGGTCAAGCGTAAAGCTGGATTTGACGCCGGCCTCGGCGCTCAGTTGCGCCAGCGCGGGAGGAGTCCACTCGAGGACTACCGGTCCACCGGCGGGTGGAGGCGGAGGAATGTAGTCGGGCGCAGAATTCCCTTGCGGCGGCATTTGCTGGGGCGCCGCCTCCTGCGCAATCGCGGGTACGCCGGCAATTGCGGCACTCAAAACGGGGATTCCAAGCCAAAAGAACCACTTCATATACGGTTAAACGCCTGCGGCCGGGAAAAGTTACGGTTGCCTCGGAGAATACTGAAATTGGCTGAAAGTCCACCTGCCGAGGAGTCTCTCTCTCCGGCTGCGGGCCCGGCGGCGCGGGCTGCGGCAACGTGAACGTCGCATGAAATCGTCGTCCGAGCCGTTTCAATCCGTCCAAATGCGATAAACTCAACCGGGAACGTCTCGCGGAAGCCGCGATCTTGAAGTCCACGGAGGATACATAGAAATTGGGAAAAAGCATGGTCCCGAAGAAGCTGTTTTTTACCAAGGGTGTAGGCAAACACAAGGAGCGTTTGACCTCCTTTGAGCTGGCCCTTCGGGATGCCGGAATCGCATCGCAGAACCTGGTGCGGGTCAGCTCCATCTTTCCGCCGCGGTGCAAGATGATTTCCCGCAAGGAAGGACTCACCTACCTCAACCACGGCGAAGTGGTGTTTTCCGTCATCGCTGAAAACTCCACGCGCGAGCCGCACCGCCTGATCGTTGCAAGCATCGGCGTGGCCATCCCTTCCGATCGCAACACCTACGGCTACCTGAGCGAGCATCACAGCTTCGGCGAGACGGAGGAACAGGCCGGCGAGTACGCGGAAGAACTGGCTGCCGAGATGCTGGCCACCACGTTGGATGTTGACTTCGATCCGGACACGAGTTGGGACGAGAAGAAGGAGATCTACCGCATCTCCAACAAGATCGTTCGCACCAGCAATATTACCCAGTCGGCCGTTGGCGACAAACGCGGACTGTGGACCACCACCATCGCTGCCGCCGTGCTGATTCTCGACGAAGACTAACGGCTCACACCTGGACAGAAACTTGAGGCCAATTCCGCACCGCGGGGTTGGCCTTGACCTGTGGGGGAGACGGGCGAGCAAACTATGGCGAATGCGCGCAAATACAACGTAGCGCTCGTGCAGATGAGCATGGGGCCCGATCCCGAGGCCAACATGGCGTCGGCGGTGCGGCACATCCGCGAAGCTGCGCGGCTAGGCGCCGACATCGTTTGCCTGCCTGAGCTTTTTCGCACGCAGTACTTCTGCCAGCGTGAGGATCTTCGCCTCTTTGATCTGGCTGAGCCGATTCCCGGTGCGTCGACGAACAGACTTGCTGAGGTGGCTCGGGAAGAACGGGTTGCGATCATTGCATCGCTGTTTGAGCGGCGCGCGCCGGGACTCTATCACAACACTGCCGTCACGTTGAATGCCGAAGGCGCTATCGCGAGCGTGTATCGCAAGATGCACATTCCCGACGACCCGCTCTACTACGAGAAGTATTACTTCACGCCCGGCGATCTTGGATTTCAGGCCGTCGAACTGTCGTTTGGCCGCGTCGGCACGCTGGTTTGCTGGGATCAGTGGTACCCGGAAGGCGCGCGGCTCACGGCGTTGCAGGGCGCGGAAGTGCTGTTCTACCCGACCGCGATCGGCTGGCACCCGGCAGAGAAGGACGAGTTCGGGGCGGCGCAATATGACGCGTGGCAGACCATCCAGCGCGCTCACGCCATCGCCAACGGAGTGTATGTGGCGGGCGTGAATCGAGTGGGCCACGAGAACGGCGATGTGCTCGGCAATCGCGTCCACGGGCAAGGGTTGGAGTTCTGGGGCGGCAGCTTTCTGGCCGATCCGTTTGGCCGCATCATTGCCAGGGCTTCGCACGATGCGGAAGAGATTCTCATGGGCGAGATCGATCTCGGCCTGCTTGAGGATACGCGCCGCAACTGGCCGTTCTTGCGCGACCGGCGCATCGATGCGTATGCGCCCATCACCAAACGCTTTCTCGATCCTCCAAGCTCATGGGCACCGGACGGAGAGCCGAAATAAGAATGTCCGAAAATCATCCGTCCGCAGCCACGCCGCGCGAACTGGGCTACCGCATGCCCGCCGAATGGGACCGCCACGAAGCGACATGGCTGGCGTGGCCGCACAATCCTGAAGACTGGCCGGGGAAGTTTGCACCGATCCCGTGGATTTATGCGGAGATCGTGCGCCTGCTTGCTGCGCGAGAGCGGGTGCACATGCTGGTTGAGGACGCGAAATCGCAGCAGCGCGCGGAGAGCATTTTGCATCGGGCCGGCGCGAATCTGGATGCGGTGAGCTTTCATGCATGGCCGACGGATCGCGTGTGGACGCGCGACTCCGGCCCCATCTTCGTGCGAAACCACGAAGGCCGGGTCGCCATCACGAATTGGCACTTCAATGCCTGGGCCAAATATTCCGATTGGCATTTCGACGATCAGATTCCGGACCGCGTGACCGCATTGCTTGGCTTGCCGGAATGGCAACCCACGGTTGATTTGGCGGACGGTCAGCGGCGATTGGTGCTGGAGGGCGGCTCCATTGACACCAACGGCGAGGGCATTCTGCTGACTACCGAGGAGTGCCTGCTGAGCGAAGTGCAGCAGCGCAATCCCGGCGTGAGCCGCGCGCAACTGGAGCAGGCGTTCCACGACTATCTGGGCATCGATCAGGTCATCTGGCTCAATCGCGGTGTGGCTGGCGATGACACTCATGGACACGTGGACGACATCAGCCGCTTTGTTGGACCGGCGACCATCGTCACCGCGGTCGAGCCTAATACCGCCGACCCCAACCACGAGCCGTTGGCGGAGAATCTCGAACGCCTTAAAGCCGCGCGCACTCTGGATGGCAAGCAATTTACGCTGGTCGAGCTGCCGTTGCCGCGCCCGGTGGTCTTTCGCGGGCAGCGCCTGCCGGCCAGTTACGCGAACTTCTACGCGGCCAATGAGCTTGTGCTGGTGCCCACGTTTCACGATGCCAACGACCGTGTCGCGCTGCAGATTCTGTCCGAGGTGTTTCCGGATCGCGAAGTCATCGGCATTCACTCCGTGGACCTGATTTGGGGCCTGGGCGCGCTGCACTGCATGACGCAGCAGCAACCCGAGACCGCTGCCAAGGAGATTCCGGGGTAAAATGCTCGTGTTAGGGGAACTTCGAATGAGCTTGGATATAAAAGAAGTAATCCAGATTGCACGCGCGCAGTTCAAGGAACTGCTTCCTGACCTCTCCATCGAGACGACGGACATTCGCGTAGAAGAAATCGAGAGAGAGGGCGAGAACTGGGCCATTACTTTTAGCGTTCCGAACCCAAACTATAGCCCTGAAGCACTCCTGGCGGGAATTAGAAATGCCAGGACCTCTGCGAGGGTCGCAAAGGTTGTTGTCGTGGATGGTGCGGAAGGTCAATTCCTAGCTCTCAGAGAGCGAGCGGCATGAAGGTAGCGGACAGTCCGCTCCTGAAACCGCACGTTGGCAAACCCGCAATTCTGGATTCGAATCT
The DNA here is from genome assembly GCA_003151435.1 of Acidobacteriaceae bacterium. Taxonomy (GTDB): domain Bacteria; phylum Acidobacteriota; class Terriglobia; order Terriglobales; family Acidobacteriaceae; genus Telmatobacter. The sequence continues at coordinate 4,834 of PLXP01000186.1, forward strand.
TCTCTTGCTCCAATGGTGTGCCAGCTTTGATAGGGAACTTGTGAGCAGTTTTAAGCGCCTTAATTGTTTTCAAATCGAAGATATTGAATTGCTTTCTGAAACGCTAAAGGTATTCTCTGCGGTCCGAACCACTCCTCATGTGCTCACAGAGGTCTCAAATCTCGCAAATCAGCTTCCGAGTTGGATTAAGGACGATTGGTCCGAGCATTTCTCCCGTCAGATCCAACTCATTCCAGAGGAATGGATTCCCGCCGCAACCATTGGTGCCGATGAGTTCATGTGGCTTGGGCTGACCGACGCGGGCTTGGCGACCCTCGCCCAAACGCACGTCATTCTCACACTCGACTTTCCGTTGAGCAACTCCCTGGAGTCGCGAGGGTTGAACGTGATTAACTTCACCCATCTACGGAGTCTTTGGCTGGAATGACAGACCAGGAATTCATGGAAGCCGCACTCGCCGAAGCCCGCCAGGCTGCAGAAGCTGGCGAGGTGCCGATTGGGGCGGTGGCAGTCTACGACGGCGCGATCATTGCGCGGGGGCAGAACCGTGTCCTGCGCGACAACGATCCTACGGCTCACGCCGAAATCGTGGCCCTGCGCGCTGCGGCCATGGCTCTCGGCAACTATCGTCTCAACGGCTGCACGCTCTATGTCACGCTGGAGCCTTGCGCGATGTGTGCCGGAGCCATGATTCATGCGCGGATCGACAGGCTGGTTTACGCGGCGGCCGATCCCAAGGCGGGCGCGGCGGGGTCGGTGCTTACGGTGTTGAACCATCCCAAGCTCAACCACCAGATGCAGGTGGAGCAGGGGATTCTCGCGGACGAATCCGCTGAACTGCTGCGGAGCTTTTTTCGCGAACGGCGGGCGTAGGTCTCCGACCGCGTGATTTCGTGCCTTGCGATGGAGGGCTGTAGTATCCCACCCTAGGCGCAAAAACAAAGACGCGCCGAGGGTGGGGCACCCGGCATTGGTACAACATCAAGCGGCCATAACCTTAGCTTCGCGTCAGCGCCCGGATTCGCTCAGCCTGGGCCGGCCACTTTGCCACCAATTCCGCATACGTCGCGTTCTTGTAGTCGGCGTAATCGAAGCCGGGCGTCACGGTGCAGCCCAGCAAGGCCACTTTGCCTTCGCCGATCAGCCGCATGCCCTGCCAGACTCCGGCTGGAACGAGCAGTTGTACATGGTGATCTGCCATCAAATCGTATCCAAGCGTGAAAACCGCGGAACGCCCATCGGGATAAAGATGCAGCATTTCCGCCGGGTCGCCCAGATAGAAGTGGAACATCTCGTCCGACTCGAGGACGTGTAACTCGGAGAAGCCTCCGGGCTCCAGCAGGTAGTAGATGGCGCTGCCCTGGGGCCGGACCCCGCGCGGCAATTCGACGGTTCCAGTGGAGGTGTAGGTACGTCGAAAGAATCCGCCCTCGACTGGATGGGGCGCAAGGTTCAGCAGGGCTTTGATCTCGTCCGCGGTCATGTCTAACCGATGGTAACAGCCGGAAACACAGTACAATTGTAGTTATGAAGGTGAAGGTTTATACCGCTGCCTGGTGCAGGGACTGCCGGTCGGCCAAGCAGTTTTTAGACACCCACAAAGTGGAATACACCGAAATCAACGTGGATGAGGATCCTGCCGCCTCCGATGAGGTGATGCGCCACGTGGGCAAGCGGGCGATTCCGCAGCTTGTGATTGATGGCGAATGGTTTCAGCCCTACAAGCCGGGCCGCGGCCTTCTGTATGACGAGCTGTTTCAGCGCCTGCACATTCCTCGCAACTGACAGCAGCAGCAAGTACAATCGAGTGTTGGCTTAAGGCCCGAAGCGGTCCTGCGGCCCTCTGGTTTTGTCAGGAGCATTGCTTTGATCGATCGCTATACGCGCCCCGCGATGGGCAGCATCTGGACGGAAGAGAACAAGTATCGCTGCTGGCTGCAGGTGGAGTCGGCCGCCAGTGCCGTGCTGGCTGAGGAAGGCGTGATTCCCGCCGCCGCTGCTGAAGCCATCGCCACCAAGGCCAGCTTTTCCGTCGATCGCATCCAGGCCATTGAAGCGGAAGTGAAGCACGACGTCATCGCCTTCACCACCGCGGTGTCTGAAAGCCTGACCGCGCAGGGACTCGGCGCAGAGTCGCGCTGGCTGCACTACGGCCTCACCTCGAACGACGTGGTGGATACGGCGCAGGCGTTGCAGGTGAAGGAAGCCTCAGAGCACATTCGCAAGGGCCTTATCGCCTTGCTGGAAGTGCTGAAGCGCCGCGCCATTGAATTCAAGCACACGCCGACCATCGGCCGCACCCACGGCATTCATGCGGAGCCGACGACCTTTGGCCTCAAGCTGCTGAACTGGTACGCCGAGATGCAGCGCAACCTGACCCGCTTCGATGCGGCGGCCGAGGACATGCGCGTCGGCAAACTGTCCGGCGCGGTGGGTACGTTCGGCCATCTGAAGCCGGAGCACGAAGAGCGCATCTGCGCGCGGCTGGGCCTGAATCCGGCGCCGATCACCACGCAGGTGATTCAGCGCGACCGTCACGCCGCGTACATCTCCACGCTGGCCATCATCGGCAGCACGCTCGACAAGATGGCGGTCGAAGTGCGGCACCTTCAACGCACCGAAGTGCGCGAGGCGCAGGAGTACTTCAGCGAGAAGCAAAAGGGCTCGTCTGCCATGCCGCACAAGAAGAACCCAATTACATCGGAACAAATCAGCGGCCTGGCGCGCGTGCTGCGCGGCAATGCGCAGGCGGCGTTCGAGAACATTCCGCTGTGGCACGAGCGCGACATCTCGCATTCATCCGTCGAGCGCGTGATTTTTCCCGACTCGACCATTCTTGTGGATTACCTGCTGGCGAAGACCGAGAACCTGATCGACCGCCTGCTGGTTTATCCAGAGCGCATGAAGCGGAACCTCGAAAGCACCGGGGGCCTGATCTTCAGCGGGCAGTTGTTGCTGGATTTGTCGGAGGCGGGCATGTTGCGCGAAGACGCGTATCGGCTGGTGCAGTCGCATGCGATGCGCGCGTGGAAAGAGGATTTACTCTTCCGCGACGAAGTGGAGGGCGACGCGAAGATTACCGCGCTGCTGAGCCCGGAAAAGCTGGCACGCACGTTTGACTACACGCGCCAACTGGGCAACGTGGACGCAATCTTCAAACGCGTGCTTGGCGAGTAGAAATGCTTCTGAGCAAAGCGGTGGGCCAACCGCCGCTTCTGTGAATCCCACCCTTGAAAATCCAAGGGTGGGGCACCCAGCTTTGTGGTTGATTCGGGAAAAAGCCCGGGAGAGTGGGAGACCTGGCGTCTTCTGATTCCATGTGGATGAATCTGTGGACTCCAGTGATCCAAGTCACCGGCCTAAAGTCCCATTTTGCCCTATATGTAGTCTGTGGAACGGCGCACAAGAGCCCGATGGGCTCTCGCGGAGCTGTCCACAAGCCCACGTGGGAGGTCAGCCATGGAGCACTCGACGATTTCAGCCCCGGAACAAGTCGTGGAAAGGCAGCAGGTGAGGGAAGTGGTGCAGACCGCTATCGAGGTTCTGCGCGAACGCCGCCCTGAGCAAAGCTCGCCCTCAGCCGCTGCCAACTCCTTTGAGGCTGAAGCACTGCGCGCTGAAATCATCACGGTGGGCCGCAAGCTGTGGGAACGCCAGTACGTCGATGGCAATGGCGGCAACATCAGCGTCCGGCTGGGGTCGAAGTACGTGCTGTGTACCCCGACCATGATGAGCAAGCGCGACCTGGAGCCGGCCGACATCTGCCTCTCCGACCTCAGCGGCAACATCCTGGCCGGGGACCGCACCCGCACCAGCGAGCTGCTGCTGCACCTTGAGATTTACCGGGTCAATCCCCGCGCCCGGGCCGTGGTCCACTGCCACCCACCCCATGCCACAGCCTTTGCCATCACCGGCTCCGCACCGCCGGTCGGCTTGATCTCAGAGTACGAGATCTTCATCGGCCCGGCCGCCGTAGCGCCCTACGAGACGCCCGGCACGCAGGCATTTGCGGAGACGGTTCTGCCCTTCGCGCAGGATTACAACACCATCCTGTTGGCCAATCATGGCGTGGTCTGCTGGGCTGATACGGCCACCCATGCCGAGTGGCTGACTGAGATTCTCGACTCCTATTGCCGGACCGTGCTGATTGCCCAGCAGATCGGCAAGCCGCTGATGTTCATTCCCGAAGGCAAGATCGCGGAGATCCTGGCGCTCAAGCGCCGCATGGGCTTTCCCGATGTGCGGTTGGGGCACACCCCGGAAGCCATTGCTCCTGCGTCAGCCAAGGATGGGGAGCTTGATCGGTTGGTGGAGCGCGTGGTGGCGCGGCTCGAAGGGCGCGATTGAGGCTGAGAGCGACACGCAAGCAGAATGCACTATCCGTGCTACACTGGGTTTGCGCTCAGTGATTTGGCCGTGAGCGGCGATTTGCCCTTTAGAAGGCAACTCAGCCTGGCACAGATTTCCCCCAAGCCCCTACAGCGTATACCTATGAGTCTCCTGTCCGGTGACTTGTTCAGAACCCAGTGAGGTTCTGGAACCATCGATTCGCCTCCATGATTGGACTGGCGCGATGACCGGATGAGTTGAGGAGCGGGTAGGCGGGCGGCATTGAGCCGTCTGGTGTACAAGTAGCGTGGGTCAGCTCCGGGCGAGCAAGCATTCTTCCCAATGAATGCGAGTGCGCCAGTCCCGTGGACGATTTTGGTTCTCTCTTACGCATATTAAGAAACAGGCCCGCGCCTGACGCAGTATTCGTGTGCGCGCCTCAAGGTCCGGTTCCGTTTGCAGGCCCGTTGGGAAACAGGGGCTCCGGAACCCAGGAAATGATTACACTTTGACGACTCAGTTTTCGCAGTTCACACTTTCGGCCGCCCTCGTGGCGCGGCTCAATGCCAACAAGTTCGAAATCCCCACCCCGGTGCAGGTCGGCTGCATTCCTCCGGCGCTCGAAGGCCGCGACGTGCTGGCCACCGCGCAGACCGGGACCGGCAAGACCCTCGGCTACCTCATCCCGATCGTTGAGATGTTGCAGAAGACCGAAGGCCGCGGCGCCCATGCGCTGATCCTGCTGCCCACGCGCGAGCTGGCCATGCAGGTAGAAAAGGCCTTTCTTGCCATTCGCTCAAGTTCCGCACAATCCGTAGCCCTCGTGGTTGGAGGGCTGGCCGAGCGGTCACAATTGGATGCCATTCGCCGTGGCGCGCGCCTCATCGTCGCCACCCCCGGACGCCTCGAGGACTACATCAAGCGCAGGCTGGTGCGGCTCGACCAGGTCAAGATCCTGGTGCTGGACGAAGTGGACCGGATGCTCGATATGGGCTTTCAGCCCGCCATCGCGCGCATTGCAGCTACGCTGCCGGAAGTTCGCCAGACGCTCTGCTACTCCGCCACGTTGGAAGGCGCGGTGAAGGAAGTGGCGCGCAAATACCTCAACAATCCCGCTCGGATCGAAATCGGATCGGTGCTGAAGCCCGCGGAAAACGTGGAACTGCGCACGTTTGAAGTGGAGCCGGACAAGAAGCAGGAGCTTCTGGAACACCTGCTGGGCGCGGAAACAGGCAGCTTCCTGGTCTTTGTGCGGACGAAGCACGGGGCGGATCGCGTAGCGCGGCGGCTGACGAAGTCCGGCTGGTCGGCGACGCAGATTCACGGTGACCGCTCGCAGGCACAGCGCAACTCCGCGCTGCGCAGCTTTACTGAAGGCCGCCATCGCGTGCTGGTGGCCACCGACGTGGCCGCCCGCGGCATCGACGTGGCGAACGTGGCCCACGTGATCAACTTCGATATGCCCAAGATGGCGGAAGATTTTGTCCACCGCGTAGGCCGCACTGGCCGCGCCTCGGCACACGGCGTAGCCTCCACCTTCGCCGTTCCTGCGGAGCGCGGCGACCTTCGCAAGATCGAACGGACGCTCTCCATCCAGATGAAGCGCTTCAGGGTTCGGTCGGCCGATTTGACGGCGGCGTAAGACCAGCTCCCAACTGCTAGCTTCAAGATAGAGATTCCACCTTTGCCGCAGCATCACTGCCGCCGAGGTGGGATTCTCGTTAAGCAACCTGTGGCAGAAGTCCGGTTTTGAAAGGGCACGACTTTAGTCGTGCCGTAAAGTCTTAGGAATCAATGGGGCTTTAGCCCCTGAGGGATGTCTTTTCTGAAATCTCGACTTTTGCCACAGGCTAAGCAGCCTTCAGCCTTCAATGGGCTTTACCCAGCGAGATGAGACGCGACCGGCGCGGAAGGTGCAGGGCCGGTCTTTCCTGCAGCTAGTTGAAGAAGCCTGCGGCCAATGAGGAAGAACCAGACCGGGTAGAGCAAGCCTGCCAGGGCCATAAGGATCGCGGCAAACATCGGCGCGAAGGGTCCCAAGACGGTGTGGGCCAGGTCGATGCCATGCATTACGATCCCCAGCCATGCCGTCGTCCTGCTGAAAACCCCGCCGCGCAGCATGACGCAGCAGATCAGCACGGCGCCTGACTGCACAAGCACCCCACCGACCATGGCTCCGGTCGCATGCCAGATGTCGGAGCTCATCAGTGCCTCTCCCGCGGCCAGGAATTGTGCTCTCACGGCGTCGCTTGTGGCCGCCCAATATTTGTCGCTCAGCGAAAGCAAGGGGAGAGCCGTCGGAGTTGCGAGAACGAGAGTTGTTCCAGCGAAGGCCAGGGTCGTGGCGAGAACGGTGTTTGCCTGGTCCACACGTCTCAACGCCGCAAAGAGTCCCAGAAACAGCAGATAGTAAAGCGGCATGACGAGGACGGTTGCGAGATCGAGGCGCAACAGCCCCTCAATCCTGTGGGTGTGCAGAATACCGAATACGCCGGCGGCGGTCGGGGGCACTCCCGCACCCAAAACGAGCAACTGAACGATTGTCGCCAGGCAGTACGCAATCAGACAGAAAGCAGCGATTCCACCGATGCGGCATAGACCGCTCAAATCATCTTGTCTCGCATCAATCGCATGATACCGATCGGAATTCATCATGTCTCAGCCCCCAAGATGCGTGTGAAAGAACGCCGCAATGCGACGGCGCGCGTCCATCGCGGCGGGTTCGTTGTAGGCGATGCCGGCGAACCGCAGCAGCTTGAACCAGAAATGCTCGTTGTTGTTCATGAAGGAGTGGCCGGCATCGGGATACTCCTTGACGTCGTGAGGAACCAGAGCGCGTTCCAGTGCCTTCTGGAGTTGATCGGCGACGCCCTGCTCCCAGCGCGCCTTGGCGCCGTAGCTGCCCACAACCGGGCAGGCCGTTTTGAGGAACTCGTCAATGTCCGGGGGAATCGGTCCGCCGTAGTTGACGCTGGCGGCCGAAAAGCCGTGGCCCGAGACCAGCAGCAAAGCGAAACCGCCGCCCATGCAGAAGCCGATGACGCCGATTTTGCCGCTGCAGTTCGGTTGTGCAACCAGCCAGTTTCGGCAGGCCTCGACATCGTCGTAAGTTGGGCCTGAGCGGGCCATCAGGTCACGGGCTATCGAACGAAGGCAGAGCAACATTCCGCCGCGGTAGTAGAGATCGACCGCCAGGGCGAGAAAACCAGCTTCGGCCAGCCATTCCGCCTGGTTGCGGTGATCCTGGCTCATGCCGCCAACATCGTGAAGGACGATGACCCCCGGTGCGGGGATTGGGTTGGCAGGAATAGCGAGCCAGGCGGGCATTTGTCCGCTGGGAGTCGGGACGAGGACATTGGGCATGGTCTTTCCCCCAAGTCGGAATGAAGAGGCTTTTGTGGCCCAATTCTACTCCTGGTTGTTCTTTTGGCGAGCAGGTTCAGCGCCCCATACGCATCTGTGCGGTAGAACCTGGGCATGTTTTGCTGTAGGAATACGACTCCTTAGACCGGAGCCTGATATTGGTGGGCGCCAATGCGGCGGGAGTCATGTTCGCGGGCCAGGTTCACACCGGCTTCCATTCACTTGCTTCAGGTGCTGTCTTTTCGTTGACTCTGCCCAACGAATCAAGTATTCTGGAGTCCTTGCGCGGTGTTGCGCCTGGGGTCTGTGTGTGGTCACCCGGACTCGGCTGGTGGATTCCCTTTAGGGAGCTGCCGGAACAGGCACCCGGCTGCTGGATGCGGATCCCGGAAGCTGTTTCTGGAGCGCGTGTCCAGGCGAGCCAAAGCCCATTAGGGGCCAGCCCCCGCAGTCCGCACCCGAACAGATTTGTTTGGTAGTGGGTGGAAGCAAAGCCCGTGCGCATTTTGCGTGGGCAAATGGTATTTGCGCGATTGCGCGACAGTTTGAGACGTCCGGCGGTTCGGGCGGGTAGGCTGAGCGAGTTTTTTTGACTGAAGGCAGGAGAGAGATGTCGACCTTTGTTCCGAGCGGCAAAAATATTGACCGCAAGTGGTATGTGGTAGATGCCAGCGGCCAGACCTTGGGCCGTCTGGCGACCAAGGCCGCCAGCGTTCTGAGCGGCAAGCTGAATCCCCAATACGTGCCGTACATCGATATGGGCGATCACGTGATTGTTATCAACGCCGAGAAGGTTCGGCTGACCGGGCTCAAGAGCCAGAGCAAGCTCTATCGCCGCTACACCGGTTTCCCCGGCGGACTGCGCGAAGAGTCGTTCACGCGCCTGCTGGCACGCAAGCCGGAAAAGATCCTGGAAGAAGCCATCAAGGGCATGCTTCCCAAGAGCAAGATGGGCCGCCAGATGGCGACCAAGCTGCAGGTATATCGCGGCGACAAGCACCCCCACCAGGCGCAGATGCCGGTGGCATTGGAAGTCAAGTAAGAGCAGCTGCTAGCTGCTAGTTCGGTAGTTGAGATTCAGGCGCCTTGCGAGGCTTTTAGCTGGAAGCTAGAAGCTAGAGGCTAGAAGCTAAGAGGAAAAATGGCAGATTTGGTTCAGTATTACGGAACGGGGCGCCGCAAGTCGGCGATCGCCCGCGTCTTTTTGCGTCCGGGAACCGGTGAGTGGAAGGTGAACGGCAAGCCTTTTGAGACCTACTTTGTGACCGAGCAGCAGCGCGTGGCAGCCAAGCGCACGCTGGTGGTGGCCGAGCTCGCCGCAAGCTTTGACGTGGTGACCACCGTGAAGAGCGGCGGCGTGGCCGCGCAGGCCGATGCCGTGAAGATGGGCATTGCCCGCGCCCTGGTTGAGTTCAACCCGGAACTGCGCAAGTTGCTCAAGGCCGAAGGCCTGCTGACCCGCGACTCTCGCATGAAGGAGCGCAAGAAGTACGGTCAGAAGGGCGCACGCGCACGGTTCCAGTTCAGCAAGCGTTAGTTTTCAGTTCTCAGTTGTCAGTTTCCAGTCGTCACTACCCGGGCCATCGGGTTACTGAAAACTGACAACTGAAAACTCGGTTCCACCATTTCCCGCGCAAGCGGGTTCAATCCGGGCCAGACGAAGGTTAGCCCGGATGCAATCCAAAAAAGGAGGCCAATGGCCACGATCACAATGAAGGAGCTGCTCGAAGCTGGTGTTCACTTCGGGCATCAGACCAAGCGCTGGAACCCCAAGATGAAGGA
>PLXP01000137.1 GCA_003151435.1 Acidobacteriaceae bacterium
GTCGTCTGCCACGCCGGCGGGGCTTACCACCTTGTGAATGCTGGAGTCGAAGACGCGAATGATCTGCCCCTCGACCTCGACCGCGTAGGGCACGTAGATAACATCGTGGAACACGGAAGCGATGCTCAGCGCGACGGTTGTCTTGCCGTTTCCCGGCGGCCCATACATCAGGATGGCGCGACCTGAGTTCAACGCCGGCCCGATCTGCTCGATGATGTTCTGCGGCAGTTCCAGCGGGCCGACGCTCTCATGGACGCGCTGGAGGGTGATGGCTTCGTTGGTGAGCTTCTGCAGGTTGACCTGTTCGCTGAACTCCGCGATGGGAATGGGCGCGGGACCGGCATAGCGCAGTCGCTGCAGGGCCTCCATTGTCCACTGCTTGCCGTTCTCCGTCATGCCGTAGCCCATGTCGAGCATGTTGCCGGAGCTGCGGGTTCCCAGGGTGTGGAGCAGCTGGCGGTCGACGGCCATGCGGAGCAGTTCGCTGAGGATGTGGTACGGGAGCTTGATGGCGTCCATCATCTCGCGGGCGGTCTCAACGCGGGCGGTATAGATCAGCTTCATCAACAGGCTCAGCAGTTCGTTCTCGTCGATACCGGTGGCCTCGATGTCGGCGGGCTCGAGGGGGATTCGATGCAGAAAGTTGTCGAGCGTGTGCTGGTCGAGTGCGCCGAGGGCCACGAGATTGTCGCCAAGGCGGCCGCCGTGTACCCTGGCGCGCTTGAGAGCTCGAGCCACATCGTCTTCGGTGACCTTCTTTGCCCTGATCAGCAGATCACCTAATCGCATTCCGGCTCCTGTGTTTTTTGTTTGGGGTGCAGCATCCGACTCCGTTCCATAGAGTGCGTCTTCGACCTTGGCCGAATACGGTCAACAGGCCGCGACGCGCAAATCCCATCTTAACGAACAGGGGTGGAACAGCAGCCGGCACAGACCAGGTGGTGTTCAGTACTTTTGTGGGAGGGAGGCGGAGCGAGCCCCCATAAGAGTTTTCTAACAATCGCCACCTTAGAAAGGTCTCATACGTGCAAAAAGGTCGGTATCTGGAGCAAAACCCGTGTCTAATGCCGATCATCGTTCAGCTCTTTTCATCGCGTCTCTTCTGGTGTGCCTGACTGTGACTCTTGCCCCCACGGTTGTGCTGGGGGGGGGACCCAAGTATGTGGCGGGGACCAGTTTTTTTAACCCGGCGGTTCTGGGGCAGCCCGTGCACTGGGCGAACGGGCAGGTGAACTATTACGTCGACCAGGGGCCATTGAACAGTTCCGTGACCAACCAGCAGGCGACGGCCATGGTGGACGCGGCGGCTGCCCTGTGGAGTTCGGTGCAAACGGCCGGCGTGACGCTGGTGGACAAGGGCTCGCTGAACGAGGATGTGACCGGTGCGAACATCGCGGCCGGAAGCCAGTGGTTCGCGGCTCCCTCCGATGTGACGCCTAGCGCGGCGAACTATCCGGTGGGGGTGATCTATGACGCGGATGGCTCGGTGCTGGACAAACTGTATGGCGCCTACTTCAGCGATCCCACCAATTGCCAAAGCTCGAGTGCGACGGTGTGGATGGACAACATCACCCCGGACGCCACGATCGCCCACGGCATTCTGATTTTGAACGGCCGGTGCGCCACGAATGCGAACCTGCTGGCGATGATGCAGTTTCAACTGGAGCGGGCCTTTGGACGCATCCTGGGGCTGGACTACTCGCAGGTGAACCCCGGCTCCCTCGCCAGCCAGAATATTGACCGTAAGGAGGGCTGGCCGGTGATGCAGCCCATGAGCGGCGTTTGCGGCTCCGGAGGCGGAGTCTGCATTCCCGATCCAGGTACCCTGCGCCTCGACGATATCGCCGCCCTCAATCGCATGTATCCGATCACGAGCGCGAACCTTGACAGCTTTCCCGGAAAGGTGATCACTGCGGCCAACACCGTCTCCATCGACGGCAACATCACCTTCCGCGCGGGAATGGGCATGCAGGGCGTGAACGTGGTGGCACGGCCGCTGGACGCGAGCGGCAACCCGCTTTACGAGTACACTGTGACCTTCGTCTCGGGAGCATATTTCAGCGGCAACCATGGCAATGCCGTGACGGGCTGGACGGACACGAATGGCAACCTGCTGTCGCAATGGGGATCGAACGACGCGGACGTGCAGGGTTATTTCGACCTGCGGTTCATTCCCCTGCCCCCGGGGATGACCGCGGCCGACTACGTGGTCACGTTCGAGCAGGTCGACCCCATGTACATTTACGCGAACTCGGTTGGCCCGTACGTGGCGGGCTCGCCGCTGCCCTCGGGGACGCTGGCGCCAATCTCGCTGCCGAACCTTTCAGCGGGCATGCAAAAGACGCTCAGCGTGAACGTGGCTGACTCAGCCACCGGGGACTCGATGGACGCGATCTCCACGGAGGCCACGCCGCGGATGTTGCCGGCCAGCGGATTATGGTGCGGTAGGCTGAGCCAGGTGGGGCAGGCGGACTGGTTCAACTTCCCTGTGAGGGGGAACCGCACCTTTACCATCGTGACCGAGGCATTGGACGAGAGCGGCCGGCCCAGCGGCTTTAAAGCCATGCCGGCCCTGGGCATCTGGGACGCGTTTGACGCGGTGGGCTCTCCGGCTGTGGGCGCGGGGCCAGGGCTGAACGGCAACGCCACGGGCGAGAGTTGGCTGCGAGTGACCACCTCGGCGGACGACATGGTGCGGCTGGGGATTGCGGACATGCGCGGCGATGGCAGGCCCGACTACGCGTACAACGGCTGGGTGCTGTATGCCGACACGGTGTTGCCCCAGCGGCTGCCGGCCACGGGCGGCCCAATCGTCATTCGCGGCATGGGGTTTCACGTGGCAGACACGGTGCTGGTGAATGGCAAGGCAGCGGTGGTCACCAGCGTTTCGCCGAACGAGATCACGGCCATTGCCCCGCAGGCCGGCGCGGGCGTTACCGGCACAGTGGACGTGGAAGTGGACGATCAGCCGGTCTATTATGCCCAGACCATCCTTACCGGCGGTATCAGCTACGATGCGGGCACGGGCGACGCGCTTACCCTGGTTACTGCGCCTGCGAACACGATTCCCATCGGCGTGCCGACAGCGTTCAGCGTGACCGCATTGGGACCGGATCTGTCTGCGGCCGGCGGCGTGACCGTGACTTACACCGTGGCCAGCGGAACCGCGACCCTGGGCTGCGGAAAGAGCACCTGCACCATGGCCACGACCGGAGACGGCAACGCCACGATGAATGTGACGGCAGTGGATGCGACCGCCTCAGTGGTGATCGCCATGCTCACCAACGGATCCAACGTGCAGGCACACTTCAGCGGCGGAACACCCCCGGTGCTGGCTGCGCTGACGCCAACCCTTTCGCTCGCCGCGGGGGCCACGGTCTCGTGGACCACCCAGGCGCTGGTGCTGAAGCATGGCGTGCCCGTGAGCGGACAGGCGGTGGCCTGGCAGACCGGCGGCGGCATGACTGCCCTGGTGAATACGGCCGCCGTCACCAGTTCCAGCGGCATCGCCACCAAGACGCTCTCTGTGGGGCCCCTCACGCGAGGACAACAGGCCACATCCACCGCCTGCGTGAACGGCACCACTCAATGCGTCAGCTTCACGGTGCTTGGCGCGCGACCCGAGTACGCCTATCTTGAAGCTGTCGCCGGGACAGTGCAGAGCATAGCGACATCGGCGACGCCCAACCAGATCACTCTGCGGCTTCGCGATATGGATGGAAATGCGATGGCGGGCGGCACGGTGACGCTCTACCAGGCAGTATATGCGTGGGCTCCGCCTTGCCCGCCGCATGGCCGTTGTGCCGCGGCCCAACTGCTGGCCACGCAGTCCTCAACTGCCACGTCCGCGCTGGACGGGTCAGTGAGCTTTGCGCCGGCATCGCTGCCCGGCGTCGCAAGTACCGTTGTGGGGCTGGCGGCTACAGGCAATAGCAGCACAATGAGCGTTGCGATTGAGCAGCATCCGTAAAACAAATGAGGGCACGAACGCTGACTGATCTTTCGGGCGATCAAAGCTGTCGCGCAACCGCTTAAAGAAGCCGCGAAAATTGATTCTTTCCCATATTGCAGGACTAGATGATACCCGCCGGGGGTAGGGGGTTCATCGCGGTTCATGCCCTATAAGGCTGGGCTTGTCGCTCCCTCTCCATTTACGATTGCGCTCTCAAGGAGGGTTAATTTCCGCAACGACTTTACGACAGTGTGGAGGATGACATTTCCGCAGCCTTAACCTGAACCATGAGCGTTTTTGAAGCGTTCAACGGCCGGTGATCCCTAAAATCTGCTCGGCGCGAACGACGCAGGAAGTGCGTCTGCCGATCGTTCGTTTGCTGGCGCGAACTCGTCACGCCAGAACGCCGCGGCGCCCACCAGCGCAGCCTGATCAAGCAGGCTCGACGTCACAACGCGAATGCCCAGGTCGTCGATCTGCTTCTGCGCGATGGGCAAAAACAGCTCAGCCGAACGCGAGATTCCGCCGCCAACCACAACCATCTCGGGATGGAAGGGCGCAATCACGTCGCGGAGCACCTGGCCCAAATGCAGTCCGAACGACTCGAAAACCTGCCGCGCGTCCGCGTCCGTCTTTGCCGCCGCCGCAATGTCGACGACTTCTTCGTCTTTCCCGGTGCGCGCAAGATACTCCGCCTTCAGAGCACGGGTTGAGATCAGGTCCTCGACGGTTCCATCGCCCCACGGGATATTCCAGATTTCGCCCCCCGGTGGCACTCCCTTTCCATCCGTCACGGGATGGCCGTCAAGCGCAAAGGCCGAGCCGATGCCGGTGCCCAGCGTAAGTCCCGCGGCCCTCTTCGCTCCGCGAACGCTGCCCGCACTCACCTCGCCCAGCAGAAACGCGCTTGCATCGTTCAGGAAGCGCAATTGTTCCGGCGCCCACCCAAATCGGGCCGCCAGCGCGCCGCGCAGATCTTTGCCGTAGAGCGATTCCAGCTTGTGCTGCATCAGGCTGACGCCTGCTTCGCAATCGAATGGTCCAGGCACCGCAAGCGCCGCGCCGGCGATGTTCCGCTCCGCCCCCGCAGCCTCACGGCCCAGGGTATAAAGAAGATCGACGAACCCGTCAAAGCTCACGACCGCCGGCAGGGGCGCGCTGGAAGCGTGAATCACCTGCAGCCCCTGAAGATCACAAAGACCAGCGCTGACGTGACTACCGCCCACATCGAAGGTCAGAACATTAGAAGATCCCGCGAATTCCACGACTGCCCGCCTCTCAGTGGTTTCGATACCTTTGTAGCACACCCCATTTACTCCATTTCTCGAGAACCCGACCGAGAATGCTTGACAAGACGAGGCGGAAAAGGTATCTGTTCTTTCTTGATGATAACGGTATCATAACTTCCGCTGAGATGGGCGGCAGCCCGGTTTCAGCCCAGCGGAAGGTGCGTCTCGATGCCGCGTAGCCGGACGAAAAACTTCTCGAACCATGTTCCCGAGAAGGTATCGATCCGGCTGATCCGCTGGGGCTTAATGCCCCCGACCATTCAACTTAGCCATGATTCTCACCCTCCTGCACCTGCCGTCGGTCCGCGGGATTTTTTAAGCCAATAGGAAGCAGCCGAGATGCCCATTCAAATTGAAGCCCCTGTTCTGCCCCAATTCCGGTCGTCCCTGCGCGGATTGCTGAACGCCTTGATCGCCGCCTGCCTGGGAATGTTGCTCGTTCTGCCTTTGTCTGCGAGCGCCCAACAGGTTCCTGCAGAAGCCTACGGTCCCTACAACGCGGTCTTTCTTGCCGACGGGCCGGGCCTGACCAAGCCCTCAGCCGGTCCCTATGGACAGCCGCCGCCCCCGTCCGCGGCCATCGCGACTGACGTTCTCGACGCCCACGCCCGGTGGACCCTCGCTTTCTGGTTCCGCCCTGACGCCCACTCCGAAACAAGTACGGGCGAAGGCTCCACGCTGCTCGCCGGCATCGGCGAACCGTCCGCCAAAGACGCACGGTTCATCGGCCTCCAGGGCAATCGCCTCGGCCTGTGGCTCGGTCATGGGAGCGGTCACCTGGTTGCTGCTGATGGAGCGCTCAGCCCTGCGGATTGGCACTTTGCCGTGGCCGTGGGAGATGGCAAGAACGTGACTCTCTATGCCGATGGCAAGCCTGTAGCATCCAGCGCGTCAGGGGAGGGCAACATCGCCGGCCGCATCGAAATGGCGCCCAAGCCGGAGCCGGGTGTCACAGACCACCATTTTGGCGGAAAGATCTCCGCCCTCAACATCTATCGTGAAGCTCTAACCGCCGCGCAGGTCGCCGACCTTGCCGCAGCCCCGCCCAATCTCGATCTGCCCGTCTACGAGGAGGCAACGCAGCACTGGCCCGTCCAGACCCGCGGCATGGCTGGCCAATTGGAGCCGCAGATTCCCTCCACGCTGCCCCGAGGCAAGGGCGCGATCCAAACGCCCGTGGCCAAGCCCCTGAGCCCCGCCGATCTCACCACCAGGCTGGTCGGAACCAATCCCTGGAAGCTCACCGGCGGCTGGAAGCTGATCGCCGCTCCCGACGTCAAGGCCGATGGCAATGATATCTCCCGGCCCGGCTTCACCTCGCAGAACTGGATGGTCGCGACGGTTCCCGGCACCGTCCTCACCACCATGATCGACCGCGGCATCTATCCCGACTCCGATTACGGCCTCAATAATCTCGCCATTCCCGAGAGCCTGGCCCATCAGGACTACTGGTACCGCGTCGAGCTTCCCCCGCCTCCTGCTGCGCCCGGCCAGCACGTGATCCTCACCTTCGAGGGCGTGAACTACGCCGCGGAGGTGTGGCTTGACGGCCAAAAACTCGGCGGCTTCACGGGAGCTTTTCTACGCGGCAAGTTTGACGTGACCTCGATTCTGGCCCACAACATCGTCAACGTCCTCGCTGTCCGCGTGAGTCCGCCGCCGCATCCCGGTCTCGCGCAGGAGGAGTCCATCAAGGCAGGGCCCGGCGAAAACGGCGGCATTCAGGTCATTGACGGGCCCACCTTCTCCGCGACCGAAGGCTGGGATTGGATTCCCAGCATTCGCGACCGCAACACGGGCATCTGGCAGGACGTTACGCTGACCGCGACCGGCACCGTTGAAGTGGGCGATCTGCAAGTGGTCACCACGCTGCCAAGGCCGGACCGCAGCGAAGCGGACGTCGAAATCGAAGCGCCCCTGACCAACACCTCCAACGCCTCCGTCGAGGGCGACCTCACCGCCAGCTTCGACGACGTGAAGGTGACGAAGCATGTCCGCCTTGCCCCCGGCGAAACCGTCGTCCGCCTCAAACCCGAAGAGTTTACGCAACTCAAGGTGCAGCATCCGCGCCTGTGGTGGCCCAACGGCTACGGCGACCCCACGCTGCACAAGCTCAAGGTAAGCTTCACCGCGGGCGGCGCCCTCAGCGCGCGACAGGAGATCGAGTTCGGCATGCGAGAGGTGAGCTATGAGACGTCACTGTTCGACGCCACCGGCCATCTGCGCCGCGTTGAAGTGCTGCCCAGCCGCACGCATGACGAAGCGCTTCCTCTGATCGACGAGAGCCACCGCGGCATTCGCCAAATCGACGATCAGACACCGAACCAGCTACTTCCCGGCCAGAAACTGCCTGAATGGATGCGTCGTGCCTGGGTGCATTCGCTCGCCCCCGAAGCCGAGGGATCCGCGTCCATCCGGCCCGTCGAAGGCGTGTGGCCCGGAACCGATCTCGTCATCAAGGTCAACGGCGTGCGCATCGCCGCGCGCGGCGGAAACTGGGGCATGGACGACAGCCGCAAGCGCGTCAGCATCGAGCACCTGGAGCCGTACTTCCGCCTCCATCGCAACGCGCACGTCAACATGATTCGCGACTGGATGGGCCAGGACTCCGAGGAGAACTTCTACGCCCTCGCCGACAAGTACGGCCTGATGGTGTGGAACGATTTCTGGGAATCGACGCAGAACTACAATCTCGAGGCGCAGGACCCCGCGCTCTTCCTCAAGAATGCGCAAGACAGCATTCTTCGCTTCCGCCACCATCCGTCCATCGTAGTGTGGTGCGGCCGCAATGAAGGCGTGCCCCAGCCCATCATCAACGAGGGCCTCGCCACGCTGGTCCGCACTCTCGACCACACCCGCTATTACACCGGCAGTTCCAACATGGTGAACCTGCGCAACTCCGGTCCCTATCAGCTTCAAACGCTCGACACGTACTACCGCATCAACCGCGGCTTCAGCGTGGAGTTGGGCATTCCCAGTGTCCCCACGCTCGAAGGCATCAAGGCCTTCATCCCCGAGCCCGATCGTTGGCCCATCAGCGACACCTGGGCTTATCACGACTGGCACCAGCTTGGAAACGGTGCGGTCGCTCCCTTCATGAAGACCCTTGAGACGGAGTTTGGCGCGGCCACCAGCCTTGAGGATTTCGATCGCAAGGCGCAGATGATTGACTACGCGGCTCACCTCGCCATCTTCGAGGGCTTCGCCGCGCACCTGTGGCAGCCCAACTCTGCCCGCATGATCTGGATGACGCAGCCCGCGTGGCCCAGCATGGAGTGGAACTTTCTCGGCTCCGACTACGACACGCAATCCAGCTTCTACGGCACGCAGAAAGCCTGCGAGCCCGTCCATGCGCAACTCGACCTCACCGACGGCTCCGTCGATCTGATCAACCTCAACGACGCAAGGTCGCTCAAGGTCCGTGTGCGCGTGGTGGCTCTCGATGGCAAAACGCTGAGCGATCAGACCAACCAGGTGCTTGCCGCGTCCAACGCGCGCACGCCTGTCTCCAAGCCCGATCTCGAAAAGCTTGCCGGTGGTCACACCGTTCTCGTGGAGTTGCAGGTCAGCGACGCAGCCGGCACGCCCGTCAGCGACAACTTCTACTGGTGGTCGCAGGAGCAGGCCAGCCTGCGTGAACTTGATAATTTAGCGAAGGCCACGCTCACCACGTCAGCCACAGTCACCAATGCAGGCGATGAACGCAAGGCGACGGTGAAGATCAAGAACTCCGGCTCCGCTCCTGCGTTGCTGGTCAAGCTCACCCTCAACAACGCGGCCACCGGCGAGCGCATCCTACCCGCCTACTACAGCGAGAACTACGTGTCGCTGCTGCCCGGCGAAGAACGCACCATCACTGTGCAGTTCCCCGCAAGCTCAGCCACACCGTCCATCGGGCTGCGTGGATGGAACCTCGACACCGGAGTCGTTGCAGTCAAGTAACCCAACTCCAATCTTATCGCACAAAACAAATCCGCCCTGCGCAATCACTCGCGGAGGGCGGATTCGTATGAACCGCACAAGACTATTCCCGCGCCCCATCCACCAAATACTCATAACTCACAAACGCTACCTTCGCGCTATCCGGCGACCACGAAGGCACATTGATCGTGCCCTGCCCGCCAAACAATTTCGCCAGCACCTTCACCTTCTTGTCCGCCATCGACATCAGGTTCAGCGTCACATCCTTGTCACCCGGATGTCCGCTCACGCCTTTCTCATAACTCAGATAAACCATCCATTTTCCGTCAGGCGAAATGTGCGGAAACCAGTCGTTGGTCTCACTCGTAATCACATGCTCCTGATCGCTGCCGTCCGCATGCATGCGCCAAATCTGCATCTGGCCCGTGCGCTCGGAGTTGAAATAGATCCACTGCCCATCGGGCGAATACTCCGGCCCATCGTCCAGCCCGGGGGCCGTCGTCAACCGCTTCTCTTCGCCGCCGTTCACGCTGATCGAATAGATATCAAAGTTGTCGCCACGTTGTCCCGTGAACGCCAGCGTCTGCCCATCCGGCGACCATCCATGCCAGTACGACGGTGCATTCGCAGTGATCTGTTTCGGCGCCCCGCCTCCAATCGGAAGCGTGTACACCTGCGACTTCTTCAACTGCGTCGAGTCGCTCACCGCAAGCATCGTGCCATCGGGCGACATGCCGTGATCGTTGTTGCATTGCACATTAGGCCCCGTCGGAATCCGCGCAGGTTCACCGCCGCTCACTGCCATTCGATAAATGCCGCCATCCTGGTTGAACAGGAAGAACGATCCGTCCCGCGACCAGTTCGGCGCCTCAAAATGCGCCCGCGCCACGTACGCCACGCGACGATCTCCTGAAGCAATCGGCACCGTCTCCAGCGTGCTCCACAGCACCGGCTTCTTGTCGCTCGCAGTCAGCGTTTCCACCTTCACGTTCGAGAACGCAGCCGTCTCGGTCGCGTCCTTGTCATGCGCTGAAACGCCGATACCCACGTAGAATTCGCCGTTCAACGCCAGTTTGGTCGAAGCACCCGCGGGTTGCAGCTTTCCGTCCTTGCCCGCAACAAATGCATAGAAAAAGTCGCGGCGCTTTTCCAGCCTCACGCGCGTCGGAGCAACGACATTCGATTGCACCTCGTGCGTGTTGTCGCCCGCCGCTGCACGAAACTGCAGCGATGTCAGCCCGTCGCCGTGCCGCGCAATATCAACCGACGGAGAATTTGCGTCCAGGCTCTGGCGAATCATCAGCACAGCTTTGCGATGGTTGTTGCCCTTGTCGCCCATGAACGCAATGTTGGCTGAGATCGCAACGTCCCCTTGCACCTTCTTCCACACGAACTGAAAATCGTCCGCGCCAAACCACATGTTCTCGCCACTGCCTGTCACGGTATAGGTGCCGCTGGCCGCGTCATATTTCGCAGATCCGGCATGCAGCACCGTGCCCACATCTCCATGACCCTCAAACGCGCCCAGTGGCGCGGGATGCGTCTGCGCAAAAAGAGCCGGCGACGCGGCCAAGGCCAGCATACCGATGCCGATGAGGGCAGGGAGCCAGCGACGATTACGATTATTCATTGTTGCCTCCGTGGCTTTGATGCGCGACGTGCGCGCTCACTTGTCATACAGCAAGGTCACTTGGTATCGTTCGGTGGGAACGATATCATTCAGCCGAAGTTGCCGTCAATCCAAGTCACCCGACACGCAGCTTCGAGCACGCACGAACAATCACCGCGCATCGTTCAGGCCATTGTTGATCAACGGCCGGGAGCCCATCATGCATAACTCGCCGCTTGCAAAGTTCTCCGGAATATCCATTCGTCTGCGCAAATTCGCTCTCATTCTTGCTCTGATCGCGCTGTTCCCGGCATCGATGTTCGCCAAGGTCGTTGTGTTCTGGCAGTCCGGATTTCCGATCGTCGCCAGCCAGCCCGTCGATCGCTCCGCGCTCATGCACGCCCTCGATGGAATGGATCCGGTATTCGCCGATCTGGCCGCAATGAAAGAGCCAACAACATTGACCGGCGCCGACCTGCTGATTCTGCCTTACGGCTCCGCCGTGCCGGTCGATGCGTGGAAGTTCATCGAACAATATCTCCATGCCGGCGGCAATCTCCTCATTCTTGGCGGCCAGCCGCTGCAAGTCCCCGTCGTCGAGACGGATGGCAAGTTCCAGTCGTTGCGGCCGCAAGACACCTATGCGCGCGTCCTCGATTTTCGTCACACCTACGAAGTTCCCGTGCCCAAAGATGCGCAGTTCGCGTGGAGATTTGGCTACGCTCTGCCGCCAGCGCACATTCGCGCTCGCAGATTCTTCACCATTGAAGGCCGTCTCGATGGCCTCGGCTACATGGCAGACAGCACCGGCCTGCTAGTCGCCGCGCCGGTTATCGCTGCCAATCACGCGTTCGGTCCCATGATGGGCAGCCGTGTTGTCGCTCTCGACTTCGATCCCGAACCCGGTTACTGGCAGAGTGACGACGGTGTTGCCCTCATCCATCAAGCCGCCGCGTATGCCGCGCAGGGCGCGATCGATGTGTCCATTGAGGCGCTCTTCTCCACCTTGCGCCCAGGCGAACTGCCCATCATCACCGCTCACATCCACACGCCGCACCGCGAACATCGGCAGATCGACGGCGAACTCAAGCTCACGCTCGGTTCTGAAAAAGAAGTCGTCGATTCGGCCACGCTTCCCGTCACGCCGAATGGCGCCGTCGATGTGGATGTGCCGTTCCACAAAGCACTGCCGACGGGCTTCTACAAAGTCACCGCGGTCTACAGCGAAGCCGGCCTGTTCCGCGCCTTCTATCAGAACGGCTTCTGGGTCGAGGAACCGGCTCAACTCGCATCCGGTCCGGCGCTCGGCGTGCATGGCGACTTCATCACGCGCGACGGCGCGCCGTTTTTCCCCGTCGGCACCAACTACTTCTCCACTGAATCCAACGGATGGGACTTCTCCGGTCCGCGCAACGCATGGGTCTGGGAAAGAGACTTCGATGAGATGGAGCACCACGGTGTAACATTCGTTCGCACCGGCGTGTGGATGCCCAACGGCCGTTTCATTGAGAACACAACAGGCGGCGTCAACGAGCGATTCCAGCGCAACCTTGAAGCTTTTCTGCTCTGCGCCCAGCGCCACAACATCACTGTCAACTTCACGTTCTTCGCCTTCTCTCCGCGCTCGGGAACCCCTCCGGGCCGCGAAGATCCATCCGCCACGCCACCCAATCCATACGTCGATCCGGGTTCGGTCCACGCGGAACAAGCCTACATTCGATCCGTCGTGGAGCGATTCAAAGAGGTTCCCTTTCTCTCATGGGACCTGATCAACGAGCCCAGCTTCTCCAACCCGCGCGTGGTCTTCAAAGGCAACTATCCCAATGGCGATCCCGCTGAAGTGACCGCATGGCGCAAGTGGCTGCAACAGAAATATGAAGGCAAACTGTCCGCGCTTGCCGGCGCATGGTCCGTCCCACCGGAGCAGTTAGGCAGCTTCGACGCCGTCCCGTTGCCGTCCATCGCCGACCTCACCTACGACCGCTACGGAAACCCGCGCCAGGTCCGCGCCGTCGATTACAACCTGTTCGCGCAAGACATGTTCAGCGATTGGGTCCGCTCCATGATCGGCGTCATCCGCGCCTCCGGCAGCAAGCAACTCATCGACGTCGGGCAGGACGAAGGCGGTGTTACCGATCGCGTTCTCAACCAGTTCTACGGCGGCGCCGGCGTCTCCTTCACCACCAATCACACATACTGGCAAGACGATGCGCTGCTCTGGGATTCCGTCGCGGCCAAACGTCCCGGCGTACCCAACATCACCGGAGAAACCGGCTATCAGCCCGTCTGGTCGTCTGATGGTACGTGGCGCTACGACGAGTTCACAGGCCTCGGCCTCACGCAGCGCAAGTGGGCGCAGGGCTTTGCGGCGGGCTCCAGCGGCGCTGTGCAGTGGGACTGGGATCGCGAGGTTGACTTCGGCATGAAGCGCAGCGACGGCTCATCCAAAGTATGGGAAAACCAGATGCGCGACCTCGGTGAATTCGCGCGCCAGGCCGCGCCTCAAGCCACTGCTTTGACGCTGCCTGAAGTCGCCATCGTGCTGCCGCAGTCTCTGCAACTGTCCGTCGCCAAATCACTCGCGCTTGAGGCGCAGCAGACGGCGGTGCGCACTCTCTACGGGGCCGCGCGCTCCCAGGCATACGTTGTCGGCGAATACCAAATCCAGCTTCTCGGCTCACCCAAACTTATCCTTCTTCCATCGGCCTTCGGACTGACTGAAACCGCATGGCAGGTCATTGAAGATCACGTCAAATCCGGCGCAACGCTGCTGGTCACCGGGCCCTTCGATAGCGATGCGCACCTGCATGCCACCGGCCGTCAGGATGCCATCGGCATTCCCTACATCACCGGCCCGCTCACCATTCGCAACCACGCAGCGCATTTTCCATGGGGCGACGAGAAACTGACTTTCTCCGGCCTCAAGACGACAACCCTCAGCCGCGCCATCCTGCCCAACAGCGAAGACTGGATCGAAAGGCCGCTGGGGAAGGGAAGAATCCTCTTCTCCCCGCTTCCCCTGGAACTGAATGACAATCTGCACGCGCTCGCCGGTGCCTACAGCTATGCCCTCAAGACAGCGGGCGTGGCGCCGGTCTACACCACATTGCTGGACGACCAGGGCATCCTGATTTGTCCTACTCAATTTCCACAGGCGACGCTCTACGTCATCACGTCGGAGTCAAATCTGAAGCGGGTCTCATTCGACGATGTGCGCAGCAAGCGCCACTTCGCCGGTACGTTGGAAAGCGGAAGTGCGGCCATTCTTCTGGTGGGTGCGGATGGCAAGTTACTGTCCACCTACAACTGGACGGGTGACCAGAAACGCTGAAGATCACAAGGTGATCGGGTTCCTCTTTGGACGCAAGGCCAGCGCGCATGGCTATCATGTTAAGCTGCTGCATATGCTGAAACCGAAGCGCATTTTATTGCGAAAGCTGTGAAATGCGCTTTGGTGCAACGGCAAGTATCCTTCCTGCAGGTCTGTTTCGGTAAAAGGTCAGGGCGCTGCAGGGAATCAGCTCTTATGATGGGACCGAGAGTCAGTCTTGACAGAATCTCGTTACCCGATCAGCCCCAAGAGGCTTAACCAGAGCTGATGACAGCAATATGGGCCAAGATGCTAATGTAAGTGGAATCACTGCAAGATGCCGCCATCCAAACGAACCAAGCCCGACGCTATACGCCGCAATACCACTATGGCCGATGTCGCAAAGCTGGCCGGCGTGGGGAAGATGACTGTTTCCCGCCTGCTCAGCGGCAGCGCCAACGTCTCCAAGGACACCGCGGACCGGGTCCAGCGCGCCATCCGGATGCTGAGCTACCAGCCCAACGAGCTCGCCCGAAGCCTTCGCTCAGTCCACTCCAAAACCATCGCCGTCATCCTGCCCTATCTTTACGACCCATTCTTTGCCACCTGCGCGCACGCCATTTCCACCGTCGCCACCCAGCACGGCTACTCGGTCCTCATCACCACGTCCGATGAGAAAACCGAGATCGAGCGCAAACAGGCCAGCCTCATGCTTCGCAGGCGAATCGACGGAATGATCATTATCCCCGCGCCCAACGACGACGGCTATCTGCGCGGCGAAATGTTCTCCCGGGTGCATATCGTCACTCTCGATCGCCCTGCCCCGAACACCCGCTTCGACTCCATCGTTGTCAACAATCGGGCTGGAGCCAAGGCCGGCATTGAACATCTCATCGGCCACGGCCACCGCCGCATCGCTTTCCTGGGATTGAGCAAGGCGCTCTTCACCATGCAGGCCCGCTACAACGGCTACAAGGAAGCGATGACGAAAGCCGGGCTGAGTTCCGAAAGCTACATCGATTGCACTTCACCGGAGAGCACGGTCACTTCAATCCATTCGCTGCTCACGCAATCCAAGCCACCTACTGCTCTCTTTGCCGGAAACAACCTGACCATGCGCTATCTGCTGCATGCTCTCAACGTGCTCCGCATTGACGTTCCGGGTCAGATCGCGCTGGTCGGCTTTGACGACTTCGACGTGGCGGACGTGCTTCAGCCCGCCCTTACCGTCGTTCGCCAGCCCGTGTATCAGATTGGGGAGATGGCTGCCAACCTGCTCTTTGAGAGGATTGCGCGGGGTGAGTACCCCACAAAAGGCCATCGCGTCGTGCTTCCCCTGGAACTGGTCATTCGCCGTTCCTGCGGCTGCCACGCTCATCCCCCGGAACTCCCCAAACCTCAGCAGGAAAGTGCAGAGGGCGAGAAAATCGAGCCTCGGGCAGGCCGGTCATCCGGGCCAAATACAGACGCGGCGAATACAACAACATGAGCGCGGAACTCCCGCCTCAATGTGGCTGTATTCACCGCGCAATATTCGAATATCCCCCGGACACGCCTGGGGCCTTATGCCGCCTAAATTGCTCGGCGTCCGGAGATAAGGTTGATGATCAGTACGACCACGGCGATCACCAGCAGTAGGTGAATCAGGCTGCCGGCCACGTGGAAACTGAAGCCCAGAATCCACAGAAGCAGAAGGACTACAAAAATCGTCCAAAGCATGCGCAATCTCCTTTTTCAATTGCAGGCACCTGACGGCAGGTTTGCGCATCAGGCACCTGGGTAGATTGGATGCAGATTATCGGCCACCCTCAGCGGCAGCTTGCGCTTTTGCTCCTCGCACGGAATTCAGGAAGCTTTCGGCCGTCGCCGGCACCGCAACCCCGCCGGTCAGAACGGACCGTGTGGTGGCGTGGCGTCCGTACACTGCCCGCATGGAATCGTCGTCGCGGCGAATCACGGCGCCATCCAGCGTCAGCCCTGCAAATGCTCCCTTGGCGCGCGAATACGTCAGGATCTCAGTTTCCAACTTCCAGTCGGTATTGGCAGAAGCATGACGTCCCACCGGCCCTGCGGCCGCGGAGGCATCTCCGCCCAGAGAAAACTTGCTTGAAAGCAGTTGCTGCATGCCGCGCTCATTCTGGATGATCATCACCAGGTCCACGCCTTCCACGCCAATCTGCAGTCCCCAGCTTCCGCCGGTAATCGCAAAAAACGCCGGTGCGCTCCAGCCGTCCGATGTCCGGCATGTCGCCACGCCCCGACCGTTCTCGGCGCCGATCACAAATCCGCCCTTCAGCATGTGCGGCACCACTGCAATACACTTTGCGTGCTCCAGCACCTCCTCGGGGATGCTGTTATCTGGCGCCGCCATGATTTCGGCGAGTACGCGCCCGGCATGATCCATCCGGTCGTCCGTTGCTTCGCGATGCGTTTCCGCCCAGGCGGGGCCACTGAGACAAAGCAAGGTTGCACACAAGATGAGTTTCTTCATACATTTAACCTCTTTCTTTTACCCCTGCCACGCGCCGGGCTGCGAAACGCTCCATTCTGGCGCACGGGGTGACTGCCACACTAGTCGGATTTGGTGCTGTTGCCTGAGCAAGACCGCTCACGGGCAGTCCGGGTCGTCTCTATCAATGAGGAAAGTCGGCTGCTAAGCGGCGTTTTGTCAGATAGATGCGGCCCTGTCAATGCAATCTGAGCCTTATTGAACACACCTGGCGCATTGCCGGGCCTATACTCCCTATACACAGCTCGACCTCACGTGCGCCTTGTGAGCAGGAGGTTCCCCATGGCCGCCGAAAGCATTGCCGAACCAAAGAAAACGCGAAAACGTGTAGCGAGGAAGGATTCGTTCCGATCGCTCGCGGCAAACCACAACCCACCAAAGCCTGCTGGGGATCCAGCCCCCACACCCGATGCCACGTTAGATCCCCGCTTTCTCATGACCAAACTGGAATCGGGAAAGTCAAGGCACGAGTATTGCACCAACGAGGCGGTATTTTCGCAGGGAGACACGGCAAACTCGGTGTTCTACATCCAGAGCGGAAAGGTAAAGCTCACGGTGGTTTCCAAAGTCGGCAAGGAAGCCGTCATCGCCATCCTTCCTGAAGACAGCTTCTTTGGGGAGGGCTGCCTGGCCGGCCAACCGCTGCGTATGGCCACCGCCAGCGCGCTCCAGCGCTGCACCATTGTTCGCGTCGATAAGGCGGCCATGGTAGACCTGCTCCATCGCGATACCGGCTTTGCGCGCCAGTTCCTCACCCATCTGCTGCACCGCAACATCCGGATGGAAGCCGACCTCGTCGACCATCTTTTCAACTCGAGTGAGAAGCGGCTGGCCCGCCTGCTGCTACTCATGGCCAACTTCGGCCAGGAGTCCAAGCCCATCCCCGTCATCGCCAAAATCAGCCAGGAGACTCTCGCGGAAATGATCGGCACCACACGCTCACGCGTCAGCTTCTTTCTCAACCGATTTCGCGAACTCGGATTCATCGACTACAACACCGGCAGCATGCACGTCCACAGTTCGCTGGTTAGCGTCGTCCTGCATGACTAGCAGCGGGCGCCGGATCTACCCGCACCCGATGGCGGTCCCCCTTGGGGCGCATCACTTTGATGTTCTTTGCCAGCCCCAGTAGCGCCAGCAGCCGGATACCCCAGTAGTTGATGTCCACTTCCCACCACGCCATACCGTGCGTGGCCGATACCGGGTGTGCGTGATGATTGTTATGCCAGCCCTCGCCGCCGGTCAGCAACGCCACCCACCAGTTATTGGTTGAGTCGTCGTGCGTGTTAAATCGCCGCGCGCCCCAAAGGTGAGTGGCCGAGTTCACAAGCCAGGTCACGTGGAAACCAATCGCCGTCCGCAAAAACACACCCCAAAGCATCCACGACATTCCCAGCTTCCACCCGCCCACCGCGGTCCCCGCACCCAGAAAGACGATAGCGGCGATCGTAATCGGCAGCCAGTGCCACACCCCGAGCCAGCGGTAGAAGCGGTCCTTCTGCAAATCCGGCGCGTAGCGGGCCAGCAGCGTGGTCTCGTTGTGCAGCGATCCGCGCATGATCCAACCCATGTGCGACCACCATTTTCCATCGCGTGGCGAATGCGGATCGCCCGGCTTGTCCGTGTGCTGGTGATGAAGCCGGTGCACCGCCACCCAGTACGTCGGACTGCCTTGCAGCGCGATTGTGCCGCAGATGGCCATTACATACTCCACCCACTTCGGCGTTGAAAAACTGCGATGCGTCAACTGCCGGTGATAGCTTACCGCCACGCCCACGTTCTGGCCCACCAGCCACATCCCCAGAAATATGAAGAGCGACGTCCAGTGGAACGTGAACAACGCCGCAACGGCTCCCAGGTGGAACGACGCAACCACCGCGAAGAACACCCAATTGAATTCATTTGACTTGCTCTGCGTCAGTTCCGCCGTCGCGTCTGCGCCGCTGCTGTACGGTCGTGCCATAGGAGTGCCCATTCAGTTCCTGCCTTTAAGGGGGGTGGCAACGCGCGCCACAAGCTGCGCCGCTCTCGCGTTCCATTCAGTTTACCGTGCCAGCGACATTCTGCCCGATCCAGCCTTAACAGACTTCAACCCATGTTGTTTGAGCAATTCTGCACACGCCGCCTCTCGGGCTTTTCGACCACCGGCACGGCTGAAAAAGTGCCGACAGCCTGCGATGCACGAATTTATTTTGGAGTTGTCTCGAATTGACCATTCTCAATTTGATTCCTCCGGCATTCTAGAAGGACATTATGCAGGCGCCAGTCCGTCAACCCGAAGGCAATCAGTTCATCAACGGAGGTCAAGTCGTGAACGCAAATCAGAAATACAGAATCCTTCTTGTAGACGACGAGCCCAATACCCTCGATAGCATGGCCATGGTGTTGAGGTCGGATGGTTATCAGGTTTCCACTGCAATCCACGGATTCGATGCCCTCGATCAAATTGAACTGGCGATGCCCGATCTCGTCATCTCCGATCTCAACATGCCCCAAATGTCGGGATTCGAATTGCTCCCCATCGTCCGCGAGCGGTACCCAATGATCCCCCTGATCGCCATCAGCGGCATATACGACTGCGCCGATCGCGCGCCCGAGGGAGTTGTCGCCGAAGCCTTCTACGCCAAGGGCCATCACCGTCCCGAAAGGCTCCTTCGCACCATCGCCGAATTGCTGCAAACCTGGCCGGCACCGCAGCCCAGTTTTCCCCCTTTCCCAGCTCTCCTTAACATCGTGCAGGATTGACAGAACCCCATAGAGGTTCCTTCCTGCTGTCAACATAAGTCTTTCCAACCGGCCGATGTGTGGTCGCTATTGACCATCGCTGAAGATAGGGTTCCTGCACACTCGCTGCACCACCAGACCGGTTAAGTGGCATGGGAGTTGTCATGGCAGCGACAACACGGAGTCCTGTTGCTCCTCTTGATCTCTTCAAGCGGATCGATGCTCAAGCGACCACACGCGATTATGTGAACCGGCAGGAAGTCTTCGCCCAGGACGACCGCGCCGATGCCTTGTTCTACATTCGCAGCGGGTACGTGAAGCTGACGGTCAAGGCCAAGGACGGGAAAAGAGCCGTTGTCGGCATCCACCATAAAGGGGACTTCTTCGGAGAGGGATGCTTGGTCAATCGATCCCGGCGCATGTCCACCGCAACTGCGGTTCAGCCCTGCAGCATCGCCCGCGTCACCCGCACTAGGCTCGTCCACGTCCTCCACACGGAGCCGGCTTTTGCGAAGCTTTTCATCGCGCATCTCCTCCGCCGCATCGGCCGTATCGAAGAAGAGTTCGTAGATCAAATCTTCAGTTCCAGCGAAAAGCGCCTGGCCCGCATTCTCTTGTCCATGGCTGGCTTTGGCAGCCAGGCCGACCCCGAACCCGTGCGCATTAAAGTCAGCCAGGAGACTCTGGCGGAGATGGTCGGTACCACCCGGTCCCGCGTCAGCTACTTCATGAACCGTTTCCGCAAACAGGGATTCATCGACTACAACGGCACGGTCGAGGTCCACCCCGCGCTCGTCAACTTTCTCACCTACGAATAGGGCCGAAGGCGATTTTGCCGCGAAATAGGACGCCGACGCGAAGCCGATCAGCCGCATTAATCTCTATAGACACACCCATGCCGCGATAGTAGAATTGCCCCGAAAATCAAGCACCACCACATTTGCGCCGCACGTGACCAGGCCCTAACTCGTACGAAAGCAAGGGGAGTTCTGCGTGAAAGCCGACCAGGTACAGAGCCACATTCGTTTCGCTGAATTCAGCGCCGACTTGGCGACAGGCGAAGTTTATCGCGGCGCGGAGCGGCTGGTTCTGCAAAGCAAGCCCTTCCGAATACTGGAACTCCTTTTGCGCTCGGCTGGCAGCTATGTCAATCGAGAACGGATCCAGCAGGAACTCTGGCCCAATGTTCATGTCGACGGACAGCGCTGTCTCAACACTGCGGTTCGCAAGCTGAGAAAGGCGCTGGGCGACAATGCCGCTCACTCCCGGCTCATCGAGACTGAAACCCCCCGCGCAATAGCCAATCGCACACACCTCACCATCTGCTGCCCGGGCCACCACGCGCCGTAAGCAATCACGATCACGCCCTCACCCCAGGGGTTGTATTAACGCAAACCGCTGCTGGCAGTCACAGCGCGCTAGAGGAGGAACGATGACATTCTGTCCGAGTTGTGGAACCCAGATGCCGGAAGGCAAAGCATTTTGTCCTGGTTGTGGCAGACAAGTGGTGCCAGGCGCAGCTCCGTCTGCGCAACCCGGCGGACCGGCAGCCCCTGCGCCAACGTATATGCCTCCTGTTGACTCTGCTGCGGCTGCCGGCGGCCTCAGCGACAATCTTGCCGGGCTGCTGGCTTACCTCTTCATACCTGCGATTCTGTTCCTTGTGATTGAGCCATTCAGGAGGAACAAGTTCGTTCGCTTCCACTCGTTCCAGTGTCTCTTCTTCGCGGTCGCGTGGTTCGTTTTCTGGATCGCCCTCAGCATCGTTGGAAGGATCCTTGCGATGATCCCGCTCTTCGGTGTCATGGTCGTCCTGGTTCTTTACCCGCTGATCAGCTTGCTTGGCTTGTTGATTGTGATCTTCCTGATGTTCAAGGCCTACCAGGGCAAGAAATTCAAGCTGCCGGTCGTCGGAGACATGGCGGAGAAGCAGGCGGACGCTTTATAGCTGGCCAGTACCGTGAAGCCGGGATGAAAGGGATCGCCACAGGAGTGGCGACAGGAAATCCATACGAAAGGAAAAGCACATATGCAAGGCAGCTCGAATCGTTGCATTTTGTTTCTGCATCATAGCGTTCGGTCTCATCGTGCCCTCCAGCAACGCGACTATCCGAATCGGGGGAGAATCCCTGCGCGCAAATGGACTACTGACTCAGGGCTTTCAGTACACTGGGCCATGCCCAGTCGAACTCCAGTTCGGTTGGGGCGTCATCGCCAACCAGCCGACGTCTGTCACCTACACGTTCTCCAGGAGTGACGGAGGCCATTCTTCCCGCACGATGGGAGCTGATCTGCCTCAACCCAGCCGCTCCTACCCTGTGTATGACAAATGGTTGTTAGGGGCGCACAAGCCGCAATTTGCCAATTACTCCGGCTGGGTTGACCTCAGCATCAACGGCCCCAACCACCTCGAGGGCAGAATCAAGTTCACCCTTCACTGCCGTTGAACCATTGAAAGGACGCGTATCGGGCCGGTGAGTCACCAGCACGATACGTGCGTTTGTCAGATGGGAGTAACAGACATGAAATTCTATGCGTTGTTATTGGGCATTTTGCCGCTCGTGATTCTCCCGCTGGCTGTCGTTGCGCAGGACGATGCAGAGGGCTGCAAGGACACGCCAATGCTCACGCGGCTCTCAGGATGCGCGATTGCCTACTGCAGCAAGTCAGACTTCGATGCCGCGGAACTTCAGACTTCCCTCAACAAGGACCCCAGGACAAAACACGTTGAAGGCAAGATTGAAAAGCTCCACTACACCTGCACAGGGAAGTCGGCCTTGCAGGTGCGGCGGAATGCGGAGCAGGCTCTTCGCGGCGTGGGCTATGCACTCGACTTCACCGGCTACGACCTTCCCTTGCATTACGTTACCGCTCACAAAGGCCCGCAGTGGGTGGCGGTTGTGGCCTCGGAGATGAGCGGCGACAGTACGTACGATGTAACCACCGTGCTCACTGAAGCCATGCAGCAGGAGATGACATCGGACGCCACAGCCTGGGCCAACGAAATCAGCCAGACCGGACATGCTGCCATCTACGGAATCGAATTCGACACCGGAAAAGCAAACATCAAACCGGAATCGGAGAAGGTTCTCTCCGAGGTGTTGGGTCTGCTGCAGGCGCAGCCCACCTGGGACATGAAGATTGAGGGGCACACCGACTCGGTGGGAACCAAAGCGAGCAACCAGGCGCTTTCGCAGCGGCGTGCTGAATCGGTGGTGGCCTGGTTGGTCAAGAACGGCATTCCCCAGGCCAGGCTCACATCGGCAGGATTGGGCGACACCAAGCCAGTCGCCGACAACACTACCGATGATGGCAGGGCGCGAAATCGCAGGGTGGAGCTAGTGAAGCAATAACACGCGAGCACTGGGCACAATGGAAAGAGACTCCGCGCCAGGTAGACTGCCTATCGCGCAAGTGCGGCCTGCTCTGGAGGATCGGCCACTAAGGATGCGGATCGAATATTGCTGCCAGCTCATTCGTCGTAGTGAATTCTTTGAATGCTCAAGTGATCTGCCAGGTGGTCAAGTTCCATCCTCAGCTGTCTCATGACCGGGATGCCCAGTCGCTGCCGCTCTTCCAGAACCAGCCACTCTCGATCGCCAGGAGCCATGACATTCCTTCCCGGCTTGGAAGGTTGACTTCTCAGATCGTGAAGGTAGGCATGCATCCCTGCTTCGTAGGTCTGCGGTGAAACAAAGCGACGATAGTCGATCGCAAGGAAGAAATGGCCCATGTGGCGCGGGGTCGAAAAATCGGGCCCTTTCATGGCAGGGAGGCTGCTGCAATAGGGCGATCCCGTCATAATTGCGCATAAGACTTCGATCATGCTTGCAAGGCCCGCACCTTTGTGTCCGTAGAGCATTCCGCCGAGGGGGAGAAGGGCGGCCGATTGTGCAGCGTCGATTGTAGGTTCACCCGAGCTGTCGACAGTTACGTCGGGAGGAAGCGGCAGTCCTTCCATCAAGTAATCCTGCACTCGATTCCAGGGGACTACGCTGGTTGCCATATCCAGCAAGTATGGCTCTTTCCCTGGAACAGGGGCTGCAAACGCAATGGGATTGGTGCCGTGAAAGGAGTGAATGCCATCGTGGGCAAGCACAAAGGCGTCAGAATTGCAGAATCCGAGACCAACATATCCTTTGTTAGCGGCACGAAGGACGTAGCTTCCCGCCGCACCAAAATGCGAGGAGTTGATGACTGAGACTGCGCCTATGCCGCTCTTCTCAGCAATCGCGACGGCTCGATCGATCGCGAAATAGCTTGCATGATGACCGAAGCCATTGTCACCGTCGACGATTCCGGTGCTGGCGCCGGTCTGTGTGAAGGCCAGCTTCGGGCCGGGATTGATCCGGCCTCCCTGAACGACCTTGATGTAGTGCAGGAGAAGCCGGATGCCATGGCTGTCGACTCCTCGCATCGAAGTTTCGGTCAAAGCATTTGCGACCGACCGGGAGGCTTCCACCTGCGTGCCAGCCGCTATCAACGCATTCGACGCGAATTCCCTGATCTGATCGCAAGATGCCCGGAACGATTGCCGGTCGCTGCTTTCTTCGTCATTCGTTATGTCGGAAGTCATGCTCACCCCACTCCGAGTTTGCAGACGGCACGTACCTTGACGCAACGCGCTGCCGGCGGGAATCCCGAATTGTCCGGCGCTCCATGCACCGGCCGGATTCCCTATGGTGCACGGTACGGAATGAGAATCTTGCCGTCAATCTCCCGCTCCCAACGAGCGACGACCAGAGTGGCAACGCCGTTGCCAATCATGTTGACAAGCGCGCGGAACATGCTCATGAAGCGATCGATTCCAAGGATGAGCGCCATTCCAGCGACGGGAATGGTTGGCACCACCGAGAGCGTGCCGACAAGGGCGATAAAGGATGCTCCCTGCACGCCGCTCGCGCCTTTGGAAGTGAGAACAGCGACGGCGAAGAGGGTCAACTGCTGCATCAGGGTGAGATGGGTTCCGGTTGCCTGTGCCACGAAGAGGGCGGCCAGTGTCATGTACAAGCTGGTGCCATCGGTGTTGAAGGTGTAGCCGGTAGGAACGACCAAGCCCACCAACGCTTTCGAGCAGCCCAGGGATTCCAGCTTGGCCATCAGCGAGGGGAGGACCGGCTCACAGGAGCTGATGGCCAGAACAACGAGGATCTCTTCCTTGATGAAGGAGAGAAAGCGAAAGATGTTGAAGCCCGCGAAGTAAGAGATGGATCCCAGCACCACCACCACAAACAGGATCGACGTGACGTAAAAGGTCGCAATCAGATTCACCAGAGGCCCGAGCGAAGCAATGCCATACTTCCCGACGGTGAAGGCCATGGCGCCAAACGCACCTATGGGAGCGAGTCGCATGAGGATGTTGACGATAGTGAAGATTGCAGCAGTGACGATATCGAGCAGGGCCAGCAGAGGCCTGGACCGTTCCCCCATCACGGAGAGGGCGAAACCGAATAACACCGCTACAAACAACACCTGGAGGATGTCACCCCTGGCGAAGGCATCGACTACGGTGGTGGGAATGATGTGCACCAGGAAGTCAGTCACTCCCTGCGTCTTGGCTTGCCCCGCATAGCTCTCGACGGCCTTGGCATCGAGGCTCGCCGTACTCACGTGAAAGCTGCCGCCGGGATGAACGACATTTCCAACAACGAGTCCGATGAAGAGGGCGAGCGTGGAGACTGCCTCGAAGTAGAGGAGCGCCTTGCCGCCGACACGGCCCACCTTTTTCAAGTCGTGCATGCCGGCGATGCCGGAGACTACAGTGCAGAAGATGATCGGCGTCACGATGATCGTGATCAGCCGGATGAATGCATCGCCGAGTGGTTTCATTGCAACGGCGCGGGCGGGGCTGAAGTAACCCAGGGCAATGGCAAGCGAGATGGCGACGCATACCTGAAACCAGAGAGCGGTGTAGAGAGGGCCTTTGCGCTTGCGACCGGAACTGACAGTGGGGGGAAGTTGTTCCGCTTTGATTGTGGTCATGCTAGACGAGCCATTTCTCTGGCTCTTGCATGGCGCCAGCAAGGTCTTTGAGGAAGGCGGCCGCCTTGGCACCATCGATGACGCGATGGTCGGCAGAGAGGGTGAGACTGACCATGGGCTGCACGCCGATGCCGCCTTCAATGGGAACCACCCGATCAACGATGGCGCCCACCGCGAGGATCGCAGCCTGCGGCGGAACAATGAGAGCGGTGAACGAATCGACCTGGAACATCCCCAGATTACTGATGGTGAATGTCCCGCCGGCGATATCAGTGGACCGGAGGCGGCCGGCACGAGCACGGTCGGTAAGGTCGCGCCGCTGCTTCGATACTTCACCGAGCGGAGCCGTTGCCGCATTGGTCACGACGGCTGCAACCACTCCATCGTCGACGGCCATTGCAATGGCGACGTTGATGTCGGGATTCATGCGAATGGCATTGTCNNCGCGCGCGCGGTTGAGGCCGGTCGCATCCACATCGCGTTGTACGAAGAAATGCGGAATCGTTGTCCAGCTTTGCGTGGTGCGTTCGGCCATCAATCTGCCGATGGTGCTTGGGGTTTCACGCGGTGTTCCGGCCGGAATGGCCGCGGCTGTTGGCGTTTCCTGCTGTGATTTGGCGTCGATGAGTGCCTGTATGTCAGACACCTGGATCTCGCCGCCGGACCCGGAGCCACGCACCTTGCCGATGTCAATGCCGTGCTCTTTCGCAAGCCTCCTTGCCCGGGGAGAGATTTGCGTCGCTGGTGCGACTGGCGATTCGGGAACGCTTGCCGCTGAACGAAGCTCTTGCTGCACAGGAGAGATTGCGGGAGAAACTGAAACGGCATCGGCCACCCTGGGCACGCTCTCACCTGAATTCAAGATCCACGCAATGATGTGGCCTACCGCAATTTCGGAGCCTACCTCGCCGGTTACGTCAGCGAGCACGCCGTCAGCAGAGGCTTCCACCTCGAGTACGGCCTTGTCCGTTTCAACTTCGAGAAGAAGCTCGCCCTTGCGGACGGTATCGCCTTCATTCTTCAGCCAGGCAACCAGCCTCCCAGTTTCCTGGCCCATTTCGAGTGCGGGCATTACAACGCTGATTGCCATAGCAGTTGGAGTGGAAAAGCCTTTTGGCCTTTCCTTAACCCCTCACCCTTTCTGTTTTTGCGGCGGCTGCGAGCAGCTTCACGACATCCGGATTTGGCGAGACCTCGGTTTCGCGAGTTGTAGGCAATGGGCCGCCTACGGTGTAGTAATGGGCGCCCGCGACCAACAGCTTTTCAGCCGGGAATCGGGTGATGACTTCGTGACCTGTTTCCGTTACCACGATCTCTTCCTCGATGCGTGCCGCGCTCCAGCCATCGGTGGAGGGCCAGAAGGTCTCCAACGCAAACACCATCCCGGGCTTGATCTCCTGTGGATGATCGAGTGAGACAAGCCGGCTGATAACCGGTTTCTCCCAAATGGCGAGGCCGATGCCATGGCCATACTGCAGAGCGAAGGCCGCTTCTTCATTGGGGAATCCGAAATCCTGTGCCCTGGGCCACACCGCTGCTACCTCACCCGTGCTCCGTCCGGGGCGAATGAGTTCGATGGCTGCATCGAGATAGTCACGGCAACGCTTGTAGGCATCGACCATTGCATGCGAAGCTGAGCCGATCGCAAAGGTGCGGTAGTAACAGGTTCGATAACCCATGTAGGAGTGGAGAATGTCGTAGTAGACCGGATCGCCGGGTCGCAGGATGCGATCAGAAAACACGTGCGGGTGCGGATTGCAACGCTCGCCGGAGATGGCATTCACAGCTTCAACGTACTCCGAGCCAAGGTCGTAGAGTACCTTGCTCACCAGCCCTACAGCTTCGTTCTCGCGCATGCCCGGCTTCATTGCCGTGTACAACTCGTGATAGGCTGCGTCCACCATGGAGGCGGAGGTATTGAGCAACGCGATCTCGTCCTGGGTCTTGATCACGCGCGCCTCAGACATAAGTTGTTGTCCATCGACAACAGTGATCCCTTCGCGCTGCAGTGCGAAGAGCACCGGCAGTTCGATGATGTCGATGCCCACTGGCTCTTTGTGCAGGCCGCGCATCTCCAGTTCCACGCGAATCTTTTTCGCAACATCTTCGGCACGGCCGTGCTCGGGAGACATCGTACCTCGCAGCATGGAGATGCCAGGCCGCGACCGTTCGCCCAGCCATGGGCAATGCAGTTGATGATGACGTGCGGCGGATCCAAAGTCCCACAAAATAGGCTCGTCATTTTGCGGCAACAGCGTGAAGCGGTTGGCCTTGTCCTGCGCCCACGTGCCAATGTGGGTTGCGGTCAGGTATCGCACATTGTTCATGTCAAAGCAGAGCAGCGCGCCCATTTCAGACTTCGCAAGCAGGTCTTTTGCACGCTGCAACCGTTGTGTGCGGAGGCGCTCGAAGTCGATCCGCTGTTCCCAGTCAACGGCCATCGTTCCGTGAGTCGGAAGTGCCATTTCGTTTCTCCTCTTTGTTCCGGTTTATCTTTTGCCGCACAGCTTGCGAGCTGCTTCAAATACGGTCCTGGGTGTAGCCACGGTGAGGTCTTCAAGCGGTGGCGAAAAAGGAATCGGAATGTGCATTGCACCCATGCGCAAGACCGGGCCATCAAGGCTGTAGAAAGCTCCCTCGGCAATGACCGATGCAAGCTCTGCGGTGACTCCATAACGGTGGTAGCCCTCGTCGATAACGATCGCCCTCGAAGTCTTCTTCGCGGACTCGATCAACGTCTTTTCATCCAGAGGCCACAGCGTGCGCGGATCGACGACCTCAGCGCTGATGCCGATCTCCGCCAGCAAATCGGCCGCGCCCAGCGCTACTTGTACCATGCTGCTGGTCCCCACCAGCGTAATGTCCGTTCCCACGCGCTTGATGTCTGCCACTCCCAGCGGAATCGTGTATTCCTCCGCGGGAACAGGGCCCTTGAGCTTGTGATGCATCATCTTGTCTTCAAAAAAGATGACCGGGTTTTCGTCGCGAATGGCCGTCTTCAGCAACCCTTTCGCGTCATAGGGCGTGGATGGAATGACCACCTTAAGTCCGGGAACATGGCAAAGCCAAGCATGCAGGGACTGTGAATGCTGAGCCGCCGAACGCCGCGTCGCACCAAGCGTGGTCCGCAGGACCATCGGCACCTTCCACTTGCCGCCGGACATATAGTGAATTTTGGCTGCCTGGTTGACCATCTGATCCATGGTCAGGGTAAGAAAATCGCCAAACATGATATCCACCACAGGGCGCAGGCCGGTCATGGCAGCGCCGACGGCCAAACCCGTAAAGCCGGCCTCGGAAATCGGCGTGTCCAGAACGCGTTCGGTCCCAAATTCCTCCACGAGTCCAGACAGCACTTTGAATGGCGTGCCCGCTTCCGCCACGTCCTCGCCGAGTATGCAAACTCGTGTGTCGCGGCGCATTTCTTCTGCCAGAGCCTCGCGCACAGCCTGCGCAAAGGTCAGTTCACGCTTGATGGCATCAGGCATACACATGCATCTCCACTTCTTCCGGCCCTGGATAAGGTGCAGCGACCGCAAAATCCACCGCGGTTTTCATCTCCGCGCGTACTTCGGCTTCAATGGCTTCAATCGCTGCTGCATCGGCAATCCCAGCCTCAATCATCCACGCCCCGTGCATTTGGATCGGATCGCGGGTGGTCTTCCACGTCTGTTCCTCCGCCTTGCTGCGGTAGTACTCGCGGTTGATGTCTCCCACGTGATGGCCGGTGTATCGATAGGTATTGCAGAGCAGAAAGGCGGGCCCTGCTCCGGCGCGAGCGCGCTCAACGAGCTTATTGGCTGCCGCGTTGACTGCGCGCACATCCTGCCCATCCACCATTTCTGTAAGCACTCCGAAGGCCGCAGCACGGGC
Organism: Acidobacteriaceae bacterium; assembly: GCA_003151435.1. Taxonomy (GTDB): domain Bacteria; phylum Acidobacteriota; class Terriglobia; order Terriglobales; family Acidobacteriaceae; genus Telmatobacter. The sequence goes on from PLXP01000137.1 coordinate 29,170, forward strand.
GCAGATGTCGCCAGCCGTGGTCTCGCTGTAGTGGGTGTACTCGTTGTAGCAGTTGTTCTCGCAGACGTAGATCACGGGCAGCTTCCAAAGCTGGGCGATGTTTAGTTCCTCGTAAAGCAGACCCTGACCCAGCGCCCCCTCCCCAAAGAAGCAAACCGCCACGCGCCCATTCTTGAGATGCTTGGCTGAGAACGCCGCCCCAGTCGCGATGCCGATGCTGCCGCCCACGATGGCGTTGGCTCCAAGATTCCCTGTGTCGAAGTCGGCGATATGCATTGAGCCGCCCTTGCCGCGGCAGTATCCGGCTTCCTTGCCCAGCAATTCGGCGAACATCTTGTCAGGCGACGCGCCCTTGGCCAGACAATGGCCATGGCCGCGGTGCGTACTGGTAATGTAGTCCTCATTGGTGAGCGCTTCGCAAATGCCGACGGCTATCGCCTCTTCGCCGCTGTAAAGGTGAGCCAATCCGGGCATGAGCGCGCGCGTGTAAAGCTCGTTCACCTGCTCTTCGAACAGCCGGATCCGCAACATTTGCCGATAGGCATTCACCCAGAAGTCGCTCCCGGGGCCTGCACCGACATCGGATCGATCGGAGGCTGTGCTCATTTGCCCACCCCTGTTTCAATGCCGGACATGCGCGCAAGAACGTCAAAGATGACCGCGTAATCCAGCTTCGCCCAACTCATGCCGCGCGCAGCAGTCAGGAACTCATTGGTGACAGCAGTGGTCGGCAACGGCACGTCCAGTTTGCGGCCCAGTTCCATCGCCAGCAGCATGTCCTTCTGCATCATGTTCACGTCAAACCAGGCTTCTTCCGGCTGTTCGAGAACAAAAGGTCCGCGATACTTCACCATCGGTGAGGCGATGGCGCTGTTACAAAGCACATCGACAGCTACCTCGCGAGAAATTCCGCTCTTCTCGGCCAATAGAACGCCTTCCGAAAACGCAAGCATCTGGACCGCGAGGCTGAGGTTGACCGCAATCTTCATCGATAGAGCCAGCCCGTTGCCTCCCACGTGCGTCACCTTTGGGCCGATGTCAAGCAGAATGGGCTTAAGCGCTTCAAAGGTCTCAGCGCGTCCGCCCACCATGACGGAGAGCTTGCCCTCCTGCAGGGTGATCACGCTGCCGGACACGGGTGAGTCCACCATGTCGGCACCCGCGGCACGCACCTTCTCCGCCATCTCGCGACTCAGGTCGGGATAGATGGTACTGATGTCAACGAAATATTTCCCTGGCGTGAGGCCGGCGATCAGGCCGTCAGGCCCCTCGGCCACGCCCCGCAATGCAACGCCATTGGTGACCATCGCGAATACCACATCGGACGCCTCTGCGACCTCACGGGGAGTCTGCGCAAGTTTCATCCCTTTCTGAACCAACCACTCCGCCTTGGACGACGTGCGATTGTAGCCGGTCACCGAGTGACCTTTGCTCAGCAGCCTGTCCACCATTTGGCTGCCCATCACTCCCAGGCCGATGAATCCGAGATTCGCCATTCGATTTCGCCTTTCTCAGTTAAGAAGAACGTCGTGTGCGGGACTTGCTGCCCGCGGGCTTCGCAGCGGCCGAGTCGTCATGGATCTGTTGCATGTGAGCGCGCATTGCCTTGCGAGCTTTGGTGGGGTTGCGTTGCTCGATGGCCTTGAGAATGAGCTTGTGGTGCATTTGCCCTCGCTGCGGGCCACCCGTGATGGCAAAGACGCCCAGGCGCTGCACACGAAGAACACCCACAATCGAGTCGAGCAAAGAGAGAATGAGTGGATTGGCTGCGGCCTCTGCCAATGCCAAGTGAAAATCAAGGTCCGCTTCGATATAGGCTTCCGGATTCTGCATGTTGCGGTCCATCACATCAATGGCCTCTCGCATCATTGCCAACTGCTGCTCTTCAATTCGGGCGGCTGCGAGGGCAGTAAACTCGGGTTCGAGAATCTCTCGCAACTCGGATACGTAGGCGGCATTCTGCGGTTCACCGCTATTCACTAACCGGTCGAGCGAATGCCTCATTGACTCGGACCGGGCTGAGGTCACGAAGGTGCCGCGGCCTGAAGAGGACTCAACCAGCCCCTTTTCTGAAAGAGTCTTCACGGCCTCGCGCACGGCAGTCCGGCTTACGCCAAACTGCTGCGCTAGTTCTCGTTCAGACGGCAACTGGTCGCCGGGCTTCATCCTGCCCTCACGAATCGATTCCTCGATCTGTTCGACGATCTGCTCAAACAGTCGCGCAGTTCGAACCGTTTGGAACATGCTCATGGAAACCTCTCATGATGAGCCAGTAGAAAGACTGGCAAAGGTCGAACCGTTGAACGAGATTCCATGGGCAGTCGTCCGACGACCCCACTCTCATTCTTCGGCGTTCTGTCAGACCGCTGGACCTAAATGTCCCAACTGGTCTACTGGTTATACCACTGGTCCAATCAATCGTGCAACTCGAATATTCCGTTCGTCTCAGCCTTTGCTACTTCTCGACCCAAACGGACTTGATGTTCGTGAACTCGCGAATGCCGAAAGCTCCAAGTTCGCGGCCAAAGCCCGACTTCTTGACGCCTCCAAAAGGTATTCGAGGGTCCGATGCCACCATCTTGTTGATGAAGACCATCCCCGCCTCGAGTCCGTCGATGAATTGATCACGCTCGGCCGGGTCCCGGGTCCAGACGCTGGCGCCCAGCCCAAACCGCGTGTCGTTGGCGATGCTTGTTGCTTCGTCTGCATCTCGTACGCGAAAAATTGAAGCTACCGGACCGAAGAACTCTTCGCTATACGCGGGGGAGTCTTTAGGAATATCCGCCAGCACTGTTGGCGGATAGAAGCTGCCCACGCCGGGCAGAGGCTTTCCGCCGGTCAGTAGCCTTGCCCCCGCGTCAATCGAACGCTGCACATCACGCTGCAGGTCCTCGACCGCGCTCATGGAAGACAACGGGCCAAGCTCAGTCTTCGGGTCTAGGGGATCGCCAACTTTGAGCGCTTCCATCCGTCTGACAAACTCGCGCTCAAACCTGTCTGCGATGGATTCGTGCACGAGGAAGCGCTTGGCCGCGATGCAGGATTGGCCGTTATTTGCGATGCGCGCCTTGACTGCCGTGGCCACGGCCTCTTCGAAGTCGGCGCTCGGCATCACGATGAACGGATCGCTCCCGCCCAGTTCCAGCACGATCTTCTTGATCCGCCTGGCCGCGGATATGCCGACCTGGATACCGGCGCCCTCGCTTCCGGTAAGCGTTGCGGCGACAATCCGAGGGTCATCCAAAACTGCGTCTACCATCCCCGCGCCAATCAGCAAGGTTTGGAAGACACCTTCTCCGAACCCGGCGCGTAGAAACACATCTTCCACTGCCAGCGCACTTTGCGGGACATTGGAAGAGTGCTTGAGAAGGCCGACGTTGCCGGCCATCAGGGCCGGGGCAACGAAGCGAATGACCTGCCAGAAGGGATAATTCCAAGGCATGATGGCTAGTACCGGCCCCAGCGGCTGATAGCGGACGTAGCTTCGGCTCGCAGTTGTTTCGATGACCTCATCGGCGAGAAAACGCTCGGCATGCTCGGCATAGTATCGACACGCACCGGCGGACTTGACTACCTCGTCGATCGCCGCCTGAATCGGTTTGCCCATCTCCAGGGTTATCAAGCGACCGAAGATATTCTTCTCCTCTTCCAGGATTTCGGCAGCCCGGATCATGCGTGCTGCGCGGAAAGAAAAGCCGGTCTTGCGGTAGGCATTAAAGGCCCGGGCGGAGAGGTCGAGCTTGGTGGCCAACTCCGCATCTGTGAGCGGCATGAAACTCTTGAGCATCTCCCCGGTGGCGGGATTCACACTGGCAATGGCCATGGATCGGAGCTTCTTTCCGGCGGTTCACGCCCCACATCAGCTGCCAGACTAGAAAACTTGGCATAGTGGTCTGACATGTATACCGCACCGACGTGGTGGTCTGTCAAACACAATCTTTCCAAAGAGCCTTTTAAGAATCTTCTTGACTGTCATTTTCACACGGTGGTATAGCTGTCGGACCAGAACATGACGGGAGGTCGTCACGTAGTGAGCTATCAAACGACAGTCTTTTCCTTGGTGGTGAGAACGATACGAGGTTCGGCGGTGATCCTCCTGGCCGTCCTTCTCTGTATGTTGCTCAATGAGCGCTCGAACGCGCAAACCGACACCGGCCGCATCCTCGGGACCGTAACCGATCCAACGGGAGCAGCTATTTCCGGGGCTTCAGTCACCGTCACCGATCTACAGCGGGGAACCAAACGCTCCCTTTCAACCACGCAGGCTGGCGAGTATGTTGCGCCAAATCTCGAGTCCGGCATCTACAAGGTTCGAGTAGAGGCCAAGGGTTTCAAGAACAGCGAGCGAACCGATATCCAGGTCGTCGTCGCCTCGGATGTCCAAATCGACTTCGCCCTGCAAACAGGCCAGGCGACGGAGACCATCGTCGTTACCGAACAGGAACCTCTCATCGATACGACGTCTTCAACTTTGGGGGGAACTCTCAGCAACGAGGAAATCAACGAGCTTCCGCTGAATGGCCGCAACTACGAAAATCTGTTGCAATTGCGCCCTGGAGTGGTGCGCTATCCCGGCGGCGGATTCTCCACAACCAGCACCAACGGGCTGCGCGCTGAAGACAACGCGTACATCGTCGATGGACTTTTCAACAGCGAACCGTTCTCCGGTCAGAGCATCATCAATGGCGCGGGAATCGCGGGCGACTCGGCAACAATTCTCCCTGTCGATGCCATTCAGGAGTTCAACCTGATTGAGAATCCTCCAGCGGAATACGGATGGAAACCCGGCGCCATGGTGAATGTGGCGCTCAAATCCGGGACCAACACCCTTCATGGCACTGCATATGCATTTGGCCGCGACACGCCGATGGATGCGCGCAATTTCTTTAATACAACGGCCTCCGGCCCCAAGAATCCACGCGACCTCGAACAATATGGCGGGACCGCAGGCGGACCGATTCGCAAAGATCACGTGTTTTTCTTTGGCGGATACGAGGGCCAGCGCTACTCGGTAGCAAGCATTAGCCAACTATCCACGCCGGCGACGGTTTCGCTGGGCGGTGATCCGATGAACAGCGTCCCCGATGCGATTGCCGGAGTTCAAGCGGCGGGTATTACTCCCAGCATCCCCAGCCTGAAGATCGGTGGCTGCGTCCTCGGACCGCCAGTTAAATGCGATGGCAGCGGCTTTCCCCTCAACAACGGCACCAACCCACTAGGCCCCACGACTATCGACTTCGGACTTCCCAACAACGTGACCAGCGACAATGCTGTCGCCAAGGTCGATTACCAGATCAACGAAAAGCACAGTTTGCATGGGCTGTATTTCTTCGGCAACAATAACGGCACCGTATCGGACTCGGACCAGTTGCAGACAAAGTGGCTCACCATGATCCACACACGCGCACAAGTTGCCGGAGTGAGCTGGACCTCGATTCCAACTGAGCGGCTGGTAAATGAGGCACGGTTCGGCTACAACACTCTGTACCAACCCACGTATGTCAACGACCATGCCACACCAGCTTCGGCGTACGGCCTGAACACAGGTGTCACCAATCCGCTTTATGGCGGATTGCCGCGGATCAACATCTCCGATTTTTACATCTTCCCGCAGGAGTTGGGCGGGTTCAACTGGCCCAAGGTACAAGGGCCGGATACGCGTGTTCAGTTCATCGACCATGTCTCCTATACGGTGGGCAAGCACGCTCTCAAGTTTGGCGGAGAGCTGCATCACGATAGCTTCTCGGGTGGCGCCTATGGCGGCGGACGCGGGCGCATCAAGTTCGGCTTTGGAAACGACGCCTTTCCTGGCGCTACGTCCCTTGAGGACTATTTCGCAGGTGTCCCGGCATCGGCCAGCCTGCTTGTCGGCGATCCCACCAGGCATATCCACAACTGGGGCTTTGCCAGCTTTGTGCAGGATGACTGGCTCATCGGCAAAAAGCTCACCATCAATCTGGGTCTCCGCTATGAGATGAATACCGTTGTGAAGGACGAACATAACCTCCTCGGCAACTTCGATCCGCAACGCGGGCTCGTACAGGTGGGCAAGGGCATTAGCGCACCTTACAACAGCGACCGTACCGGTTTTGCACCTCGCCTTGGCTTCGCCTGGGACGTCTTCGGCAACAACCGGACTGTGCTGCGCGGCGGCGGTGCTTTAATCTACGAGACCCTGAACTGGGAGTCGTTCCTGGCGCTCAACAATTCTCTCGGCATCAGCACCATTCCTACTGGAGCGCTCGGCGTAGGCGCGGGAGGAGGACCAGGGAGCGGAACGATTGCAGTGGGCACCGTCAACTACGGCGGATCGAGCGTCAACTGGAACGCGGGCTACAATTCCGGCCCTGCGACCGTCTTTCCCACCGGCACCATCAACTGCGGCGCCAATCCATGCAGCATCCTGGGAATGGAGCAGAACCTCCGCACGCCGGAGGTCTTCAGTTGGAACGTGAACGTTCAGCATGCTTTCACCAACAACCTCACTCTGGAAACCGCCTATGTGGGTTCGCATGGATCCAAGCTGGTTGGGATTCATGACATCAACCAGAACGTGCCTACGCAGGATACTCTGGGTGACGAACAGTCCGGTCGTCCTTTCAACGCCAATTTCCCCTTCCTGAGCTTCATTTACCAGATGGGCAACATCTACAAGTCCAACTACGACGGCCTGCAGGTGACCCTCAACGCGCGAAGCTATCACAACCTCAACTTTGTGGCCGGCTATTCCTACTCGCATTCGTTGGATGACGTGGGGGCAAACTGGGACTTCGGCGCAGGTAGCGGCATCCCGCAGGACAGCGCCCACGCGCAGCGTGAATACGCGAGTAGCGACTACGACATGCGCCATCGCTTCACCTTTTCTCCCACCTACGTCATTCCGGGAAGAAAATCTTTTGGCCAGTTGCTCGAAGGCTGGCAGGTGACCTCAATCGTGAGTCTCTATGGTGCCCAGCCTTGGGGCCCGATGGATGCCGGAAATGACCTGAGCCACACCGGAGAGGCCACCGATCGCTGGGACTTCTTTGGCAATCCAGCGGACTTCAAAGCCGGTGCCAATCCGATTCCGTGGGTGGCGGGTGGCGCGGACCAACTCTGCTCGGCGCATGCTCGCGACCAGGGCTCGCTCGCAGCGGCGGGATGTTACAGGGTGAAGAACTCCGTGATGACTCCGCCCGCTCCGGGAAGCTTCGGCCTGATGGGACGGAACCTCTTCCGCGACTCCGGCTTCAAGAACTGGGACTTCTCGCTCGACAAGATGTGGAAGTGGCGGGATCGATATAGTGCGCAGTTCCGCGGGGAGCTCTTCAACCTCCTCAATCACCCCAACTTCGCAAATCCCTATGGCGGCCAGAATGGCTGGGCGCACAACGATCCTTCGGTGCCGGGCAGCGGTGGATTCGGCTGCGGCTGCGCCACTCCTGACGTGGCCGCTTCGAACCCGGTCATCGGTTCCGGCGGCAGCCGAGCCGTGCAACTGGGCCTCAAACTCCAGTTCTAGCGGATATTGCAAGGAAGCGAGAGGATCTCCTGTCGCCCCGCGTTATTGCGGGGCGATGGGAGCCGCTCACCTCTATCCCCAGACTGCGTTCAAAATCGACCCATCCATTTCTTCCGAGGAGAACTCCGTGAGCAATACGAACAACCTGATCCGGCTGGAATTTCTGAATAACAAACGATCCTCAAGAGTGAATAGAAGGACCGCGGGACCGCTCGCGGGTCTGCTGGTAATTTGCGCCACCATCATTCCGATGGTGCCGGCATCTGTCTTTGCCCAGGACCACCCGGAAAGGACCTTGGATGAGATCAAGGTTGAGGCAATACACCGCGCAGAAGTGGGCGGCTATCCGCTCATAGGGCTTGACCCCAAGGATGTAAGCGAGGCCTTCCAGTCCATTCACACGAAGGACAAGGATGAGTGGGCAGCAGGCTTTATGGGGGTCGCAGACCGGTATATGGCAGAAGGAAAGGCATTGCGATCTTCTGACCCTAAGAAGGCCGATCTCGACTTCATTCGCGCCTGGCACCTGTACTCCTTCGGCCGCTGGCCCAGCGAAGCGTCACCCCAAAAGAAGATCTCCTACGGCAAGGCTATCGAAGCGTTTCTCGCCCACGCCAAGATGATGGATCCCCCTCTCGAAGTGGTGCATATCCCCTTTGAAGGCAAGGAGATTATCGGCTACCTGCGGCTCCCCAAAGGGGCCACAGGGCCGATTCCCATGGTAGTTGCAGTCAATGGCCTGGACAGCCGCAAGGAAGATCTGGCCGAGAGCTTTGGCGCCATCCTGCCACTCGGCGTAGGCTACTTGGCCGTTGACGGACCGGGAACTGGTCAGTCGCCGATCAAAGCCAGCCCCACCGCTGATCGCATGTTATCCGGAGTTCTCGACTACCTTGGTACGCGGCCAGAGGTGGATAAGTCCCGAATTGCAATGCACGGTGTGAGTTGGGGAGCGTATTGGGGGACCAAGATGGCGATTCTTGAGAAGGCCCGCCTGAAGGGCGTCAGCGTTCAGTCGCCGCCGACCGATCTCTTCTTCCAAAAGGAATTTGTGCTGAACTCCCTGCTAGGCAATCGCGAGTATCTATTCGATCAGATTCCGGCCATCATGGCGATCTTCGATAACGTAACGACGCTGGACCAGGTAGTCGATGAGTTTGCCAAGATGTCGCTTGTCAACCAACATCTGCTGGGCAAGCCCACCACTTCGATGCTCATCCTTGCTGGCACCCTTGACACTCAAGTGCCTATCTCGGATGTATACAAACTGCTCGATAGCGGTGATGTCCCAAAAGATGCATGGATCAACCCGCAAGGTGGACACCTGGGTCGCCAAGTTGGAGTGTGGCCCGACCCGCGTATCTTCAAGCAGGTGATACTCCCCTGGTTGGCGAGGACACTCGATGCGAAACCGTTCGAGGCCAAGCATTGACCAAGCCTGAGCTTTGCTCGTACAGATTGGCTAATGTGTCGTCAGTTTGATATGGAGTTACCTCATGGGTTGCACCTAATAGACTTACGATGCGCGTGGGTGCATAACCCGTGACAAAACCTAAGAAGAATCTCGGTAGCGTCGCCTACAAAATCGACTACGGCAATGTAGCGCCAAAAAGCAGATGCGTGGCTGACGTAGTCAATATCACTTGTAATATCAATAGTTTATGCTGGTCGGGGCGGAGGGATTCGAACCCCCGACCCTCTGCTCCCAAAACAGATCAGATCGTTTATGGAACCCTGTTGAAATTGGTTGAAAATAAGTGCTTATTATAGAGCAGCTTAGCGCCTGTGGCCCGAACCCTGTTGATCCTTGTGGCTCTTGGGTGCTTTGACAGCTACAAAATCGACTACAGCCCGTAAATCCTGACAGATTCTCCTTCGGCAATTCATCGACGAATTCCCTCCGCCCTCTCGCCACCGCGCCCACATGTAGGAGATGCGCTGATCACCGCGCAGAACGCAGCAGCAGGGCGCGGCCAGCGAAAGGGATGGGGGTGACTCCTGTGCTTCGCTGTCTGAGGTATACGAAGAGAAAAAGAAGTACATCAAGGCCGGCACTCGCTGGTTTTTTATCCTCGACCAAGAGGAAGTCCATAAGTGGGACGTGATGGCCAAGACGGAAGCTGCCGTCTACCGCTGGGAAGACCTGACCGACTCGGAGCGGTTCGGCGTGTGCTTTGCGGAAGTGCGGCCAGAGCATGTTGCCCTGGAAGAGCAGCTTAAAGCATTCACCGACGGCAAGACTAAGTATGCGTTCCAGTCGATAGACGAACTGGGTAAGCACCACTTCACAGATACGATCCGCGAAATTGCCGTTATTCTCAGTGGAGCCGTCACGCAATTGGTTGACACGAAGGTGGTCCCTGACCTGACAGCGGCCAACCGGCTGCTGCAAGAAATGGAGACCCGCTGGGGAGCGGCCGTCTATGACTGGAATTCTGTAGGCTTCCCAATTGAGTTCACCAACATCGTTGATGAACGAATCGCGCGTACCGTTTCCGCTGAAGATATCGCGGAATACTCGGAAGCACATGACCGGTTCGCGACTGACATAGAGCCATACGTATACGCACTGGACATCGAAAAGCGCATGCTTGGCGAGTACGCCACCAGGATGGGCATTGAAGGCGAAGTTTCTGTGCTCAAGCCCCGACGCACCGGCAGCGAATTGACGGACAACGGTAAGGTAGTTGAATCGTTTATCTATGAAACCGCTTCATTGATTGTCTCCCGTATGCTACCTACGTTGTCTGCTGAAGTTGTGATTTCTCGATTTCAGCCANNGGAGCAAGCGCGTACAACAGTTTCAGAAACTCTCCTGCGTGTACAAGCTCTTCGTCCGCTATGTCCTTGAGTACAGCCACGGCGAGTTTGTTGCTGGTTGACTCAGCAAGCTGCACATACATTTGAGTCGCTTCGTANNTTCCTGCCGTTCGCCAACTCTGAAAAAGGTGATCCGAACTGTGGCATATCATTTTCCTCTGCTTCATGCACGTTGACACGTTAAGGCTTGGATTGCGATTTTGCATGTTATCACGTTTGTAGTACCGTGGCTTGCAGAGGTCTGAGCGGAATTGACCATCGCGGCAATGTCTGTCACTTGCAAACAGATGAGGCTCCCGCTCCAGAGGTGGCGACAGTCTGCAGCGATTCTTCGTCGAAGATCAGCGGCGGCGGCATCCTCGAAAACAGGCAAGGAGCGGCACCGGCGATCGGGCCGCTCCTTGGGTTTTGGAACTCGGTGTTTGAACGAGATCGAAGGGTCAATGCTGCTGGCTTTGGCGAATCTTGCGGATATTCTCCAGGACTTTGTTCGCAGTGGCTGAGCTGGTTGTCATGTAACCATCGGTCAGTGTCTGGAGGAAGGCCACGAGGTCATCATCATCCGAATCCGACGGTCCGAGGTTTCCGATCGTAGTGTCCTGATTTGCCTCTACCTCCGGCTGAGGCCAGCAGGTCTTGGTTACGCCTGGGTCGTTGGGGGTTG
>PLXP01000026.1 GCA_003151435.1 Acidobacteriaceae bacterium
AAGCCCTCAGAGTGTCCAGGAAAGCTGCGTCTTCGGGTCGCCGATTGGAATAGAACAGGTATAACTCTTGCGACAACCTGTCCCGGTCGGCCTGTTGCACTATGCTAAGAAATGGTGTGATTCCGATTCCGCCTGCAAGGAATATGGCTGGCTTTTCCAGGTTTTTGTGCAGAGTGAAGGAGCCTGCGGCTGGGCTTATCTTCGCTTTCGCGGTTAACGGCACTTTCTTCAGCGAGCGCTTGAAAGCGGTATTACGCATCCGTGTAGTGAAAACTAACTCGTTTGCAAAGGGAGGGCTCGCGATGGAAAATGTGCGGGTGTTCCCCTTGGCGTCAGTTTCCGGTGGGTCAGTGAGGGTCACATCGGCGAACTGACCTGCTCTGAAACTGAATCCGAACGGTTTCTCGAAGTGAAAGGCCATTGTGCCTTCCGCAACTTCTTCTCGACGTATCAGCGTTGAGGATTGATCTGCCATCCTGACCTCTTCGGTATTCTTGCCGACATTCCCCTGAGTTCGGGATGTACATCTGGCGGCCGGGGCAGCTTCCAATTGGTCAAACTGCAAAGGCCCGATCGGGATACCGTGTGCAGTCACTCCGGAAGGGACGCGACCGCCAGTATGAGGTTCATCCTATTCCGCGTTACGTTCTCTGAAACGGTCAAAATCGAACGTCTCTTGAGGGCAGAGTGCTTGTGATCCTGTTGATCGCTGCCGGCACTGTTCGGCTGCGTGCCGCTGTCTGCTTGCGACCTACTCCCGAAGGAATGCCAACAGATCCGTATTTAGCTGATTCTTGTGGGTGGAGCACAGCCCGTGTGGGGCGCCGGGATAAACTTTCAGCGTTGCTTTCTTAACCAGCCTGACCGCCAACATCGCCGAGTCCGCGATGGGCACAATCTGATCGTCGTCTCCGTGGACAATCAGCGTAGGCACGTCGATCTTCTTTAAGTCTTCGGTAAAGTCGGTCTCAGAGAAGGCTTTGATGCAATCAAAAACACCCCTCAGTCCTGATTGCATTCCCTGTAGCCAAAACGAGTCGCGCAAGCCCTGCGAGACGGTCGAACCAGGCCGATTGGACCCATAAAACGTCACGGCGAGGTCCTTGAAGAACTGTGAACGGTCTGCTAGGACGCCTGCGCGGATTCCATCGAATACCGCGATTGGCAACCCGCCTGGATTGGCATCTGTCTTTAACATCAGCGGCGGCACTGCACCAATCAGCACCGCCTTGGCAACTCTTTTTGTTCCATGCCGGCCAATATAGCGGACCACCTCTCCACCGCCGGCTGAATGGCCGACGTGGATCGCATCCTTCAAGTCCAGCGCTTCGGTCAATGCCGCGAGATCGTCTGCGTAAGTATTCATATCGTTGCCATTCCATGGCTGGCTCGACCGGCCGTGACCACGGCGGTCATGCGCAATGGCACGATAACCATGAGAGGCCAGGAAGACCATCTGATCTTCCCAGGCATCTGCGCTGAGCGGCCAACCATGACTGAAGACCACGGGTTGTCCCGTGCCCCAATCCTTGTAGTAGATTTTACTGTCGTCTTTGGTCGTAATCGTGGGCATTGAGAACCTCCATGTTTCTGGTTATACCTGTCACTTACTTGGTTATTGCGCCAACCTGGACCACCAGTTTTCCAAAGTTCTTTCCCTGAAGCAGTCCTATGAAGGCATTGGGAGCGTGTTCAAGCCCTTCCACAACATCCTCGCGATACTTGATCTTCCCTGCGGTGAACCATTCCGACATCTGCTTTTGAAAATCGCCGAAGTGCGTTCCGTAATCGTCAAAGATGATGAATCCCTGAACGCGTATGCGGCGCTTCAGGAAGGTACCCATCACTTGTGCGGTGCGATCTCGTCCCACGGGAGATTCGCCATCGTTGTAATGTGCGATCAGCCCGCAGAGAGGAATACGCGCGCATGCGTTGAGCAAGGGGAGAACCGCGTCAAAGACTACTCCACCCACACTNNATGGTCAACGCAAGCGTCGAAGCCAAGGTCCTCGACGGCAGATCTGCATTTTCTTTCGCCTCCAGCGACGCCCACTACATGGCATCCTTTGAGTTTTGCAATCTGGCCGACGACGGATCCAACCGCGCCGGTAGCGGCTGCAACGACTACCGTCTCCCCTGCTACCGGCTGACCAATCTCCAGCAAGCCCATAAAGGCTGTGAACCCTGGCATCCCGAGTACGCCGAGGGCATACGAAGGATGCTCCACCTGCGCGCCAAGGTTGAAGATGCCTTTTCCATCAGATACCGCGAACTCCTGCCATCCGCTCTGGCTCAGCACCCAATCGCCAACTGCAAAGTCGGGATGATGCGAGATCTCGACCCGACTGACGGTCGACCCAACCATGACTTCACCGATCGCGACCGGTGGCGCATACGAGGGAGCATCGCTCATTCTGCCGCGCATGTAGGGGTCAAGCGACAGGTAGCTCGTCCGCAGAAGCATCCGGCCTTGGGATGGGACGGAAACTGCTAGTGTCTCGATCTTGAAATTGTCGGGAGTCGGCGCCCCAGTTGGCCTAGAGGCGAGAACGATGCGTCGATTTGCGGAATTGCTCATACTTGAAGTCTCGAATTGGTTGTGCGTTTCAATTTCCGAGAAATGTTAGCTCTTCAGCGCCTTAACCGGGCGGTCGAGAATTACTTTGTGCCGTGCAATGCCGTGAGCAGCTTGAGCAGGTCGCTGGCTGCTGGAGCGGAAGAAGCTGGATTCTGTCCGGTAATCAGATTCCCATCTACTTGCACGAAGGAAGTCCAATCCGGCCCCTTCGCGTAGAGACCGCCAAGACGTTTCAATTCGTCTTCTACGAGGAATGGAACCACCTTGGTGAGTTGCGCGGCCTCCTCCTCCGAATCAGAGAAACCGGACACGTGCTTTCCTTTCACCAGAGGGGTGCCGTCTGTTGCCAGAACGTTCTTCAGCACTCCAGGAGCATGGCACACAAGAGCGACGGGTTTTCCCGCACGGTCCATCGCTTCAATCAAAGCGATCGAGTGTTTATCGTTGGCCAGATCCCACAGCGGCCCATGCCCGCCCGGATAGAACACGGCATCAAATTCGTCGGCCGCCACGCAGGCCAGTTTCACCGTGTGGGCAAGTCCATTCTGCGCCGCCGCATCCTGCTTGAAGCGCATGGTTGCATCGGTCTGTGCATTTGGTGCATCGCTGCTGGGGTCGAGGGGCGGTTGTCCGCCTTGGGGTGAAGCCAGCGTAACGCTCACTCCCGCATCGACGAAGACATAATATGGTGCGGCGAACTCCTCCAGCCAGAAGCCGGTCTTTCTGCCCGTATTGCCGAGTTCTGCGTTTGAGGTAAGAACCATCAGAATTTTCATTTTTCTGCTTTCTCATGGGTTGGTAATGGGTTGACCGAGTGGGTCAGCGCGTTGTTTCCGACCGGGACGACAAGACTCGATACCACAAAACGCCCCGCAGCAGTTGCACGTCGAAGATCCAGATCACTTGTGAGGATCGAGCCGTCTGCTTTCATGTGGTGTCGGGTTGCATGGCCATCAACCAGAAGCACATGACTGCCTGGACGAACATCCCAAAGGCACCATTGTGATCACATTACTTCAACTAGCGACAAGGGACTGTTCTCTTTTGAACGGTTTAGTCTCGGGTACTGTTGCTAACCTTGGCGGTGGATCGAGTCAACAAGCCTGCCTTTTCTGTCCGCAGAAACTGCGCTCCATTTCGGGCACTTCCGGTCAATCGCGAGAAGGGGAGTTGATAGAAAATCCAATCCGGACCGAGGAGAAGAAATCAATGAAGATCTTAGTTAATAGATCGGTGGAAAGTAAAGCTCGGTCAAGGAACCTGTGCAATGGCGAAAAATAATATCCTGCGTCACATCGGTTTCATCCCCGATGGGAATCGACGCTGGGCTG
>PLXP01000016.1 GCA_003151435.1 Acidobacteriaceae bacterium
GTACTTCTAATTGTCGCTCGTCAGAGCGCGATACTATCCGTGGTCGAAAGCTGCCGCCGGCTCAAAATCCCGGTGCGCGCTTACCTGGCCGCCATCCTGCCCGGACTAGCCGATGCCTCCATCCAGCGCGTCGCCCAACTCACGCCCATAGCCTGGGCGGCCAAGACGCACTCCTGAAAACCTCTCTCATCCCCATCCAGCCGCCGTCAACCCTGTACTTGGCCGGACGGATACTGTCAACCGTGGAAGCTGCAGGCAGGCGAAGGCTTTTTCGCGTGGCTCGGGCTTGCAAGGACTACGGCGTCAGGGTGCAGAAATCTGTCTTCGAGTGTCAGGTGGGCCGGGAAGAGTGGGCCGGCTCCGCGATAGGTTGCTGACTGAGTACAAGGAGGATGCGAATTCCTTGCGCTTCTACTTTCTTGACGAAATTGCCCTGCGACGCACAGAACACCACGGTGTAGCCAAACCCGTGGATTTGACGGAGCCCCTCATATTGTGATTCCGCGAACCACCAGCGCCGACTTGATGACGGGAGTTTCGCGAATCATCACAGCACCTGTGCTGACAGTAAGTTACAGCGATTCCTTGCTGATTCCTCGAACCGGTGGCGGCCCGCAATTGCCAAATCGGCGGAAAAGGTGTAGTAAACCCCTGTGACCGCATAGGTTGGGCGGCCGCAGTCGCCCCGACTACTGTGTCGAGGCGGCCGCGGCGGAGCGTGCATGCCTTCCGCAATCCCTACTGCTCGAGAATCGCGCCGTAGTGTCCTTGGACGCTCACGGTGAGGTTGCCGTTGATGACCTGATAGGTACTGTTCGTGAGTAGATCCGTCACCCACGATCCATTGGTCATGCTCAACTGCCACGCGGGGATCGTCACGGCGGATTCCGTATTGGAGGTGTTGTTGAGCACCACCGCGATCCGGTGGTTGGCGTCCCAGCGTCCGAACGCGTAGATGTGGTTGGTGGTATCAACCAACAGCGTCTTGTAGGAGCCCGTCCGCAGTTGGGGATACTGGTTGCGAATCGAGATCAGCTTCTGTGTCAGCGCCACGGCCGAATTGCCGGTATTCGCCTGCGTCCAGTCGAAGGTGCGGCGGCTGTCCGGGTCGTTGCCGCCCTGCTCGCCGTACTCGTCCCCATAGTAAATGGTGGGCGTGCCGATGTAGGTGAACTGGAAGATGAGCCCGAGGTAGGTATCCCAGATATTGGCGCCACAGCGCGTCGCAAACCGCTCCGTATCGTGCGAGCCAAGCTCATTGGTCCAGGTCTCCTGCACGTTGACCGGAACGTCCGCGCGGGTTCCGAGCAGCCAGCTATCGAGCGAGCTCTCGTTGATCGAGGCGCTGTTGCCATGGTAGTCCACGCCGCACATCCACTCCGACACCGGCTGGGTGAAGCCGTTGTAGTTCATGACGTTGTCCCATTCCGTGCCGTCATCGAGCCAGGGTGAGCCGTCACCCCAGAACTCGCCGAGGATGTCGGCACTGGAGTTGACCGATTTCACCGCCGAGCGCAACTCCTGCGTGATCTGGTGGTTGGTGGCGTCGCTGCCGCCGTTGCCGCCCGAATCGAGCGCCTGCGGAAAATCCAGACGCCAGCCGTCGATGTTGTAGGGAGACGAGAGGTAGGTCTTCACGACCGAAGAGGAGCTGCCGTAGATCTGGTTGCGCACCGCCGAGCCGCTCGCGCCGTAATCGAGCTTCGGCATGCCGCCGAAGCCGAAGAAGTCGGAGTACGCGCTGGGCCACGTCTGGAAGGTGTAGTAGCCGTAATAGGAGCTCGACTGCGACTGGTAGGCGCCCTGGTAGGAGCAGGTGATGTTGTCGTAGAGCTGCTTCTGGAACCAGCAGTTACTGTCGCCGCTGTGGTTGAATACGCCGTCGAGGATGATGTAGCCCTCCGGACCGTTGGTGCTGCTGTGAATGTCGCTGATCAGTTGCTCCAGGGTCGAGCTAGCGCCGAAGGCGGGATCGATCTCGTAGTAGTTCTGTGTGTCGTACTTGTGGACAGTGGGGGAGTTGAAGATGGGATTGAGGTAAATGATGTCCGCGCCCAACGTCTGCTTGATATAGCTCAGCTTCTGGTCGATGCCTGCCAGATCACCGCCGAAGAATACCTCGCTGTTGCAGTTGACGGGGTCCACGGTAGATAAGACGCTCGCGCCCCACGCGTGTTGCTCGGTCGCGCAACCGCCGTACGTGTACTCGCCGGTGGTGACGTCGTTGGACGTGTTTCCATCATAGAAGCGATCGGGGAAGATCTGGTACATCACCCCGTTCTTCATCCAACCCGGCGTCTTGAAGCCCGGGATGACGAAGAAATCGCCCGAGGAGGGCTCGCTCGATGTGATGCCAGCGGCGTTGAGCCATGCGGTGGCCGTGCCGTCGTTGATCTGGA
Source organism: Acidobacteriaceae bacterium (assembly GCA_003151435.1). Classification (GTDB taxonomy): domain Bacteria; phylum Acidobacteriota; class Terriglobia; order Terriglobales; family Acidobacteriaceae; genus Telmatobacter. The sequence goes on from PLXP01000016.1 coordinate 2,400, forward strand.
AGCGGTAGTACTTCTCGGAGCTGCTGGCGGGAATGGTTCCCTGCCAGTAATCGAACGTGCCTGTTGGATCGTTGGATACCCAGACCATCGATACCCAATGGTAGGAGCTGTCCCCCGTATCGTAGTACTTGACGTTCGCGCTGGTGATGTCTGACTTGCAGGTGCGCAGTGTGACAGTTACCGAAGTCGTTGCGGTGGGCTCCGGATTGCTGTCAAACAGCGGTCCCTGGTCCGAGAACAGGTAGTTCCACTCCACGTTGTTGTCGGCTGAGCAAGCCGCCTGCGCACGGCCGGCGCCGCACAGCAGCGCTCCACCCACGAGAACAGTCCATACTGTCCTCCGTCCGGCTCTGATACCTCGATTCCTCATGCTCATATGTCCCTCCCAAAATCCTTCTGGCCGACGGCTGATTGCAGTTTTCACATTGCCGGACCTGCGCGAACTACACGCGCTTGCGACCATAACCGGCAATGCACAGCAAGCCCTTTTTGTTTGACTTGTTGGTCATCTGAAAAGCTGTTGGCTTTCAGTAACATACATAGAACTTTCATCCGGAAAACCGATACAGAAGGGGCATTGAATTGAACGTCTCTGAGGGGACGATACAAACTCTAATATATTGTCCCTCCTATGTCGACCTCAGCAGAGTATCAGAAAAAGACGGCGGCACAGTATCGCTTTGGCCTCTTTGAGGCTGACTCCGGGTCAAGAGAGCTGCGCAAATCCGGTGTTCGGCTCCGGCTGCAGGCGCAGCCGTTCCGTGTGCTGCTCTGTCTGCTGGAGCGGCCTGGGGATCTGGTAACCCGTGAAGAGCTCCAGCAGCGGCTGTGGGGTGACGATACGATCGTCGATTTCGACCACAGCCTGGGCACCGCGCTCAATAAACTGCGCGAAGCCCTGAGAGACTCATCCGACAATCCTCACTTCATTGAGACTCTAGCGCGCCGCGGTTACCGCTTTATTGCTCCGGTTATGGTCAACGCGGATGCGCCCGCCGAGTCGTTCCAATCCATCGCTGGCGCCGCAAGTCTCCCCGGCATCGCCACGAATCTGATGCCCCCACCCACCAGCGCGGAGATCCCGCGTGCCTCAGTCCCGGGGCGAAAGTCCAGGTGGCACGCGCTCGCGTGGACACAGGCTGCCACCGCCGTGGTAATCGTCGCCTTCCTGCTCGGCTTGTCACTGCGCCTTGCCGACACGCCTCCGCCCCGCATCACGCAGATCACGTTTTCCGGCCGGGTTTCGCCGGGCGATCCGCTCTTTGAAAGTTTTCCGGGCACGGCTACGGTTGAATCGCGAATCTATTTCCAGGAAATTGAGAACGGGCGAGCCGTGCTGGCACAGGTGCTGATTGCGGACGGAGAAACCGATACTTTTACCCTGCCCGACGAACTGGCCGCGCTGTCCCTGGGCGACATCTCGCCGGACGGGTCCCGCTTGCTGCTGCGCAGCCATCTCGCCACCCCGCCCGAACAGGCGCTCTGGATTGTCTCCACAATCGGCGGCACCTTGCAGCGAATTCCCGGCCTCCTCGCGCATGACGCCACCTGCATGCCGGACGGTCAGGATATCCTCTGCGCCAGAGGCGATGACCTCTATATGGCAAGCGAAAACGGCAGCGACATCCGGCACTTCGCCGCCCTTCCCGACAGGGCTTTCTGGCTGCGCTGGTCACCGGACGGGTCCCGCCTGCGTTTGACACTGCTGAACAGCGAAACCCACACCTCTGCGCTGTGGAAACTGAGCAGCGACGGCAGCCACGCGCACCTCCTGCTGTCCAGAACGCAGAAGAAGTGCGAAGCGAGATTCAGTCAGATGCGCAATAGATCGTGTCAGAATTGGGGCGTCATGTCGCAGATACGATCTTGAACGGTGACTGAAACTGCAAAGAGGTAGAAGCACACGCTGAATCCGCAGCGTAACAAGGAAGCACCGCGGCTCTGAGGAAGCAGTAAAGACCGCAGAAAAAGGAGTGAAAGGAAATCGTAAGCCGTTGCATCAGAGACGGAAAGAGTCTACTACCACTGTAGGGATTTTTGTAGGGACTCTGCTTAAAAATGGCGCTAAATAGCGGGTAATCCCTGCAAATTAGCTGTCGAGACGAACGCTCATATTTGATTGAAAACAAGCAAGATATAGCAATCTTGAGCATTCGTGAACAGAGCTGAACTCTAGCTGTTAACCGAAGGGTTGTAGGTTCGAGTCCTACCTGAGAAGCCAATTTCGCCCTCATATTCTAACTACTTAATTTCAAGTTTTTGTATGGTTTTTCTTTTTGAACAACCAATGTGAACTCTGCCGTCTTATCCCGGATTTTCTTGGGCGTTGCAACCTAATGGTGGCGCCATTTCAAAACTCAACTCTCTTCCTCCTCCGCTGGCGGACCGCCAAGCAGTTCCGCCAGTTGGGGTCGCATGATCGACAGCAGTCTCAGCGTGGCTCGTCGCTGCTCGTCCTTATCGTCGAAGTCGTCGTCATCGAGAGTGTCTTCTATCTCATCATAGGCCTCGTCGTCATCGCAAGAGCCGGACGAATCATCCATAATGGCGTTCCACAGTTCGATCTCTAGTTGCTCAGTGGTTATCCAGTCCGGCGGATCGTACTCCATGCTCTGCGATTGCTCTGTTCGACCCGCTCCATCCGCGCTCATTCTCTCATCCATTGTGTCGCCCTCCTTAGCAACCTGTGGCAGAAGTCCGGTTTTGAAAGGGCACGACTTTAGTCGTGCCGTAAAGTCCTAGGAATCAATGGGGCTTTAGCCCCTGAGGGATGTCTTTTCTGAAATCTCGACTTTTGCCACAGGCTATTAGGCGACCCGGACGCTACTCGCGGGAAATGGGGTGAAGGAAAGTGGTCGGCATTCCGTAACCGCTGCCGGCAGGACTATGGCTTCGACGCAGAGACCGACGGCGAAATCGTCGGCGGCGAGAAGCTCGGGCACCGCAAGGACATCTGGTACGGTGCGTGGGAGCGGTTCGCCGAGTCGCCTACCCTGTATCCCGGCATACCCGACCTTTTGCGCCGCGCGAAGCCGAGGGGAACGCTGATCTTCGAGAAAGAGCCTTGGCCGGATGAAAACGACTCGATGGAAAATGTACTGCGGGCAGCGCTGGTGGAGATTGGCTCGCTGAAACCGACCGAAGCGAGGCAGCGGCTAGAGCAGTTGGAGACCGAGCACAGTCCAAGGCGTAAATGGGTATGGGCACGGCTCGGCAAATGCCCATTGGCTAACGCCCTGGAGCATCTGGCGATGCTTGCCAAGCGAACTGCTTCGACGCTGGGTGGAGATTCCGCCGACGCTATGGCCAAGCTCTACACCGAGGGAGCGTATCTGGCCGACGAAGGCGCTATGCGGGCGGCGGCCTGCGTTAAGGCCGCGGAGGACACCACGGCAGTCCAGGCAGCAGTGCGATGCGTGTACCTGCCGTGGTTGGATGATACCGCAAGGCATTTTCAGAACTGCCTGTTGACGAAAAGCCTGCCCATTGTGGCGCAACAGGAAAGCGTCCGCGCCGAGGAGGGCGTATGCATCTTGTTCGCCGACGGGCTGCGGTTCGATGTCGGCCAACGACTCGTAGCAATGGCCGCCGAGCGGCACATAGAGGTGTCCTCCTGTTGGCGGTGGGCCGCACTGCCCACAGTGACTGCGACGGCCAAGCCGGCAGCGTCGCCGGTTGCCGGGAAACTGCGCGGCAATCGCTTGGAGTCCGACTTCTGCCCCGAGACAGCTGACTCTGGAGCATCGCTGACAACAGACCGCTTCCGTAAGCTGCTTTCTGCGGAGGGCTTCCAGGTGATCGGATCGACAGAGATGGGCGACGCTCGGACCAAGAATGCTCGTGGCTGGACAGAGTACGGGGAGTTTGACAAACTCGGGCACACCCTCCAAGGTAAGCTAGCCGCGCGGATCGAAGACCAGTTGGAACTTCTTCTGGAGCGGGTGCAAGGGTTGCTTGAAGGCGGCTGGAAGCGCGTGCGCGTAGTGACCGACCACGGCTGGCTACTCGTACCCGGCGGAATGCCAAAGGTTCAACTGCCAAAATATCTGGCTGAGAGCCGCTGGTCTCGGTGCGCGTCGATTAAGGACAGTTCCCACGTGGAGGTGCCCATTGCCGGCTGGTCATGGAATCCGCAAGAGCGATTCGCCTATCGAAGCAACTAGTGGACCAGGGAGCGGTGTGAGGATTCTCAATGCGCCCGTGCCGCCGGCGTTCCGCGAAAGCGTCCGGTACGGCGAACAAAATCTTTATTCTCAAGCCAAGCGACTGGTTGGAGGCCGCGATCCTCGCAGTCACAAGTTTTCGGTGCAAATGCGAGCGATGGATACGGACCGATCTGGCTACGCGTTGGGGCTGCCGGTGCTGCTCGCCCTCTCCGGAAGCCTGATGGAGCGAAGCACGAAGGGTGGACTGATCATTGTCGGCTCACTCAACCTGGGTGGCTCGGTGGAAATGATCCCCAATCCGGTAGCCATCGCGGAGTTGGCGGTAGAGAAAGGCGCTGCTCAGCTTCTCATGCCGATATCGGCACGAAGGCAGCTTCTCGAGTTACCAGACGAAATGGCGACCAAGATTAACATCGTGTTTTATTCGGACCCGGCTGACGCCTTTATGAAGACGATTCTTGAATGAGGATGAATTCGCCGAATGAGATTGCCCGCCCGGATTTCGTCAGGCTCTGAACTCGAATTGATTGCTGTGTTCAAACTGGCCTCATTTCTATGACCCAAGGTGTCTCCGGGGTTGGTGGTCACCTACCGAACGGAATCTGGCACACAACTCGCATACAACGTGTAGCGGAGGTCGATTTTATCGGGATTTGCGAGGGGTGTTATTGATGGGGAATTCAATGTCGCAATTACTGAGATTTGATACTCGATGCGGTCGGATTGGACCTTGCCGGCCAGAACGAATTCTGACTCCATTGCGGCGCCAAAGTTCCGCTACTTCTGCAGTCCTGGCACAGAAATCGCACACGAAGTACACGTACATCTATACAACCGCGCATAACTAAGGGGACATATATGGCATACTGGTACCGGGAGGCCGTATGCTGCCACGCCTGTTGCGATTGCATCCCAGCACCTATCAGCGGTTGGTTCGCCTGAGAAATGAAGCAGAAAGAGATGGGGCCTACCGAGTGGCGAAACGTTTGCGTGCCGTGGTGCTGAATTCCGA
>PLXP01000105.1 GCA_003151435.1 Acidobacteriaceae bacterium
ATGGTGTAGAAGATGAGTTTGACGGTGTACCTCGGAGGCGAAGATGCAAATCGCCTCCCGGTTAGGAGAGAACGAATAGCATGCAACTGGGGAAGAAGAGTGTCTTATCGTCCCTGATATTGGTGTTGAGCCTGTTTGAGGTCCATAGAGCAGCGGCGCAGAGCGATGAGCCGACTGACGCCGCAAGTGCGCCAATCACCGCGAATTCGCCAGTGGTCACCGGCCAGGCTTTTTCTGCGATGAAGTATGCGCGCCGGGTGAAGATATTGCCGGACGGCAAACAGCAGTTCATAAAGAACGAAATCTATCCAACTCAAATCGCGCGGGATGCGGAGGGGCGCATTCGCATTGAACCCATCGTCGACCCACAGCCGGAGTGTGACCAGCCTACATCACTGGTGCCGCCCCCTTGCCCTTACTGGAGCATCATCGTGTTCGATCCCACGAAACAAGTAATTACCCACTGGGGTAGCGGCGAAAACGCCGCCCATCCGGCGGTGGCCATCAAGCTTTCGGCGTCTCAAGTCGACGACGCTGAAAGCTCGACCTCGGCTATGCCGGTAGATGTGCGCGAGCCAGCCCCGGATGGAGCGAAAGCGACGACAGAGAATCTCGGCGATAAGACCATCGACGGCGTCCGTGCCTCCGGAGTGAGAATAACCACAGTATTTCCCGCTGGATACTCAGGAAACAAAACACCGGTCACGAAGATTCACGAGGTATGGAGGTCGGCGGAGATGAAACTGGTCATCAAGATCATCGACGGCGATCTGAACGGCGAAGCAACAATCGCTGGCCTGGATCATGTCTCGCTGCAACCTGATCCTGCGTTGTTTCAACCTCCGGACGGCTCCAGGGTTCAAATTAGGGCAGAAAGTGGCGACAGCCAGTATGCAGACCGGGACATAACCCTGTTAGCCGAGTGGTTCGTGAGATAGGCTTTACCCTTGCTCGCGTGCGACCGATCTTGGATGGCGTTGGCTGCGTTCTGGACGTATCGTGGCCCACCCTTCCTCTACCCCGTTTTGCACCGATATTGAGTCATTGACGGGTTCGCGGTGATTCGCTCCGAGCCCAGCAAACTGGCTCAAACCAGGTTCGGAACCTCGGGCACTGAAAGAAGGCGACTAATTGAACCGGCAGTCGTCACAGTGAGGCCATGATTCCTTGTGCGACTGCCACCACGACCGTGCCGCTCGCATATGCTTGGTTGGCATGCCTTCTCCGCCATTCATCAGTCTCGGACCGAAATCCACACCCGCCAACTGCTCCACAGCTTCGGAGGCCATCATGGCAGTCGCGCCATCGGGGCTATCCAGATAGGCGCAATGAAAGGCACGTCCTTCTTGGTGCCCAGAGCGCCCAGTGCCTGCAGCAGCCATCCCCGAGTCTGCCCGCTGTAGTTTGGAATTTTCGCACGAATTTCTGCGGAGGCCGCCCCGAACGCCCAGTTCTCGAAGGGCAAGTGAAGCTTGTTCGAGCGCACGTTGATCGTCTTCTTTGGCAAACATTGTCAGCAATTCTCTATTCGCATGTTTGAGGCGCAGATCGCCAATGGCCCTCGCCGCGTTGGCACGCACAAGGGCATCGTCATGTGCCAGAGATCGTCTCAAAAAAGATTCACATCCCTTGTAGTGCAGATCCCTCATACCACGCATTGACATCCAGCGCGTGTCCGTATGGGGGGTCCTTTCAGCCAAGGCCAACAGCGCCGGACCTGCATCTGGATACTGACGCGTCAGCTCCAGTAAGTGCAATTCCTTCCTGGCCAAGTCATGCTCTTCATCGAATGTACGAAGGGCCTCGGGCAAAGGAAGCAGTTGCGTCTGAGCGGCAACAGACACACCCAGAACGCTTCCGAATAGAAGAGTCAACATTCTTCGCATAAAAGTCTGTCCACAAGTATGCTCCCGTTTCCATCCGGATTTTCGGGCTTTGCAAAGCCTGAACCTCATCACGAGTGGATTGTGGCCCACTCGGAAGTAGATGTGATCTGCCTCACGTTGGGTCCGAGTAGGCGGTCATCGGATCGCAACTTGGAAATAAAAGTCCGCTTCAGATAAGCGCTCGATGAGCGCATGAGTGTTGAAAGCGCGGCAGAACTAGGTGTTCGCGCGATTCTTGATCAAGGATCTAGGACAGATTATTTGGTTGTCTCATCTATCTCCACATGATAGGGGGCGAGCAGCCTACCACTGGCATGATTGATGGCTGCCAGCGCCTCCTGATAGTTCACTCTCGCCTGGAGAAGAACCAGTTCCGCCTGCGCGAGCCGCTCTTGCGAATCGAGCACAAAGAAGTTGGTCTCAGCGCCGAGTTCGAACTTGCGCTGGTCTGCGGCGAGAGACTTTATTGCCAACTCGAACGAAGTCATAGCTGCCGCGACCGACAGCTTGGCCTGGTCGAGTTGATGAACCGCATCGCGAACCTGGCGCGTGATCTGTTCCTGAACCAGGCGCTCGTTGTACAAGTCTCGAGTCCGCACCACTTGCGCACTTCCCAGGCGTCCCTGCGCAGCGCGGTTCTTGATGGGCAGGTTCAGCGTTAGTGTGCCTCCGTATCCTGGGTATCCGAAATTGAAGAGTTGGTTGAAGGAGGTGCCAAGCCCACCGGCGGATGTTAGTTTGCCGGTGAGTAAATCGTACTGATTGCCTCCCAATCCATCGCTCTGGTAGAAGCCGGTGAGAGACAGATCCGGTTTGAGTTGATTGCGTGCGAGACGAATGCTGATGTCGTCGCCGGCGAGCGCGTCGGCCGACGCTGCAATCTCAGGACGCTCACTAAGTGCCTGAAGCAGTACTTCATCCATGTTTACGTTGGCCAGGTCTCCCGTGGGCTCGGGGTTTTCGGTCAATTCCAATTCGAGGGTGCGAAATTCAGCGTCCTGATCTGCGCCGATGGTGATGCGCAGCGCTTCCTCCATTTGCGTGAGCGCGTAGGCTGCCTGAATCTGCTGTACTTTGCGCGAGGCTACTTCGGATTCGGAGCGGCTGATATCGAGCGGCGGAAGCGCGCCCAATTCGAGCGCGCGTTTGTCGCGCTGAAAGCTTACCTCTGCAAGTTGAAGCGCTCGCTGCTGCACATCCAAAGCGCCGCGGGCCTGTACCGCGGACCAGTATTGCGATATGACCTGGAACAGGGCGTCGTTGACCTCTGCCTCGAAGGTGGCCTTCGACTCAGCCAAGCCGCGACGCGCGATCTTGAGTGGCGCAGTGTTGGCAAACCTGCCGGCGTTGCGCAGGAGCGGCTGCGTGAATTGCAGGTTGAGGCTGGTGCTGAAGTACGGATTGAAATAGTAAAAGGAGCTATTGGTCGAAGACTTGCTGCTGGATAGGCCTACGACGACATTGGTTCCCGTAACGAATGTCTGTGTGTATTTGATTTGACCGGTTTGAGAGAGCGTATTGAGAACCGCGTTGCTCGACTGGCTGATGCCCTGTAACTGGCTGTATCCCGGGTATGAATATCGATTGATGTCGAGGCTGCTCTGCAGGGCGGGATCGAAGAGTTGATGTGCGCCGAGAAGAGAAAACTTTTGCGTTTCGATCTGTGTCTCTTGAATCTGAATGTTGCTGTTATTTTCGAGGGTGAGCAGGATGGCATCGCGCAGACTGAGGCGAATCTTGCCATCCTGAACGTAAGGCTTTAAATGCGATGAGGAAGGAAGTTTTTCGGCGCGGACGCGCGCCGTGAGCATCCGTCGATAGCTCTCATCCGACTGTGCAAAGGCTGCATGAATGACCACAAGTGTGCAAAGAGCAATAAACCCGAAGCGCATCAACTTCATTCTGACTCCCGTGGTACCGGTTCTTCCAAACGGATAGCGCGGAGGCCCGTGCAGGACTGATCCAGCGCAGCCGCTTTGATTCACTCGTAACGGATTGCCTCTACCGGATCGAGGCGTGCCGCCTTCGTCGCCGGATAAATTCCGAATACCAACCCAACTGAGATTGACACCAGGAATGCCAGCGCAATCGAGCTGAAGGTGACGATGGTCGACCATCCCGCTAACCAGGCAATGGATCGAGAGATGACAAATCCCAAGACCACGCCGATGGTTCCGCCTGCGAATGAGATCATCATGGCTTCGACGACAAACTGGCGCACGATATCGGATCGCCGTGCTCCTACGGCACGACGGAGGCCGATCTCGCGGGTTCGCTCCAGGATGCTGGCAAGCATGATGTTCATAATGCCGATTCCGCCGACCAGCAAGGAGATCGACGCGATGGCAACCATCACGGTGTTGAATAGCTGCTCAGTGCGCTTCTGCTCGGCGAGCAGTTCCGCGGGAACGATAATGCTGAAGTCGTCTGCCCCATGATGCGATGAATCGAGAATTGCGCGAACCACGCTGGCAGCATCGGTGATGCCGCCGCCATCTCCGAATTCAAGATAGATTCCGTCGATCTCGTCGCGCACGTCGCTGTAACTATCTTCGAGACGCTGGAACGCAGACTGCAATGGAATGTAGATGTCGTTGTTCACATCGATCGGCGGCGTGCCCGCGATTGCAGTGTCGGAACTCAACTGCGGCCCCACGATGCCAATCACACGAAACCACTGTTCGTTCACCTTGATGTATTCGCCGATTGCGTTCGCCGATCCGAAGAGGCTCCACTTGGCAGACGCGCCCAAGACGCATACGGGCGCACCGGAGTCCTCATCTTTCTGATCAAAAAAAGAACCCGCGACGAGGTGCAGGCCTGCGATCTCGCGATATGCAGAACGCACTCCGTAGATCACCGGCATGTCCTGCTGAGGTTTGGGAAGAACCTTGGAGGGAGTAAGGCGCTTGCGCGGTGTCGACGCTACGACGCCAGCCACGTCATCGCCAATCACTCGATAATCCTGCAGGGTGAGGCCGGGAGAGATTTTGCGTACCTTGGAGTGGGCTTGCCATTCTAAAGTCTCCTTGGCTTCAACGATGAGATTGTGTACGCCCATCTGTTCGATGAGTGCCATCACCTTTTGGCGTGCACCGGCACCGATCGAAAGCATCGACACTACAGCCGCTACGCCGAAGATCATGCCCAGCATGGTAAGGAGCGAGCGAAGCCCATGAAGCACGAGGTTTCGGAAGCCGAGTTCCGCATCCCGTGTCCACTTTTGCGTTGCTGAGACAAGCAGCGCCCGTTTTTCAGAATCCATCACGGCCATTATGGAACTCCCTGACTGCTACCGATCGCGGATCCCGTTCCCATTTGCTTGTGCGACACAGTGGGATCAAGCAATGCCACCTGGCTGCCCGGCTCGATGCCTTCAATGGCTGCGCGGCTTTCGCTCTCGCTTTGAATCTTGACTTCTCGCTGCTGGTAACTGCTGCCTTTTTTCAAATACACAATCCGTTTGCCATCTTTCATAAAGAGCGCTTGTCTCGGCACGTACAAGACATCGGATTTGTGTGCGCCCTCGAAGACAAGCTGCGCTGTCAACCCGGGGCGCAAGCGCGCGTCGGTGGAGGCGAGCTGAATGGCCACGTCGAAACCGTGGCTGGCGTCAGGGTTGAACAAAGACTGCATGGACATTCCGCTCACTGACTTCACAGTTCCGCGAAACACACTGTCGGGCAGTGCATCAAACGTGACGTTGACCGGCTGACCGGGTTTGACATTGTCGTGTTCTTGTTCCGGCACTTTGGAGATCAGGTTCATTCCCGCGGGATCGAGTACCTGCACGATGGCGCTCCCTGCCTGTACCTGGTCGCCGGCACGATAATCTGGAAGCGACATGCCGGTAAAGAAGAATCCTCCGGACGCGTTCATATTTTTCTGAATCGAGATCAGGCCATCCATCGGAGCCGTTACCTTCATGCGATCAAGATTCTGCTTGGCCTGGTCCATGGCGAGCTTGGCCTTGTTGTACTTTTCATTGGCGAGAAATATCGATGCCTGACCTGAGGCGTGATGCGATTCAATGTCCTTATCAAGCTCCGCGAGTACGCGCGTGGCCTGCTGCAAGGCAAGTTGGTTCTTATCGCCGTCGATCTTGCTTACCAACTCATTCTTTTCCACGTCTAACTCTGCCCGACGGACGTTATAGCGAGCCTTCAACAGGGCCACTTTGTCTTCGGCGGCAAGCACTTTGGCATCGGCGTTCGCCTTGGTGATCTCCTGCTCCGCCTGAAGAAGTTCGGAGTGGCTTTGGTCGAGCTTGTAGTGCTGCTCACTGGGATCGAATTCAATTACCACATCGCCTTTTTTTACTTGCTTCCCGGTCGACAAGAGTTGTGTAATCTGCAGTGCGTCGCCACCCACGGTGGGAGCCACCAGGGTGAGAGCGTGACTTGCGTTGAGCTCGCCATTGGCATGCACTTCCAAGTTCATCTCGCCGCGCTTCACTTCGGCAAAAGGAATGGCGTCGGTTTTATTGAGTGGCCGGGTGCGATTCATCGCGATGATGGCGCCCACACCGGCGGCAAGAATCACGGCGAGCGTTGCCAATATACCGATCCGCGATCGCTTCATTCGCACAGCCTCACTCCTTCACAGATGGGTCTTTAAGCGCTACCATGTCTCCTGATTTCAGCCCGTTTGAGATTAGCGCACGGTCACGACTTCGCCGTTCGATTTGAATGCCGCGCTCCTCAAACTTTGAGCCGCTCCATACGTAGGCAACGGTGCGTCCCGACTTCACAAACAGGGCCTGCGCCGGAATTGAAATCGCATTTGGGACGCGGTCAACAATCACCGTGATCTGGGCTGTCATTCCAGGTTTCAGGCGCGGATCGTTCTGGTCGATTCCGATTTCGAGAGCAAAATTGCGCGGGATGGGCCAGCCTGCCGAGAAGTCCATGGCAGCGATGGTTCCAATGCGCTCCAGCTTTCCGGTGAATTGGCGGTCGGCGATGGCGTCGAGTTGAATGGTCGCGGTCTGCGCCACAGCGAGGCGTCCGCGCTCGGTTTCATCGACGCGTGCGGTTACGTGCAGCGATGAACTATCGGGCAGCTGCGCGATGGGCGAACCCGACCATACGCGCTCGCCCGCTTTGAAGGGAGCCTCGCCTCCGTCATGCCATACCGGTATCAGGCTTACCGCGCCATCTGCCGGTGCTCTCAGCACCATTGAAGCCAATGCGTGCGCGGCGCGCTCGGCGTCGAATCTCGCCTTGCTGCTGGCGTTGCGATGCCCGTCGATGGCCGCCTCGTTCAGCGAGCGGTCGGACTTCTGCTTTTCTTCGGCCTGGCGGAAGGCTTGCTCGGCATCAGAAACCTTTAACTTGGCCTCGGCGCCTTCAATCCGAGAGAGGATCTCTCCTTTACTGGCGTCGAGTTTCGCGACCTCAACGTCATATTTCGCTTTCATTACCGCGGTCGTGTTTTCTTCTTCCTTGAGCCGGCCCTGGGCGCGCGCCTGTTCTGTCTCCGCTTCTGCGGACTTCAATGCAGAGTTGTCCTGCGCGAGGTCCTGCGTGGTTTTGGAGGGATCGAACTCTACTACGACGTCGCCTTTTTTTACCTGAGTGCCGTCTGCGGTCAGTTTAAGAATTTGCAGACTGCCAACGTCCGGCGGCGCTAAAATCGTCACCGTCTTGAGGGCTTTGAGCTCTCCGCGGAATTGAAGGACATCAAGAAACTCCGCCCTCTGAACCTGAAATGTGGGAAGCGTGGGTTCCTTCCCTGTTGAACGGACCCATCCGAAAACGCCCGCGCTGCCCGCAGCCAGCAGTACCACGATGGCAACGATCCTATGCTCCTTCAAGCGAACCCCGATTGTCTGCATCATCGCGATGGACTCCGGGCAACCTCTGCTTCGCGTGTCTCCACATCAACCGCCGCTGACAAGTCCGGCATCAGACGCGGATCGTTTCCTTCTATCGAGAAGGTCGCTGAAAAGTTTCGCAGCTTGGCCGAGAAATCGCCCTTCTTACCCATGGGATCGATGGACTCAAGCTTGCCTTTGAACTCGAGATCGGGATAGGCGTCGAGATGCACGCGCGCTTTCTGCCCGACACTCAGTACAGTCAGATCTTCCTGGTTGACCATGACGTGAACCTGCATGACGGACGGGTCAACGACTTGCATGAATGGCACTCCGGGCCTGACCTGGTCGCCCTCCTGCACCTCACCCATGTTGCCCTGCTTCCAGATGGTGTTGAAGACGACGATGCCGTCGATGGGTGCGCGAAGCTGCATGAGCGATGCGTTCCGCTGCGCGTGGGCCATGGTCTCGCGGGTGCGATCGCGCTGTATCTCCAGAATGCGAATGGATGCCTCGGCGGCCTTACGTTTCAGGTCGAATGTCTCTTTGAGTTGAGCAAGAGTCGCACGCGCTTCATCCAGATCCTGGCGTGCCTTCTCCGCGTCAATGCGTGAAAGCAACTCAATTTTCTGCATTTCCAGTTCCGCTTTGGCGAGCGCGCTTTGTGCCTGCGCAATCTCGGTCTCATCCTTCGATCGAGCCGCCGCTTCGGTTGCCTGGGCCTGAAGCACCTTTCCATTCTGATCGGCGCTTTGCGCCTGTTTATCGATGAAGTCACGCAACTGTGCTTCGCGATCGAACTCGACCAGGACGTCGCCTTCCTTCACGCGGGCTCCGCTCGATACAAGCTTTACGATGGTGAGTGTGCCGACCTGCTGCCCTGCCAATAGCGGCGCGAGAATGGAGCGCGCCCGCACCGCTTCAGTTTTGCCGTTGAGTCGTACCGCGGGAAGAGCGCCGGCAGCGATCCGCGACGATACTGTCTCCATGCGGGTATGAGGCTGGTGAATCCGCCTGACTATGAGAAGCGACATTAAGCCGATCGCAAGCACGAGCAAGACAACGAGAACAGAACGAGCCCAGCGCGATTTGAGGGGCCACTTGGGACCAGTCGCGGCCGATTCGGATTGACGCTGAGATGGTGCCAGCCCGATATTCACTTGAACCTGCTTCAACAGAAGGTGAATACGCTAGAGACGTTTCCGGTATTGAATGCCTGTGGTTTCCCTACTATACCTCTGAGGGAACCGGCATTCAAAATCCTAATAACTGTCCGTCTAGCAGATGACCAAAATATGCAGCTTTGATGAGATAGACGTACTCCTCTGGATTTCGCTCCCTGATTTTCATGTTTTTCAGACACGATCTGTTAGTCGCGCCTCGAAATCAAGCCGTCGAATTGTAGCCAAAATACTGCTGACTTCGCGGTCCCGCTCATGAGAAGGTCCCTGGGGTAGATTGAATGTGGGAAGGTCGGCCGGCATCC
>PLXP01000179.1 GCA_003151435.1 Acidobacteriaceae bacterium
CTAGCGTCTCCTACCGCGCCCTAAGACTCATGCCCCGGCGATAGAACTATGTAAGGATGGACTCCCATTCGCTGCTGGATGGATCACTCGGAGCCTATTGCGAAAACTTGTTCGCTCTCACAGAAACTGTGGCATCACAAGCAATCGTCAGGCAAACTGGAAGTGCTCTGCGCTGTCTCCGCTATGCCCTCATGCTTCGATCAAACCCGCACGAATCAATTCCCCCTGAAACCGTGCACGTTGCGCGTGCAGCGCTGAGTGAAAGTAACCGCTGCCGCAAGCTCAGAGATCAGTTCGACACCGTGTTCAGCAACCAGGTGTTCGAAAATCTATTTCCTACCGGGGTCAACCTGCCGCGACGCCGTGGAGGCTGGCGGTCGTCACGGTCTTGCAGTTTGCCGAGGGCCTGTCAGACAGAGACGCGACCGAAGCCGTGCGAGCGCGGATCGACTGGAAATATCTTCTAGGACTGGACCTGACCGATCCGGGCTTCGACAATTCCATTTTGTCGCGGTTCCGGGACCGACTTATCGAAGGTAATGCGGAGATGTTGCTGCTGATGCAGATTCTCGAGAAGAGCCAGAAGCTCGGATTGATCCGAAGGCGCGGCGATATGCGTACAGATGCTACGCATGTGGTTGCCTCAGTTCGGAACATAAACCGAAGCGAACTGGCCGGAGAAACCCTACGGGCGGCTCTGAATGTTCTTGCAACCGTCGCCCCGAAGTGGCTGGCGGTAAACGTAGATGGCTCTTGGTTTCTAAAGTACGCTGGACGATTTGAGACGAACCGCTCGCCACAGACCAAAGAAGATATGGTTGCCGCCACGGAGGGCGTGGGTCGGGATGGCATGGTGCTGCTTGAGAGAATCTGGCTAAACTCGACGCCTCATTATTTGCGGAGCCTGCCAGCCGTCGAAGTTCTTCGACAATGTTGGGTCTAACAATTCTGGGTTGACAACGAAGTTGTGCGGATGCGTCATGAAGGCAACCTCCCGCCATCCCCGCTTCGTGTTGATTCACCCTATGACCCCGAAGCTCGATATGGAATCAAGCGCACTACGGAGTGGATTGGCTACAAGGTGCACTTCACGGAAACCTGCTCGCCAAATTTGCCGCATCTGATCACAAACGTCGATACCACAGCCGCGTACGCGCCAGACGCAGCGCATCTCGCGCGCGGACAAGATGAGTTGGCAAAACGCGCACTGCTCCCTGCGCGCCAACTGGTCGACGGATCCTACATAGGAAGCCAGTTGATTCTCGAAAGCCGCAAGAAATACGGCATCGAACTGATTGGCCCCGTAAAGCAAAACAGCCATCATTCTCAGGAAGAGGGAGGCTACGTCCGCATCTCGCGGATGAGCCGAGCTTTGAATACGGCTTGCTGATCCGGGCCGAGAGCGGCAAAGTTACGCGCTCCGGCCCTGGCCGCCCAGGTGTTGAGCAGAATCTCCGACTCGCGATGCAGCCAGTCGGCGCTCCAATCGGGAGCGACGTATGCGCCGTGGCCCCAGACCGTGCCGATCTCCTGGCCTCCGATGGATTGCCATACACCCTGCCCGTTGGTGATGGTCGCGCCGGTAAAGAGAAGTTGCCCGTCTGTGGTGTAGACATCCGGGATAGGAGGAGCCTGACTGATCATCTTCCGGCCCACGCCACCCAATACGGCGAAGGATCCAATGATGACGACGGCCAGCGCCAGCCAATAACGTCTGTATGACATTGTTTGCCTCGATTCAGAATGAAAGAGTGCGTTTCGCGTGCTGCTATCCGTCACAGTAGTTCGAGGAAGAGCGGAATGCAGGGACTTTAGTCACAAGGTGGCGATGGAGCCAGAATAGTCCCGCGTCCGAACCGAAGAGACTCTACTTTTGCATTGAGGTGACACGAAACATGAAGCCAAACTGCCATAGCTCCGGCCAGTTAGAGCGGGGGCTGGCGTTGACGCACAACCCGCCCCTCTCGTGGATCCGTCCTCTATCCTTCAGGCCGTGGAAATCGTCTGCCGGCTCCCGTCGGCATGGGCAAATGCCGATTTTCCTGCAAGCATGGTCAGCGCGATGTTGACGGCGAACACCAGCACTCCGCCCAGTTCCAGTATCCCTGAGACAGGAAGTGTCTTCCACGCAAAGGATGCGATGCCCTCGTAAGCAAGCGGCTCGGAGCACACGCGCAGCGTGCAACCGGTCTGTAGCAACAGCAGACTAACAAACATGGGGCGCTTGCTGAAAATCGAGTAAACACCTGCAAAGTGAGGAAGGATGCGTGGCCCTATCGCAAAAACCATCGTGGCGGCGAACCCGACGGTGAGCGCGTGGCGGGAGGTGCCCCATATACCTCCATGCTTATCGGCAAATGCAGCCCAGATGCCCATGGAGCCGGCAATTACCAGCCAACCATACGCAACTCGAATAAAAAAAGGAAAGCTGGGGTGAATTCCCTGGACCTTTGCATGCCCGTGAGGCCGCTGTGTCAGATGCAAAGCAAGCACGATTGCAACGGCGCTGAAAGCAAGCAGGATTGTCGCAGCTTGGGCCGCTTGATCGGCTGCTGTCGCTGGTACCCTAATTTCACCATCCACTGGATGTCACGGGGAGTCGATGTTGTGCTCGCCACTTCCGGGTGAACACCAACCGCATCCAACATCTCCATCAACTTGCGATGGCCCTCAGGATTCTGTTTCGGCTCACAGAAGATCTTGAGCTTCTTTTCGAGAGACGACGGCGCAATCTCGTCCTGACTGGCCGCGGGATCATTCGACCGCATGCAAACCACAAGGCGATCACGCGAGAGCTTGTCTATATTGAGGCCGGTTCCATTCGCTGGAAGAGGCAATAAAGCCGCGTCAATGACGCCCCGTTCAAGCAAAGAAAGAAGCTCGACAGTGTCGCCACTCTTGGGCGTGATTTCGCAATTGGGAAAGAGGGCGACATGCGCGCCGAATACCATCTGCAATAGGGCGCGATCGATGAAGGGAGAAACTCCGATTCGCAGCTGCGCAATGGATCCGTGATGACTTGCACGGGCTGCCGCAATTACCTCGTCGCGCAGTGTTAGTATCTGCCGAGCTCCTGCAATCAACACTTCTGCCGCCGGAGTCAGTTTGACCCCCTTTGGCACTCGTACCAGGAGTTCGATTGATAGAGCGTCTTCGATGGATTTGAGCTGGATGCTGAGGGATGGTTGTGCGAGAAAGAGGCGCTTTGCAGCGCGGCTAATATTTCCCTCTTCCGCAACAGCAATCAAGTATCTGAAGTGCCTAAATTCGAGCAAGTCTGACAAGCTATCACGCTCCGCTGTGCGATTTGTGAAGCTCGGCGAGTCGTTCCGTACCACAAGCGTGTCAGTCCCCCTCACGGGGATTCCGATTATGAGGGGAGGAATCAAGAAAGTCAACAAAGAGTCGATTTCATTTCCTGCAACTAAAAAAGCAGATTACAGCCATAGGCGGCGGCTATGGCTGTAATGAAAACGCCATAGTTTAGAAGTATTGGACAACCCCCGCGATGCACTCCACTCTAATAGAGTCCATCATGTCGTCGCAATCAATCGCGTCCATTGCAGGCCTCACCAGAGATAGATTGAAGATGCCCAGACAACGGCTGTAATAGCAGCAACGAGTATCCCCACAACGAAATCGGAGTTGCCAATGGCAGGCGAAAACGTCACCGAGAAAAAGCGTCCGGGCGGGGTTACGATCCCTCCCGAAGAGAAGTTCCTGGTCGGAAGAGTGGAAGCTGCGGACATGCTCTCAATCAGCCGAAGAGCACTCGACTACCTCGTCGCCAATAAGCTGTTGACCGCTCGCCGCATCGGTGCGCGCGTACTGATTCCTGTCGCCGATCTGCGGCGCTTCTCGCGTGGCGATCATCCGGCGCGGCTGGCAGGATGATCTAGCCTGCGACTGAATCACTGCCTGGGAGAAGCTCTTGGCAAGAAGACGCCCTCGCTTTCAGCCTCCGCGCCAACCGGGTGATCGTGCCATGCAACAGTCCCGCTGTTGCAAGTTCATTTTGGATGGTCGCCGCATGATCTGGAAGCGAGCCGGCCATTGCTCGGATGCGCTCGATAAGCCAGCCTTCTTGCAGGCGCAAATCGACTGCAAATTTTTTCCAATTCCGAAGGCCGATATTTCTAAGACGATATTCGCCGCCGATCTTCATGGCCAGCTTTGCTTTTTGTACATCAACCGTCTGGTACGGCAGAATGCTTGCCAAATCGTAGAGAGGCGCGAGTCGTACCGCACCTCCGCCACCTAGCAGCAGAGCATAGTTCTTTGCATGAGCATCGGTTCCGGCGATTAGCCAATTGAAGATGTTCGCATCCACAAACGACTGTATGTCTTCTTCTGGATTGCTCGACTGCTCCCTCAGCAGTTCCGCAATCGTGCGCGCCCCTGGCCCTCCATCGCTCTCATACTTGCGCGTGGGATGAAGGCCGAGAACCTGGCATATATCTTCTTGGTGGATACGCGCCCACCGCCCGCCGTTCCGCACACGGTCATAGCGCTCCACTACAATCGCGATCTCGTCGCCGAAGTGCTGAACACTGGAGTTGGGAACGATCAGCCCGGCGGCCCTGGCCAACCGCAGCGAGAAGTGCTCGTTCTCCGCATGACCATCCCATTCACCCGTGGGCGGCTTGAGAATGTGCGTGGTTGGAACACGGCCAGATGGAACACCCCACCGTTTGCGCTCGAAGAGAAGAGCGGTCTTGGGTTGTGCCCCGGCGAGACTGAACTGTCCCGTGTCTTGAGCGCTGCGCCATGCAGAATGATCCGCGCGCAAGGCACGCAACCTCTCGCCAACTTCATCCTCGGTAAGCCATTTTACTTCCTTGGCAACTGTGTCCGATTGCAGTGCTTCAAGGCGTTCCGGGCGAACAAACTGAACAGCGCCTGCGCAGTCTTCCCCCACATGGGCAATCAGCCGAAAGACATTCTTCGGCGAAACCTGAAAACGCCTGCCCCAGTTCTCAAGAACCCGGTCATTGTCGGGCAGCAATCCCCATAAGAAAGCCTCGATCCGCGCATGGCCGTGCTCTGCCGAAGCCAGCGGCATGCAGAGCGATAGCGGATAAGCATTGGAATCGGTTCTCCAGGCATCGTTATAGACGAACGAAAGTCTGGCGTTCTTGTAGTTGACCGTACCGACTTCGCGGCCATCGAGCAGAGCGATCAGTTGATTTGTCATATCTGTTTCTTCAGGGGGCGCTTCTTCAACGAGTCAAGAACGCTGTTGATGTCCGGCGCTTTCGCTTTGCCTTGCGAGGGTGTTTCAACCGGAGAATCCGCCTCCACTTCGATAGATATTTCGAGGCTTTTCAGGGTACGCAAGATGAGACCGATTTCGGCTCCAGGTTTCCCTTGCTCCACTTCGACAAGCCACTTCCGGCTTGTCCCGGCCTTCTTGGCCAAGGCAATTTGATCCATCCCGAGTTTGGTTCGGCGCTCTCGGATGAAGGCCCCCAAATCGGTAGCGGTTCGGATACGCATCCTGCACACCTCACTCCTGCATATCCAAATAGTAACCGTACGGTTACACTTTGTAAAGAGAGCGAACGGTAACATTCTGTCGTGAGAGCGATCGGTTACACTGCAATCCGAGGGCGCGTCAGGAAGTCGAGATTGGATCAACACTGGGCGACATTCCGGGACTAACTCCTGCACGGACCGCCTAAGCGGATGCTCTTGAAGTGGTTTCTCCCTGCAGGGGTTCATCGTTTGTTTGTGAGTATTCCTATGAGAGAGGATG
>PLXP01000098.1 GCA_003151435.1 Acidobacteriaceae bacterium
GGACTTTCACCACAGGCTGTTAGGCACCAGCGCCAATGCGGTCAAGACGCAGATCTGGACGGCGTTGATCGCCATGCTGATCCTGAAGTATCTGCAAATGAAATCCAGCTTCGGCTGGTCGCTTTCCAATCTGGCGGCGCTGCTACGCCAGCAACTGTTCATCTTCAGGGATATGTGGGCGTGGCTCAACAGTCCGATGGAGGGACCGCCCGCAGCGCGCCTACTCGCTGAACAGTTATCCATGCCGCTCATGTGGTAGCCGAGAGTTGGACAGCAGCGGAAAGAGAAAACACCGTTGAACCCGCAGATCGGTACTTACACGTTGACGAATGGGACAGCAGGATGGCGAACACGTAGAAATCCATCCAGCCCGAGTTATCTAACAAAACTGGCGCTATCGCCGGGGAGGATACCTATGTCCTCTGGAATCAACTGCTCGAATACACCGAAAACGCTGTCTTGGACAAGAGTGAGGGGACTTGCACCCCCAAGTCTACGAAGTAATCACCACAACCACTTCGCTTGCGCTTACGCGCTACGCGCCATGCTTGGCGCACCACAAAAAAGGCTGACCGGCTTGCCGGTCAGCTCGAAGGATTGCAAGAGGACTTGAATCTACTGTTCGTCAAGCCCCCTTCACTGCATGATGGGGGCTTGACGACCTAATTCGCCGCCAGGGCAGGCCTGGTGGCCTACTGTAGGGGCTCGACGGACTCCTTTACCGGCTTCGGAGCTTTGTGCTTCATCGGAGCCGCAGCTAGGGGCTTGCGCACCTGCGGCTTCACCACGGACTCATCTACCGGGGTGGTTCCGGCCACATCGGCTGCGAAGTTCGCTCCGGAGGGCACCAGGTAGTCTTCCACCTTCTGCCCATCCGTGGTGCCGGTTGCGACGCTGATGCGAGAGGCGTCAATGCCCTTCTCGGTCACTAGGTAGTCCTTGGTGTTGACGGCGCGCTCTGCGGCGAAGTCCTCAACCTTGGCAGGCTTTCTGCTCTTCTTCGGGGTCTTCTCCGCCGCAGTCGAATCGCCCACTACCACAGCCTTCGCATCGGACTGCTTCTGCAGGTCAAGGGCAACTTCGTCCAGGCAAGCCTTGGCTTCGTTGTCCACGCGAGCCGGACGCTTGGTGTCCTTCTCGAAGGCGATCGAGCAGAGAGCCTGGGTGTGCGGAACCGGAGCCATATACGGGGCCGTTAGGGTCACGCTGGTGCTGGCGGTTGCAATCTGGCCCTTGTCGTCGGATACGTTGCAGGTAATCCCCACCGGGCCAGTCGGTGCACCGGTCGAAGAGAAGACCGCCGAGGGGCCGCTGCCGCTAATGGCACCTGCAGCAGCCGTGTAGCTGTAGGTCAGGGGGCGATTCTGCGGGCTCATGCCCATGGCGGTAATGGTGCTGGTCTCACCCGGCTTGATGGTGCTGGGGCTGGATGAGCAGCTGACGGTCGGCGGCTCGAAGGTTTTGACCGTGAAGCTGGCCGAGCTGTCCGCGATCTCCCAGGACTTCAGACCTTCCTTCCCGGGCTTTCCTTCCTTCACTTCACACTTCACCGTATAGCTGCCTGGCGCCAGCGAACCGGTGGCCACAGTGGCCGTCGTTCCGCTGCCTGTTACGCCGGTTCCTGTAAAGGAATAAATGGCGTTCAGCTTCGGATCAAGGCTGCCGGCCGTCGCGGTTACCGTGACCGGATCGCCAGGGAAGATCGAAGCAGGACCGGCCGAGCACGCCAGTGTTACCGGCGGCGGCGGCGCGATGGAGCCGATGTGAAATACAACACCGGTGCTCAAACGAAATGCGTTGATGTCGCTTGAGTCGGCGTGAATGTACTGATAATCCGCCTGGAAGACGCGAATCGCCAGATGATGGTTGAACAGAGGCGTGTTGTAGTCCAAGCCGCCGCCAGCCGTCACCACTGCACCCCAGGTGTCAGTCCGATAAATACTGCCGACCCGCTCGGCGCCGACCAGAGCATGCACGAACGGCGTGATATGGGCCGTAGGGATGCGGTAGATCAAGCCAGCCGATCCGCCAGCGAAATCATCATTCGAATTGTAAGAGGCATTGTTGTCGCCGACAGGCCAATCCTCGGACTGCGTGTGCTCGTCTCCCTCGATCTGCACACCCAGATTCTTGTTGAAGTAGCGGGCTCCGCTCGCAATCCCGCCCCAGTTGATCTGGCCATAGGTACTGCCGGGAGCGCCACTCTGGGTACCTGCGATCTTTCCGTTCGGCGCTAGGTAGCTGTAGCCCAGGAATATGTCCCACTTGGATGGGGAATTGTCCCAGGGGGCTCTCCCTGTAGCTGCGGCCGTGACCTGGGCGGCCAGGCCAATGGGCATCAACGCCACAAATGCCAAGGCAAAAACACAACTCACATACCTTGAAACACGGAAGTTCATGCGTTTATCCTCCGCAATGAAGTTAAATGACCGATGAGAAGCAGTTTGCTAGCGCGATTTTCGGCCCGGACTGATTGGGCTCAGCGCCTCAGACAGATACTACGGCACTGGGAAAGAGCATTTCTGTTCAAAAAAGAACACTTGTAGATTTAGATAGATAGGGGTATTTACTTGACGCCACCAACCCCAATATGTAGACTTCGGGGTCATGGACGAGGATTTTCCGCGGACTTTGCTGGAGCTGGAAAGGCGCTTTAGCAGCGAGGAGGCTTGCGCCGAATACCTCGCGGCACTGCGCTGGCCGGGCGGTTGGGTGTGTCCACGGTGCGCTGGCGCAGATGCCTGGTCGATTCGACGAAATCGCTGGCTTTGCGATCACTGCCGGTATGAAATGTCGGTGACCGCAGGAACCATTTTCCAGGACAGTCATCTGCCCCTCACGATCTGGTTTCGCGCCATGTGGCAGATCACCAGCCAAAAGAACGGCATCAGCGCTCTGGGCTTCAACCGCCGCCGGTTCTTTCTCGATGACGACCAACTTCTACATCTCGAAGGCAAGACGTGCGCACTCAGCAATCAATGGGGCATCGTCAGCCTTCCGCTCATCAATGAAATCGCGTCCTTTCTTCCACCGGAAATCAAGATGACATACTCCAAATGCGTCTAATCTACCTGCGTTTATAGCGCGACCACAAAGGGCCGGCCCAAGGCTCATTCCGCATCCATGCTGGATGGGTCACCACGGAGCCGCGAGGTGGGCAGGCGGCATTCCTGACGTGCGGGGTTGGGGTCAGTACCCTCGGAGGATCGAGAGCGCTGCGCATCGGTAGTCAGATGGAAGAGGGCCGTAGATTTCGCGGTTAGGCAAAGTGCGGCACCTTCAGGGTGCTGGGGCGACCGCAAGCGTCATGCAGTGTTCCTGCGAGACCTCGCATTGCAGCATGTCGAGCGCAAGCAGGTTCCAACCAACGAACCCAGCGAAGCGACCGTCAGGAGATTGCGCCACCGTGGGTGCGAGACCGTCGCCAGAGTCAGCGCTGTAGTCTTCGTGCATCGAGCCCCATTGGGCGATGTCGCGGTGAAGCATGCTGGTGAGACTTAGGGCGAGCCAGCGGGATTCGGCCCGAAAACCGTAGCGGCGAAGTGCAACCCAGTCAAGGAAATTGGCGTTGATCCAGATGGGGCCACGCCAGTTGGAATAAGGGTTGATGATTGCCTCGTTGCTGTATTCGGGATCGCTCCTTGAGAGACTGCGAAAGCCGTAACTGGAGCGCATCTCGGCTGGATTCAGCAAGTGAAGACGGATCATCCGGCGACCCTCGCGGAGTGGCAGCAGGCCGTCGAATAGCGGGATGAAGCTTGACCAGGTGATGGAGCGGACCCAAGCGCCGTTGTCGCGTCGGCGGTTGAGAAAGATGGCGTCATGCGGGGACCAGAGGTGGGCAAGAATTGCGCGGCGTGTGGCCGCAGCCTGGAGGCGGTGTCGGCGGGCATCGTCGGGATAGCCGAGGTGGTCTGCAATTGCGGCCATCGCTGAATATTCGCGCATGGCGAAGACGGAGGCATCGACAGCAAGAATGGCGCTGCGATCGGCGGGATCATTTGAAAGAGCAGCGTTGTTGTCGGCACCCGATTGCATGGCATTGTCCCAGAACCAGAGTCCCCAGTGGGAATCGAACTGGGTGCGCTCGCGATAGGCGAGGATGCGCTCCATGTCTGGCCAGGCAGCGCGAAGCCAAGTGAAATCGTGCAAGCTTTGGGAAGCGATGAGTGCGCCCTGAGCAAGGAAGGGCTTCATGGCGAACTTACCGAAGAGCGGACGCGGGCCCTGCGGAGTAATGCAACCGGCCACATATCCGCTTTGGTCGGCGGAAGAAGCGAAGCTGAGAACCCAGTCGCGGAGCGGCTTCGCATCTGCGGGATCCTGATTAGCCCGGTGAGCGCCGATAAAGAATCCATCCCAATCCCACATCTGCGTGTAATATCCGGCGGGGATTAGATAGGGAAAGCGAATGTACCCCTGAGCAGGGCGGATGGTCTGTGGAGCGAGGCGGGAGAAGTCGGAAGCAAGGTCCGCGAGGAGCGCGTTATCTGGAGACTGTGCGGGCATGGAAACCCTTGACAATGCGAGCAGCACGGAGGCGGAGAGGATCAGCGAGCCGCGGCGAAGCACAACAATGCATAAACTGGGCACGCTCGACATGATAACGCGGAGAAACAGTGTTTGGCGGGGTAGCGGCAGTGGAGCGAGGCCGCAACGTATTGCTCGCCACGATCTACTACCAGACTGATCGCAGGAGCCCCGCTCATGCACCCAGATTGATCACCCAATTATCTCTGCAATATTAGAATGGCAGAAGGCCGAGACACCATCGAGCTGAAGCTATCCACGTTCTGGATTGCGGGTACCAGCCAGACCGTGAAAATGAACCACGAACTTGATTGCGGCAGGCTGCCATGACTCAGGACGCCATCACGATCTCGCCGGGTCCGCGGCTTCGAGCCGCAATGATTTTGGCCGTCGTTGCGGATGCACTCCAGATCATCGTGTTCCCCATGTTCGTCGAAGGCGCTCTATCGCCTGCTGACGATGCGCTCGACCTCGGCGTTGGGGCTGCACTGGTTTATCTCCTGGGCTGGCACTGGGAGTTTTTGCCATCGTTTTTGACCAAGCTCGTGCCCGGAGTCGATTTGGTTCCGTTTTGGACGATGGCTGTTGCAAATGTGTATCGGAAATCGAAACGGATCGCGGTGACCATAGAAGCGAGCCGTGAGAAACACAACTGAATTCGACTCGCACAGAAAATGTCAGCTTCATCAGCGACAATCTCTTCGATCGCAGCAGCACTTAAGAATCGGTCTACTATGAGAGCGTGGACCTTGCACGTAGATCAGTGGTCGAGGAACTCAAGTCGTGTGCGCTGATAGTCAAAATGGGCGTGCCGTAATCAAGCTTCGCCTAATTCAGTGTCGCGACAGCAGCACGCCCGTTTTTGGTGCGAATCAAGAGGGATCCCATACCATCGATTGACCCGCCTCCCCGGGGGAGGGAGATCGGATAAGTATCAAGAGGTTGATGTATGCTGACTGTTCAAAATTGCTCAAAGGCAAAGCAAAGCTTTGGACGTTGATCTGTACCCAGTGATACCGGAGACCCCGTCGACGATGTTGGACAAATTGTCCAGTACTCCAATTGGTCCGGTTCGGCAGCTACTATCCCACTCACAAATTGACTGCCGCCGGTTGGTACACAGAAACGGTGAGGATCAATTCCTCTGATCTTGGCGGTTGGATGCAGGAAGACATTGAGCGGTGTGAACCCGGCTAAGCGGCCGCTATCGTACTGGAGACCCGCACAGCGGCCACCAAGTTAGCTCAGTCGCGAGGCTTCGTTGACTTGTCGGTAATCAGGGCGGCATCGGAAGTCGAATGATCCCACATGATCGCCAGGGTTTTCCCAGACGGGGACCAGCCGAAGTCTAAGATTGAAGCCTTGAACCAGGTGGTCAATAAACGAGGCGCTGACCCCTCTAATGGGCTCACGGCCAATGCGAATCCCTGCTTTTGTTCTTCGACAAATGCCAGAGCGTGTCCATCTGGAGTGAAGTGCGGCAATGTCCCTTTAACATGGTTCGCGAGAGAAAGCTCCTTTACGACTTTGCGCTGTTCGATACTAATAATCGTCGCCTTAGAGCTACCCGCGTCGTCCAACACGTAAGCTGCATTCTTGCCGTCAATGGAATAGACGATGGGGGCGACATTCGGTATCGACATTAACTTACGAGAGGCACCTCCCGCGAGCGGTACACTCCAGATTGACGGATCCTTGGAATCAGCATCAGAGTAATATGCCAGTTTATTGTCGTGGTCGCAAAACACCGCATCGCCACGAGTTTTGAGTATCGTTCTGACGAACTGACCATGTGAATCAACCAGATACAGTTGATCCACTCCATCGATTGATCCGGTTAGAAGAAGCTGGCTATTGGGGCAGCCTGCGGGAGTTGTATTCGACGAGGTTGAAGACCAGAACCGGTGCTCATGGACGGTCGAAGGAAACATCAACTTGACATCTGCGACTTCTCCGTTGTTGCGACGCAGAGTGGCTATCCACGGATCATATGCGAGTGACCGGTCTTCATCAAGCCACACCAATTTTTCCGCCCTTCTCGAAAGGCGACTGGTCGATAAGAGTGTACCCCCGGTGGGATCGTAGAATCCAACTTCGGAACTGCTTTGTTGGAGAAGGGTAGCGATCGTCTTTCCGTCCGCGGATGAAGTTATTCCGCTGTGGGAGATCAAATCGTTTGTGATCTGCCTAAAATCGCCAGAGTCGATCGATATCAGGCCAATTTGATTGCCGGGGTCGCAGGCGCCACTATAGGACCTAACAAACGTGAGAACCAATTGCTTTCCCGAAGGTAGCCAGCTTACATTCGTAATCCCAGATAGATCGGCTGGAAGCGACATTTCTCGCTCTTTCTTCCAACTAAGGTCTAAGAGTGTTATCGCACGGACTTTTGATTGGAAATCTGTTGGATGTGTTGGATCATCCTTCAAGCCTGCCCACGCCAACGATCGACCATTCGGTGACCAAGCTGGGGCCGAGAGCGATTGGTCCGTTGGCCATGCGACGATGTGATCGTCACCGTTTGCCAGCGTGACAATGTGCACTTCGTGAGTGTTTTTTGAAGGTTTTATATATGCGACATGCTGTTCGTCGGGCGACATGCAGACCTTGACGTCCACATTGCGGATAATCACTCTTGGTTCGCCACCGAAGACTGACAAGTTATACAGATTGAAAGAAGTGGAATTGTCTACGTCCTCACGTGAGAAATAGAGTCCGTTCCCGTCCTTAGAGAAGAAGAGGCTGCCATAGCGAAGGGAAACAGGTGGCAGTATTTCAAAATCTCTCTCGGTAGAGATATTCCTGACCCAAATGGCATGTTGCCGCCCGGCTGATCTGACTTCGGCGAGCGTCTTTCCATCCGGCGATATCGAAAGGTTCGTGATGTCGCCGCTGTTGGAGATTTGCTCGATTGACGCCAATGTGAAAGGCTGCGCATGCGGATAAAGTCGCAAGGTCGCAAAGACGGCACCGGCAACAAAAATGCCGGCCAGACCGACGGCCAGAATGGTTCGGGGTCGCAGCCATTTCCGGAATGCGTTGCGGCTCACAGTGTTTCCAACTGGTGCCGCCGAGGACGCTGCTTCCGCACCGACCGCTGCGACTTCGTGGCTCGAATCGGTGTCACGCCTCAACCTCTTCAGATCTGCTCGCAGTTCGGCAGAAGACTGGCAGCGAATGTCGCGGTCTTTCTCTAATGTCTTCTTGATGATCTCTTCCAGCTTCGCCGGAATGTCAGGGTTTATCCGAACTGGCGGAACAGGTGTCCGATTCAAGATCGAATCAAAAATTGTACCAGTCGTTTCGCCACGGAATGGCAGAGTTCCAGTACACATTTCGTACAGGACCGCACCGAAGGAGAACAGGTCAGTACGAGCGTCGAGTTCCTTTCCTCGAACCTGCTCGGGAGACATATAAGCCACCGTGCCAACGGTCGATCCGGGGCTGGTAAGCCGCTCAACGACGTCGATTGTGGGAGCAGTCGAGCCGGCATCGACTGCCGGCTGGAGAGAGACCATTGCCAGTCCGAAATCAAGGATCTTCGCCTGGCCGCGATCCGTCACAAAGATGTTCGCAGGCTTGATGTCGCGGTGGACGATCCCTTTTGCGTGAGCGGCGTCCAGCGCGTCGGCGATCTGAATTCCAAGGTCGAGTACTGGCTCGATCTCCATCGGCTTGCCGGCGATCCGGTGCCGGAGGGTCTGGCCGGCCAGCAATTCCATGGCAATGAAGGTACGACCGTCAGCCTCGCTGATTTCGTAAATAGTGCAGATGTTTGGATGGTTCAAGGAAGACGCAGCCTTGGCCTCGCGCCGGAAGCGGCTGAGTGCTTGTGCGTCACCGGCGAGGTCGTCGGGAAGAAACTTTAGCGCGACGTGGCGGCCGAGCTTGATGTCCTCAGCCTCAAATACAACACCCATCCCCCCGCTGCCTATCCTGTCGAGGATGCGGTAATGAGAAACTGTCTGCCCAACGAGCTGGGATGGTGTGGCCACTTGGGTGTCATGCTACCTGGGCGCTGCGCACAGGTCAATTGAATCGTTCTGGCGCCAGACGGTCCTGCCGAGTCAATCAAGTACACATCTCATCACCACCCGTTATGCCCCATCGGCGATCTGCTAGAGTGTGGACCGCAAAACAGAGCTTGTGGCGGTTCAAGTCGGCCGACAGGTTTGTGCTGCTAAAGTCCATTCTTTGGAAAGATCTTGCGGTATTGAGAAAGGTGGTTACGCTACCCGCCGCTCGCGATGCCAGCGCTCGCAAAACCCTTGAATTGTTGCCAACCTCGGAGAAGTCGAGTAGATGGCTGTGGCATAGCAGCGATCGAACTTACCCCTTCTCGTGCGATGCAGGTCCGCTTCTCACCACAAAATACGGCTGGTTCGTGAGGTCCGGTGCAAAGCCGGGATACAAAACGGTTTCTCCGGTTCTGTTGCTGACTTCGAAGTAATACTCAAGCGGAAACAAAGTGCGCGTATATGACGCCGGGATACTTGCGGCATAGTGCGAGTTCTGCCACTCCATTGCCATCGTGACATAGTTCTCTGCCTGGTCGATATTGCGATAATGCAGGCGTACCCGTTCGGCATCCTGAGGTGCTGAGAGCGTCAGCGAAAGAGCCTCACCGCGTGTGAAGCGGGATGGCGCTGCATGATTCATAGTAAAGGCGGCGCGGTGTGGTCGTCCCAATACCATCTTCACTGCCGCCGCGACATTACTGGTGGGGCCCGCAGTTGTGACAGCGTTCAAGATCGCTGATAAGGCTGCGATGTCTTTGTCGATTGACGGAAGTCGGTCCAGCCAGTGTCCTCGAAGGTATGGCTGCTCGCCCATCGTGATATCGGCCATATATATGCCCTTGCTGACATCCGCCAGCGCCGCCCAAGCCGCCCGCGCTCTTTTATATTGTTCAATTGATGCTTCTAGTGCCACTCGCTCTTTGGTGACTTCATATAAGTGAAAAAGCACCCCGCTCCGGAACTTTGCGCCAAAGAATTCGCCGAGTCCTGCCTGAATCTCAATATCCACTTTTGTGCGCCGGTAGGCCGCGTTACCGCTGCCGGTTGTGGATGCTTCAGCCCGCGCCAGCGCTTTGCGACCCATCGCAGCAAAGTCCTCGATCCACTGCGCAACCTCCACCGGGCTGTATTTACCACTGAACTTGCCTTCCAGTAACTCTTCGGCATACTCATTCATGGAAAGAAACAGCTCGGGATCGAACGAACTTGAATTGCCGAATACGCGCGGCTCCTGTGAGTCGCCATACGGCCCAAAGTGCTCCGCGTCCACCATCGATTGGTTATAGTAAAGTTCCGGACAATACATATTGTTGCCGGCTGATGGAGCATGCGCGGAGGTGACCACAGGCAGAATGCGGCTAACATTCGCCAGTGCCGTTTCCATCTCTATTGCCCCGGGGCCGAATTCCCGTCGCAGCCATCGCCGCCAAACTTCCGGCTTTGTCCCCGGGTTGTACAGCATGCGACCCCAAATGCGCGTAGAAAACTCGAATTTCTGCCAATCCCAGCGTGGGTCATAGGTGGCATCTGCATACCCACACCGACTGCCCGCATGGCCCGAGCCGCGACGGCCTTTGAACGAAAGTGGCTCCATGATCTCCACTCCGTTGCTCCCACAGAAGCGGAAGGCTCTTGAGTATGCAGCGGCGAACAATGGATCACCCCATTGCAAAATCCGCTGCGTTCCGGGCCAGATACGGTGAACGACACTCCACCCGCGATCCTCTTGAAACAGGTCGCCATAACCATACCGAAGAAAGCTGCGCGTACCTTCGCTCAGCGCCATCAAGCCGCCTTTATCCTCCGACTTCGGCTTCTCCAACTTGCGGATATCGGCCTGGTGATACGGCATTCCCATGTGCTCGCCCCAGAACTTTGGTGACATCGCAACAGGCTGATTTGTACCGAGCGCAATCTCAGTCATCTGCCGGCTCATGCCTTTGGGGTGCATATCAATCAACACCCGCCTTCCGCAGGTTGCCACACCGTCAAACACCGTCTTCCAGAAATCAAAGCTGCCTTCCTGCACGCCGCTCTCGCCATGAATGCGGAATGTTAGCCCATGGATGTTCGGCACCTCCTGCAGAAGTAATTTCACCGCATCGCGGCAGTAAGGCCCATGTGTGCTCTTGTCCAGTCCGCCAATTGTGTAGTTCGCATCAGGGCTGTCGATCCATTCGTACCCGTGCATCCACATGCCGAGATGGAATTCCAGTCCGCGCATCACACACTGCTCGCTGATGTACTTCAGCGTCTCCAGATTGCGATCACGTTCCTCGTCCGGCAACTGGGGCACTCGCACGTTATAGCCGGGCACCTTTAGCAGAAAGGGATAGGTAAAGAGGAAGTATGCATCCGTAACCCTGCGGATAAAATCGTAGCCGATGCCAAAAGCCAGATTGAAGCGGTTGAATCGCTGTGTCACCAGCATGTCGAAATACTGGGGCCACATGGCGCGGTCGTTGTACCAGGGAACGTCTTCAACGTTGCTGCAGAACAGCCGAGTTACGCTTCGCACTTCGTTCGCTGGTTGCTCAGTTGTTGACTCGACCCCCTTTAGTGCCGCCATAGGATCGGTCGCGTTTTGTACCAGATCAACCAACTCGGTCAATGCGTATACGAGTCCACGGGAATCGTGGCCGCATGCCAGCAAGGCTGGCTTTCCCCCATGACCCACGATCACAAGTCCTAAGGCTTCAGGCGTCGCCGCCACTGAGGCCCCTGCGTCCTGCAACATCCGCTTCGCCGTCACACTTTCCGTACCTGCAACCGCAATGCAGAAGCTTTCCTCGCTGGTGACTTGCAGCCTCGATGGCCGTGTCACTGCAATGCCGCGTTCCGTGAGTACTTGCGCCAGTTTGTCTACGGCCCACGTCGCCGGTTTCGATACGGCCACATCATCCGCCGGATCGACTACGAGTGAGACCTCGGGCGTACGCTCGCTTAATGCAGTCGAATTGACACTCACGGCCGCGGCGGCACCTCCAATCACTTTCATGAACCGGCGCCGATTCCACCTCAATTCCGGTATTGGCATAGCGTCCTCTTTGATGACAAGCCGTTCGCAGGTTGCAATCCTTTCCCTATTCTCCTCCTTAAGCATCATCTTGCGACCGGTCTACGCGACCGAGTAGATCGTTTTTTCCAACGGTGGCTGAAGCGTTCGTATGCGGAGCACCGAGCCAACGTGAGGCGCTCAAGACCGTCCTCACCAGCCGCGCCGCCATCATCACTGGCGGCCCAGGCGTGGGCAAGACGACCCTGGTGAACTCAATCCTGCTGATCCTCCGTGCCAAGAAAGTGAAGTGTCTGCTTTGTGCCCCCGCCGGCAGGGCGGCCAAGCGGCTCACCGAGACCACCGGGCTTGAAGCGAAAACCATTCATCGCCTTCTGGAGGTCGATCCGGCCACTGGAAGGTTCCAGCGCAACGAGGACAAGCCGCTGGAATGTGACTTGCTCATTGTCGATGAAACGTCGATGGTGTGGAAGTGCGCTCTGTCGTCGTGCGCGACGACCATATATTGATGGTCCTGGTAACCGAGTTCACGGAGAGTGTACAAAGCACAGACGGTCCATTGCTCCTTCGTCGGCATCTCTCCCGGTGGCCAGCAGAGTTCGTAATGGCATACCGGATCATCGCATTGCCGATTCTTTTCCGCTGTTGCCTGCATGACGTAGGCGGCAGTCTCGAAGTCCAACAGATTATTGGAAAGAAGAACGTCCCCTCTCAGAGAGGCTATGCCTGTCTCTGGATCGGGCTCAGTGGTCATGTATTGAGCGAGACGGCGAAAACTACTTCGGCCTGTACGCGTTCGTTTCGACACCTTTGCAATCATTCTTCCTCTATGTGGAGAGAAATGACGTTCTTCACCTGTTCTCGTATTGCAGCGAGCGTGATGTTCAACTCATGCCGCAGGTCGCTGTCATTGCCAAGAACTTTCAATTGTTCAAGGCAATGTTTTTGCAGACCACCGAGGCGATTCAGGTCCGAAATTGCATCCGTGTGTATTCTCGACCGCATGCGTATTCCCAATGCGGCGCGGCGAATGTATTCACTGAGCGTGAGCGCCGCTCTGTTTGCTTGTACGACGAATGTTGCCTTTTCCTCGTCAGTGACACGAATGTCGATTCGTGAGGTGACGTTGCGTGCTCTTCTTGGTCTTGACATGCCATGTCTCCGAAATGATATGGGGTCTCGGGGCGCAGCCCTGAGCAAGATGCGCAACCATTTCTCCGAGTAGCCGCAGGCGGATTGGAGAAATGGTGGTGGACACGCGCAACCCCGCAGGGGTTCGTGTGGACAGCGCCTACCTTGCCATGCCTTCTACCCGATTTCCAAACGCTATCATCATGCATATTTGACATCAAGTACAGCATTAGAATACCATGCTTGTGTATGGAGAATGAAGATCGTCGCAGGGTGCAGGTGTTCTCGTCTCATGACCTTGAGGGGCTCCGTACATTCCTCAAGGAAAAGGCGAATGAACCCGTTCCGCAACCCGCTTCGTACATGATTGGCGGGGTTGTGCGGGCCGTATTCCCTGAACTGTGTGCGTTACGGAAAAGGGGATACACGCTCAGTATGCTGGTCCGAATCTTTGCGGAGAACGGCCTGAGAATCACCCCAACAGCGTTGTCGGGCTACATGAAAAAGCTGGATAGGGAGGCTGGTGGGGAGTCGGCAATCGGAGTTCGTAAAGGGACAACACAACTTTCGACATCTGGTTCGGAAGCGCGCAGACATTTGGCAATGAAGCCGGACGTACCTCTGTAAGAAAGAGCGATGTATGGCGCGAGTGAGCTTTGTGGTGGGCAGTAATGGCGGCCTTGGTACTGTGCCCATCACATCTTTAACAAGGTTTGATAGCAATCGCAGGAAACCAGGTGGAGGAACTGCGTTCGTTTCTCCCTCAAGACACGACATAACCGTCCGCACACCCTCCGGCTTCCTGCGTTGCTGGAACGAGAAAACAGGCTGACATGGAAACCGAATGGCTAACCGCAAATGAGGCTGCCCAATACCTGAAGGTGAAGCCGCGCACGTTGCTCCAGTGGGTACGCGAAAGGAAGATCCCCGCACACCGGCTATCCGGCGTGCGGCGCTGTGTCTGGAGATTCCGAAGGCATGAGCTGGATGCTATCCTGTGTGCGTCATCCGCTGACCCTGCTGAGGGGAGGCAGCAATGAGGGTCCAGCGACACGCAAGCGGGTCTGTGCGCTACGACAAACGGCGCAAGACCTGGAATTACCTCTGGTATGACGGCCCAACTCGCCGGTCAAAGCGAATTGGGACGAAGCAAGAATTTCCAACCAAGGCAGCCGCATGGCAGGAAGTCGAGAGCCGTAAAACCCAAGCGAAACCACGGGATGGAGACAAGGGAGACACGGTGCGTAGTGTGATTGCGCGGTATGAAGCGGAGCGAATGCCCTCACGTCAATCGACGGCGCGAGTGTATCGTTCGTTTCTCAACAATCACGTAATGCCGAAGTGGGGAGATACGCGGATTCAGGACGTACAGCCCCGCCCGGTTGAACTGTGGCTCCGTGAGTTGCCCTTATCGCCAAAGTCCAAGACGCACGTCCGTTCTCTCATGCACGGGCTTGTGGAGTTTGCGATGTGGGCCGGTATGTTGGACATCAGCCGCAATCCCGTCTCCCTCGTCCGCAATATCGGGGCAACGCGGAAGGTGAGGAAGGCTCGGAAC
The DNA here is from genome assembly GCA_003151435.1 of Acidobacteriaceae bacterium. Classification (GTDB taxonomy): domain Bacteria; phylum Acidobacteriota; class Terriglobia; order Terriglobales; family Acidobacteriaceae; genus Telmatobacter. Next base: position 14,255 of record PLXP01000098.1, read on the forward strand.
CTTACAGCGGAGCAGTTCCACGCTCTGCTGAAAGAACTGCAAGAGCCGTTCGCAACTTTGGCCCTGCTCTCTGTGTGCTTGGGCCTCCGTATCAGTGAGGCGCTCGCACTCCGATGGGCTGACGTGGATTGGCTAGGCTCACGGCTGAGCGTCCGGCGCGGCATCGTAAATCAGATTGTGGGCGATGTGAAGACGCAAGGGTCCGCAAAGACATTCCATCTTGCGGGTGAATTGCTGGAGCGCCTGAAGTCCTGGAAACAGTCTTCCCAATTTTCGGGAGCTGAGGATTGGGTCTTTGCCAGCCCGTTCAAACTCGGGCGACTTCCTTACTCCTACACCGGCACACGGCAAGAGCTGGAGCGGGCATCGAAGGCCGCTGGAATAGGGCACATCAGTTCGCACGCTTTCCGGCACACCTACCGCTCTTGGCTGGACGCTGTGAAGACTCCGATTGCCGTGCAACAGAAGATGATGCGGCACACGGACATCCGAACGACCATGAACATTTACGGGGATGTGGTCACGGATGAGATGAGCACGGCGGGCTTGAGGGTGGCCGAGCTTGCATTCCAGAGCAACGGAGCGCAAGCAGAGCGCGAATCTAGCTAAGATATTGATTCTATGGTGGACGCGGTAGGAATCGAACCTACAACCTGTCGGTTAAGAGCCGAATGCTCTGCCAGTTGAGCTACGCGTCCAGATGACTTGATGAGCCGTAAGGCGGGCGCCTTGGTCGACGGCGTAAACACGCAGAAAACTCCTGCGGCCACTTGAAAAATATAGCACAGTCAGAACGGATTCCAAAGCCTGCCAGGGATGGGCGGAGAGAACCTAAGAGAGTGGCTAGAACGAGAAGGCGACGCCGGCGCTGACGCTGCGCCGATCCTGAGCGAACATGAGGATGGAGCCGTCACTCAGTACGAATGGCCGGTAGCCCTCGGCCAGCAGGTTGCGCACGTCGACCATGGCGTCTACGTGTTTTGCGCCCTCACGATGCCCGCAGACGGGCTGGCGCAGGTGAACATTAAAGAAGGGCTCAGCGGCATCCATGGCGAACGGCGCCACGCGCGTGACCGTTTCCTCCGGCTGCCACCGGTAGCTTGCCCGCCAGCGGGTTCCGGTGCCGTCCAGGGTGCCGGAGAGCGACAGCGAGTAGGTCTGGGTGCGGCGAGGGCGTGCAAGGGCAAGCACCTGGCTCAGCGGCATGGCGCGCATCTGCGTGGTGCGCTGCATGACAAGCGCGTCGCCGTTGGCGTAGCTGATGCGGATATCGTTTCCGGCGGGGAGGCTGTGGTCCACGGTGGCGACCATGCCGGCGGTGGAGAAGCGTGGGCCGGCGGCGCGCATCAGACCGCTGGCACGGTCAAAGAGTGCGTTTCCTGAAAGCTGGGCATTGCCTCCCGCGGCCAAGTGGCTCATGGCCTCAAGGACGGGATTGCTGAGGCTGTCGGCATAGAGCAGAACCGCCATTCCGGAGGCATCGGTCTTGTGCTGCCAGCCGATCTCCTGATGCAGACCGTGCTCGACGGCCAGTTTACCGTCGCGGAGGGAGACCGCGGGGAGCCATGCTGCAGCTTGCGATTCGCCTTCAGGCCGGATGTCCGGTACGGAAGTCGCCATTCGATAGCTGAGGGTGGAATCGCCCTTGCGCCAGCCCACGGTGACGAAGGGAAGAGCGGCGGCCACGGTGTTCGACGAGCCCTGGGCGAAGCGCGCGATCACTTGTTCGGCACCGGCTTCCGCCTGGAATTCGTCTCCGAAGTTCATGGTTTCAGAACTGCTCATGCTGGCTTCGTCCAACCCCAGGGAGCCGGCGCCTTCGATCTCGGGATGGACAGCGACAGCGGCAACCGATTGTACGGAGCCGGCAAACCCAAGTTCCTGGCGGAAGCCCAGCATGGACTCCATGCCGGCATCGGTGCCGGGCTCAAACTCGACGCGTGCCAGCAGTTCGCGGCTGTCGGAGGGGGTTTCTTCGACTACGGCAGAGATTCGCTCGCCATATTCGCCGAATGTGCCGTCGTGGCCCGTGGCGATCAGGCGCGCTTTCAGCCTGGGCGTGGAACCCTTTCCCTCGGATACCACCACCAGTGGCCCATCCTCAAGCCAGCGCAGCAATGGGCGATTGGCGGCCGAACGCAGGGTCCAGGCCCAATCGTCCTTTTGGGCGTTGCCGGCGCGCGGCTCGGCCGGCAGCCACTGCATCACTTCATAGAGGGTGTTAAGCGTGAGGTTGACGACGGTGGCGGCGCGGACCCGCACGTTTTCACGCAACGATGGCAGGAACGAAGTGCCCATGGCCTTGACGGCGTAATGGCCGGGCATGACGGCGGAGAAGGCGAAGCTGCCCTTGGAGTTGGTGTAGACGCTGGCGATGACGGTCAGGTCGGGCCGGAGCAACTGGACGACGGTGCCGATCTGCGGCACTCCGGCGGAATCGCGCACCAAGCCGGATACCGATGCCGCGGTGGCTCCGTGGAGCGGAGCTGTCCCCAGGGTTATCAGCACGGCAAACAACGCGAAATGGAGCCTGCGCATAATCACTGATTTTGGTGACCTGGCGGCATCCCTGGCGAATTTGATTTCAAAACATCTCCCGCGGGTTCCCTGATCTTAAGTCCGGTAACCCGTTCTGCGGGACGATACATACTATTCCACGACAAAAGGTGCCGATTGCGCAATCTCTTGTTTAGAGATTGTGTCATTTATTTTGATCATCACCTTGTACTTGCCTGGCTGGAGGCCGGCCATGGGGAGCGATTTCTCCACGGTCAGCTGGTCGCTATGCAATCCCAAGTCCTTTGATTCCAGTTGTTTCTCGAAGATCACGTTGTTGGTGGTGGTGTCGATGATCTGGTAGGTAACGGTGGCCAGGTTACTCTTGCTCGTTTCGTCGATGCCCAAATTGTAGACCTGCATCCAGAAGTTCAGGTCCTGCGTGCGCTTGAATTTGATGGGAGTAGCGGCATTGGGGCTGACGCGGGGGCAGATCTTGGTGTTGCCGATGACGCAGTTGCCGGCGCCAATGGAGTGTGAGTCCACAGTGGTCATCTGGTCCGCGAGGATGAGCGACGACGTCGCCAGTTTCTCATCGTGGAAAGTTGGCACCGCGATGCCCTTGCCGTAGATGCCGATGTGGTCGGGGTTGTTCACGTCCTTGATGGCAATGTCGAGGCGGTAAAGGCCGGGCAACAGCGGAAGGGCCTTCCAATAGATGGACTGCCGATCGAGGGTTTTCTGCAGCAGTTCAGCGGGCTGTTGAATCTCGACCGTGTCCTCGAAGGTCTGCACCGTCTTGTGAGTGAGGGTGGTGACTTTTCCCAGAATGTTGACGACGCCCTTGGCCACGCCCTCTTTAGTGACGAAGGTGACGTCACGGTTCTTGATCTGGAGCGTGATGGGAACCAGGACCGTGTTCTCAGTGACCTTGATGAAGTCAGTACGAACGTCAAAGGGAAACACGGGGCCGTTGAGCAGGGTGTGTTCGGAAATGAAGTTGTCGAGATCTTTGAACTTGACCGGTGGCGGGGCGAAGAGCTTCGCCGCCAGTTCGATGCGATCGAACTCCTTGGATTGCTGCGAGGAGCCCATAGGGCCGGTTCCCAGGCGTTCGGCGCCGCCTTTGAAGCGGTCTGCCTTCTTGGCCATTCCCATCTCTTCCCACTGCGTCTGGCCGGCGCCGGGAACGTGGAGCAGGGCGTCTTTTTCGCTGCGATCGATGGTGAAGTGATAGTCGCCGCACTGGCAGGTATCGACGAATTCGATGTCGATGTTTTCGCCGACGCCCTCAAGGTAGCGAAAGTGCCAGATCTCAAACGGGAAGGTGGAGGTTTCGCCGCCGCCCTCATCGATGGGGCGATTATAGGAGCCGCCCGAGGGGTGGGATTCAATGGAGTCGGGCTTTCCGAAGGCGATGTAGATGTGGCCGCGGTCGGTCTTCCAGCCGGGCTTTCCGGCGGCAAAGTGCTCGTTGGAGTATGCGATGCGCCGGTAGTGCTCTTCGCGGAACTCGTTATCGGGAGAGTCGGGATTGGGATTGCGGCGGAGCCAGAACTGCTCAATGAAGGCTTCGCGCTCCTCGTCGTTGCTGAGACTCTTGAAGGCTTTGCGCTCTTCGTCGGAGATGATGTAGCTGGCGTCCTGATCGAGCCACGTCTTATAAGCGCCCTTCAACTCATGCTTGACGGCATTCTGGGCGGCGAACTTTTGCTTGTCGCTGAGTTCGCGCTTGAGAGGGTCCGGTTCCTGTCCCTGGCCGGTGGCCGGGTTGGCCTGCGCTGTTGGGCTTGCGGACTGCTGGGCGCGGAGCCCGGCGGCGGGAATGAAAACGAGGCCGCAAACCAGTGCGACGGAAAGGAACAGACGGCGGTTGGACATCATTGCCTTAAGAACTCCTGGATGCCTTCATTCTACGGGTCTCAACAGCACAGGGCAAGACTCACTACGGAGTTGGCTGGCAATTAGACGCGGGGCCGGGGTCAAGGTCACATGCCGGCAGAGAAAAACGGTTTACACTGCGGGTGGGAAGATTTGAGACCCATCGGGCACCTTCACCGTCAAAAAAGACAGACGCAATCCTTGATCCCATTGTTGTTTCCCGAGCATTCCCCCAGGCGGCCTTCGCCGGGGACGCCGAAAGGCCCGAAAGAGCAATCGAAATCCGTGGGGAACCGTTGGGACTGCATTTGCGTAAACTGAAGCGGAGAGACCTGGGAGCAAGCACTTCACATGAAAAAGATACTTCTGATTGTTCTCGCCATCTTAGTCGTTGCTGGACTTGTCACTTTTATGGTGATCAAGCAGCAATCGGGCTACACCAAGGTTTTGACCGCCAAACTGGTGCGCCAGGACCTGGCCACGATTGTGAGCGGCACGGGGCAGATCAAGCCCAAGACCTATGTCAACCTGGGCGCGACAGCGATGGGTCGCGTGACGCACCTGTACGTCAAGGAAGGCGACAAGGTCAAGAAGGGCGAGACCGTCGCCAGCATTGAGAACGTGCAGCAGGAAGCCTCAGTGGCCGGGCAGCAGGCAGCCATTTCCGCTGCCAAGACCGACATCGCCTCCTATGTAGCGGCGGAGAAGACTGCGGAAGCCAATTTGGAGCATGCCAAGGCCGATCTGGAACAGAAGAAGCTGGATTGGGATCGTGCCCAGGGGCTGTACAAGGCCGGAATCATGGCGAAGCAGGATTACGACGCCAAGAAGGCCGCGTATGACACCGACATGGCTTCAGTGTCGCAGGCTGTGGCGCAGTTGAACCAGGCCAAGGCGCAGACCGACTCTCAGCGCGGGCACATGCAGACCCAGCAGGCAACGCTGCGCGCCAACGAGGACTTGCTGAACCGTACGATCGCCATTGCTCCGTTCGACGGGATTGTGACCAACGAGCCCATCCGCGAGGGAGAGACGGTGGTTGAGGGCATTCAGAACGCCCAGGGCTCCACGCTGATGACGCTCGCGGATATGAGCGTGATCACGGCGGAAGTGAAAGTGGACGAGACCGACATCGTCAACATCAAGGCTGGCCAGCCGGCCGACGTAACCGTCGATGCCCTGCCCGGGAAGGTCTTCAAGGGACACGTGACCCTGGTGGGCGACCAGGCGATTCTGCGTTCGACCGGTATCGCCACCTCGCAGTCGACCACCGGCACCGAAGAGGCCAAGGACTTCAAGGTCGTGATCACGCTGGATTCGCCTTCAGACGATCTGCGGCCGGGGCTTTCAACCACCGCCAAGATCACGACAGCGCAGAAGCCGAGCGTGCTGGCGCTGCCCATCCAGGCCCTGACGATGCACTCACCTGAAACCCCCAATGCGGGCTCGGGTAAGGTGGAGGCAGCGACCTCAGGCAAGCCCGCCAAGGAGCAGCAGGGTGTATACGTGATCGACAAGGACGCGCACGGCAAACTTCGCGCCAAGTTTGTGCCCGTCACCACGGGCATCACCGGCGCCACGGATATCGAAGTGCTCACCGGCCTGCAACAGGGCCAGGAGATCGTTACGGGGCCGTACAAGACACTGCGCGGACTCAAGGACGGTGCTCTGGTAAAGCGGGACACGGTAAAGGTTGTTCTTCCGTCGCAAGCCAGCTCGTAACCAGCGGGTGAAGCACCGTAATCTCGAATTTGTGGGAACCGAAAGCTGAAGAAAGCGTAATCAAGGGTGTGCGCGCGGGCGGAACGTTCCTTCGCCTGTACTGACAGAACCGGACCGCAGCATGCAGAGGAAGATATGGGGATGGCTTTGGACAGCATCAGCACCGAAGACGTAGCGCAACCTGCGACGCCTCCCAGCGGCGACGTGATTGTCGTCGAGGACCTGTGGCGTACGTACGACATGGGCTCCGAGCAGCAAGTGCAGGCGCTCAGCGGGATTACGCTGCGCATCAAGCACAACGAGTACGTGGCCATCATGGGTCCATCGGGGTCGGGCAAATCGACGCTGATGAATCTGATCGGCTGTCTCGACACGCCATCGAAGGGCAAATATTGGCTCAACGGCCAGCTGGTGAGCGAGCTGGACGATGACCAATTGGCACGCATCCGCAACAAGGAGATCGGGTTCGTCTTCCAGACGTTCAACCTGCTGGCACGGGCCACCTCGCTGCACAACGTGGAGCTGCCACTGATCTATAACGGCACACCTGCGGCGGCAAGATTGGAACGGGCGAAGGAGTCGCTGAAAGATGTAGGCCTGGAAAGCCGTATGCTCCACAAGCCCAACGAGCTGTCCGGCGGACAGCGCCAGCGCGTTGCGATTGCCCGGGCGCTGGTGAATCGGCCTTCCATCATCCTGGCCGACGAGCCGACCGGCAACCTGGACTCGAAGACCGGCCTGGAGATCATGGCGTTGTTTGACACGCTGCACGCCAAAGGCAACACCATCGTGCTGGTGACGCACGAGCCGGATATTGCCGATTACGCGCATCGCGTGGTCCACATCCGCGACGGCCAAATCTATTCCGACGAGCCCTCGAAGCGCTTCCGCTAAACAAACTGAATTTTTTCACTGCTGAACCGGAGAGACGACGTCTCTCCGGTTCATGTTTTTTGCCGCCTCGCCGATGAAAGCTATGTTGGCCAGTTTGCTTCGATTTGGGCCACGGAGGCGAGGCACGTTGAGAACGATGCAGAACGCCGCTCAGTTTCAGTCATACCCGCCCACTTCCGGCCTGACCCTCGTGGAAATGGACTCGGCAAATGCTTCGCAGGTGGCGGGAGTGAGCGCGGCCTGGCGCAAACTTTTGCTGCAAGCCGAGATGGCTGCCCCGCATGTACAGGTAGCGTCAATCGAGGGTGAGCATGGGGCGGGCAAGCAGACACTGGCCCGCTATTTGCTGAGCCGCTCGCCACTGGCAGGTGGGAGTTTTCAGCGCCGGGATGCGCGCGAATGGCTGTTGGGAGATGGGGACCCGTCCACAATGGCGGGGTTCACCTATCTGGATCGCGTCGACCTGCTGGCGCCACCGGGCCAGGGGCTGCTCTTAAGCGTGCTGAAGAGCCTGCAGGATCGGCCGCCGGGTCGCGTTCTACTGGTGGCGTCGTCCCAGAGTTCGCTGCGCCAGATGGCGGGGCAGGGGCTTTTGCTGCCCGACCTTGCCTTCCGGCTCACGGCGGTGCGATTTGCGATTCCGCCGCTGCGGATGCGAAGGGAGGACATTTCGCCCATCGCCCAGGCACTGCTGGACCGCATCTGTGCCCGCTACCAGCATCGCCCCGTGGGGCTGGGTCCAGGCGCACTTGCCCGGCTGCTGCAGCACGGCTGGCCGGGAAACGTTCGCGAACTGGCCAGCGTGCTGGAAGCCGGCTTGCTTGAGGCCGCGAATGACGTGATTCGTCCCTGCGACCTGGCGCTGTCCAACGGTAGCGAAGAGCGGCAGGAAGCGCAGCCAGCCATCCAAACAAGCAACCTGGGACTGGACGATGTGATTCACCGGCACGTGCAGTATGTGCTCGACCTGAATCGAGGCAACAAGTTGCGGGCCGCGCGACAGCTCGGCATCAGCCGGTCCACGCTTTATCGCATTCTGGGCAACGAGGCGATCCTCGCCCATTAGGAAGGCGTTTCATTCCGGGTGGACGAAGATGCACTCCGCTCGGGATGACAAGTTCTTGGGAGGGTGGGCAGCAAACACCAGACTCTCTCGTATTGTGAGCCGCCGGCGTGGACGATTGGGCTCCCTCCAATCCAGATGGAAGTCCGCTGAAAATATCGGTGCAGACTGCTCTCGCGCCCTTGTGCACTACACTCGACGGGAAGGTGATTTCATCCCGAGGACCTCTCCGTTGCGAACATTCCATTTCTCCGTACTGCCCGCCGCTGCGCTTGTTCTGTTCACCTTTGCGCCTGCCACAGTTACGAAGGCGGCACCCGTTCCTCCCGTCGAGGAGCGCCGCCAGGCCCTCAATGCCCTGTTCCAGCAGTACTGGGAAGCCAACCTGGAACACTCGCCCGAGTTTGCCTCCACCATCGGCGACAAGCGCTATAACGACAAGCTCACCGACTTCTCCGTGAAGGCCGAGAACGCCTGGCTGGAGCAGGAGCAGAACCTGCTGCTGCGGCTGGCGGCGATTGATCCGGCGGGATTGACGGACGCGGAGAAGACGAGCCGCGAACTGCTGCTGCGCACCTTTGCCGATGACCAGGAGGCCTCTGAGTTCAAGGAGTGGGAGATGCCTGTGAACCAGATGGGCGGCGTCTACGCTGATTTTCCCCAGTTGGTGGCCGAGCTCAGCTTTACAGACGTAAAGGACTACGACGACTGGATTGCGCGCCTGCGCGCGATGCCGGGGGCCTTCGACCAAGTGACGACAAACATGTCGATCGGCATGGACGACCACCGCGTTCCGCCCAAGTATCTGCTCAAAAAGGCGCTGGAGCAGGTGAAGCAACTGGCCAGTCAGAAGCCGGAGGACTCGCCGCTGGCGATGCCGCTGAAGAAGTTTCCCGCCGCGATTCCGGCGGCTGAGCAGGAGCGGATCAAGCAGGAGATGCTGGGCGTGATCGGCAAGCAGGTGCTGCCTGCATATACGCGCTTTGCGCGCTTTCTCGAGGTGAGCTATATTCCCGCGGGCAGGGACGAGCCGGGTATTTCCGCCTTGCCGGATGGCGAGAAGTATTACCAGTTCCTGATCCGCCGCACCACGACCACCAATCTGACCGCGGAGAAGATTCACCAGATCGGCCTCGACGAAGTAAAGAAGGACGAGGCAGAAATGCTGGCCATTGCGCAAAAGCTGGGCTTCAAGGACCTGGCGAGCTTTCGTGCCAGCCTGAAGGCCAATCCCAAGCTGAAGGCGACTTCGCGCGAGGCGCTGCTGGACGCCTATCGCAGCTACCTGGGGCCGATGCAGGCGAAGCTGACCTCGCTGTTTGGGCGGCTGCCCAAAGCTCCGTTTGAAGTGGCGGCGGTTCCCGACTATTTGGAGAAGACCTCGGCTCCTGCCTACTACGAGCCGGGAACGCCGGATGGCAGCCGGCCGGGACGCCTGCGCATCGACACGTACAACGCCACGGATCGCAACCTCTACGCGGTCGAGTCGATCGCCTATCACGAAGGTTTGCCGGGACACCACCTGCAGATTTCGATTGCCCATGAGATGACGGATGTGCCCACTTTCCGCGAGTTTGGTGGCTATACCGCTTACCAGGAGGGATGGGGCCTCTACGCCGAGCGGCTGGGAAAGGACGTGGGCTTCTATCAGGATCCGTACTCCGACTATGGCCGGCTGGAAAACGACATCTGGCGTGCGATCCGGCTGGTGGTGGATACGGGTGTGCACTCGCAGCACTGGACGCGCCAGCAGATGGTGGACTTCTTCCACGATCACTCGGCCATTGATGAAACCAGCATCCAGGCCGAGGTGGACCGGTATATCGCATGGCCCAGCCAGGCGCTGGCGTACAAAGTGGGCCAGTTGAAGATCCTGGAACTGCGCGACCGCGCAAAGAAGGAACTGGGCGCGAAGTTCGATATTCGTGCGTTCCACGACCAGGTGCTGGACGCCGGAGCGATGCCGCTGGACGTGCTGGATGAGCGGATCTCCGCGTGGATCGCGAGCCAGAAGTAGTGGCGATCAGGACACGCGTCGGATATTTGCCAACTATTCATATAGCCCTAATCAACATTTCCTAATGCCCGTTTAAACCTCGAAACAGCATCCATTTTTGTGCGCAGCAGGGTCCGTCTCAGCGAGGATCCCGCGCGCAATCGCACATCTGTCGCGATTGAACCGGGGTAGGGACCGCGGAAAATACGCGCCATTGCAGTATCTGCATCCCACTCCACCCACCTAGTTCTTCACGAGAGGCAAACCCATGATAAGAGCCCTTTTCCCTTTAAATTTAGCGTTGATCGTGCTGCTCACCGCTGCGGTTGCGTCGGCGCAACAGCCTTCGGCCGCCGTTCCCACCGCAACGGAACCTGCCCAGCAGCCCAAGATCACCTCCACTGAAACCGTTACGGTGACCGCTCCGGGAGAGTTTCGCGACGAGCAGACTCTGAACGAGACGGTCTTGATTGAGGAGGCGCCAGGGACCAGCCCCATCATGAGTCTCGCGCAGTTGCCCAGCGTCAACTTTCAGGCTGCCGACCCCTATGGCTCCTATGAATGGGCAGTGCGCATCTCGGTACGGGGCTTCAACCAGAACCAGCTTGGTTTCACACTCGACGACGTGCCGCTGGGCGACATGTCCTACGGCAACTGGAACGGACTTCACATCAGCCGCGCCATCACGAACGAAAATATGGGACGTGTCGTGCTGTCGCAGGGTACGGGCGCTCTGGAGACGGCGTCCACCAGCAACCTGGGCGGCACAATCCAGTTCTACTCTGCCGACCCCGCCGACAAGCGCAGCTTTACCGTCAATCAGACCTTCGGCAGCTTCAGCGCCGCGCGCACATTTGCACGCTTTGAGAGCGGGTTGCTGCCCAACCACACCAAGTTCTATCTGACGGGGGCGTATAACCTCTCGGACAAATGGAGAGGGCATGGCGATATCGGCCAGAACTACTGGCAGCTCAACGGCAAGCTCGTGCACTACGTCGGCAGCAACGGCGTGCTCTCGATCTTTGCCGACCTGTCGGACCGCCGCGAGGTGGATTACCAGGACGTGAACAAGGTATGGGTGCAGAAGCTGGGCTACAACTGGGACAACTACGGAAACTGGGCGCAGTCGGTGCAAGCGGCCTGGGCCTGTGACGGTGTGGGCGGCTATCCCGCGCCAGTGAACACCCTGGCAGCCAACGAAGACCCATGCGATGCCGGGTACTACGGCGGTGCGGGCCTGCGCAAGGACGTGCTGGGCGACATCAGCTACAAGCAGGCCCTCAGCGAGCACCTGACCTGGAAGACGACGGCTTACGGACATCGCAACGATGGGCGCGGCCTGTGGTTTACGCCCTACCTGCCCACCTACCAGAATGTCTACGCTCCCAGTGCGGCGACGATCATTTCGCCCATTTCGCTGCGCACTTCGGAATATGGCATTTCGCGCGGCGGCTTTCTGACTTCGCTGGCTTACGAGAGCGGCCGCAACAAGCTCGAAGGCGGATTCTGGTTTGAAGGCGAGCGCTGGAACCTGGCGCGGCGATTCTACGCCACCAGCGCCACCAGCCCTATGCACTCGCTTTATGACTTCCCCTCCAAGCCCTTCTACACGCAGTGGGAGTATGTCTTCAACAGCGCCGTCTATGACGTCCATCTGCAGGACGTATTCAAGTTCAACGAGAAGTTTGCCGTCTCGGCCGGTTTCAAAACCGAGGAAACCACGACCGACGGTGAGCTCTCAAACACATTTACGTCCAGTCCGGCGTTTGTGCCGGGAGCGTATGCACAGGGCTCACTCACATCCGGCAAGCCCTTTCTGCCGCAGTTCGGCGTCAACGTGAAGCTCAACAAGGCCAATGAAATTTTTGCCGATGTGGCCTACAACGTGCGTTCCTATATCCCCGGCGGCTACGGCTACGGGACTTCTCCCTGGGGCACGACACAGGCCGGTTTCGCGGCGCTGAAAACTACCCTCAACCCTGAGACATCCTGGACCGAAGAGGGCGGCTTCAGGTCGACAACGCAGCGCGCCGCAGTGCAGGCAAGCTTTTTCCACGTCAACTTCAGCGACCGCCTGCTGGCCTTCGCGCAAGGGGCGGGCATCGCCGGAAACGCTTCGATCCTGACCAATGCCGGCGGCGTAACCACCAACGGCGTGGACGGCTCGGTGAGCTACAAAATCACGCCCGAGGTTACCCTCTACAACGCCGTCACCTGGAACAAATCGACCTACGACAAGAACGTAACCAAGACGGACGGATCGTGCCTCTACTCCGACGCGCTGGGAGCGTGCATGTCCATCAAGGGCAAGATCACGGTGGACTCGCCGGAAGGGCTCTACAAGACGTCGCTGGACTATCGCAAGTCGGGCTTCTTCGGCACCATCGCAGCCGACTACATGTCCACTCGCTACTTCACCTATACCAACGACGGCAGCGTGGGCGGCCGCTTTCTGGCGGAGATCGGCAGCGGCTACACCCGTGCGGAACTAGGCGCTTTCAAGGAACTGAAGACGCAGTTCAACGTCTACAACCTGCTCAGCGAAAAGTATTACGCTTCGATCGGAACCAACGGTTTCAGCGGCAGCGACCCTCTTTCGGTAAATAACAATACATTGCAGGTTGGCTCACCGCGGACTCTCGTGGGAACGCTGTCTGTGCGCTTCTAAGACGAATTTCCTCTGCAACACTCGAGGGCGCGGAACTGCCGCGCCCTCGCTTTTTTGCCTGGAGACTGGGTGCGGAGGGTTCCTCGCTCATCGGGCGAAAGCATGGCAGCCTTGACGGGATGCGCGTATTCTTGTTTCCAGCACCAAAATCTCTCATCCCAAGACAAGGAAAAAAATGGCAGAGATCGCCGTTGAGGCCACAGAAGTACCCGCGCAGTTGCCCCACGTCAGGGTGGCCGTACTGGGCGCAGGCAAGATGGGCGGCATTCTTTTGCAGGCCTTTTTGAAGCAGAACCTGTTTGCTCCCGACCAGATTCACGCCACCGTGGGCCACGCCGAGCGGGCGGTGGCGCTGAGCACGCAGTGGGGCGTGGACGTGAGCACGAACAACCTGGAGGCGGCGAGCCAGGCGGACCTGATCCTGGTGGGAGTGAAGCCGTTCCAGGTACCGGATCTGATCGCGGAAATTCGGCCCGCGTTGACGCCGAAGAAGACGCTGGTATCGTTTGCCGCATCAGTGAAGACGCGTGCCATTGAAGAGACAGCCGGGATGGAGATTGCGGTGATCCGCGCCATGCCCAACACTCCCTCGGCCCTGGGCGCGGGTGCGGCCGGGTTGTGCCGCGGACGCTTTGTGAGCGCGGCACAGATGGAACTGGCGCAACGCATCTTTGAGACCGTGGGCCGCACGGTAGTGGTGGACGAGAAGCACATGGACGCCGTAACGGGCTTGTCGGCGTCTGGTCCGGCTTACATCTACATCATCATCGAGGCGCTGGCCGAGGCCGGCGTGAAGGTGGGCCTGCCCCGCGAGATCGCGACGCAACTGGCCGCGCAGACTACGTTTGGCGCCGCGAAGATGGTGCTGGAGACCGGCTATCATCCTGCACTGTTGAAGGACGCTGTGACGACCCCCGCAGGCTGCACGATTGACGGCATTCTGGAACTGGAAGAGGGCGGTTTGCGCGTGACGCTGATCAAGGCCGTGATGCGGGCGACCGAGCGCGCCAAACAGTTGGCGGCGGGATGAGATTCGGAGTCTCCCAGGTCTCAAACGCGAGACCTGGGGCACCCGGCTGGATAGTCGGGGTTCGTCGATTCCCACCCAGGATTTCTGGATTGGAAGAGTCCCAAAAACCACGTTTCTACCCGCTTCGTAGACCAACTACCCACTTGCCTACCCTTCGCCCAACCTGGCTTCCCTCGTACATCCCGGAACTGCAAGGGCTGCGCGGCATTGCGGTTCTTGCAGTCGTCATCTATCACTGCCACCTGCGGCTTGAAGGTACGTGGACGTACTACGGCTCGCTGTGGGGATGGGCGGGCGTGAATCTCTTCTTTGTGCTCTCCGGTTTTCTGATTACATCCATCCTGCTGGAGGCGCGGGGCAAGCCGCGTTACTTCCGCAATTTCTACGGACGCAGGGCGCTGCGCATCTGGCCGGTGTATGTGCTGGTGCTGGCGGTGTGCTATCTGAATGCTCCGTGGTTCATTGGGCTGACCGTCAAAGAGGCGATCAGGACCGCTCCATGGTGGGCGTACGTTTTGTTTGTGCAGAATCTCTTTCGCCTGGCGCTGCCGCCGGGCATCACGCCTACATGGTCGCTAGCCATCGAGGAGCAGTACTACTTTCTGTGGGCGCCACTGGTGCGCCTGCTGCAGCGGCCATGGGCGCTGGCGGTGCTGCTGTCGGGTGCGCTGGTGGCTGCGCCGCTGTTCCGGCTGAGCCACTTTGCGTGGATTACTCCAACGCACTCGCTGACGCATGTGGATGGAATCGCGATGGGCAGCCTGCTGGCGCTGGGGCTCTACACGCTGCCGCTGAGCCGTCGGGTGTGGCTGGGGCTGGGGTTGGGCGGAATGGTCGCGGGGTTCCTAGCCGCGGCAACGGTGGCCGGCGGCACGTCGTTTCTCGACTCCGCGCTGTCCACTTTATTTGCCGGGACGGTGCTGGCCTCGATCGCATCGACGGGCGCGCGCAATCCGCTGAATGCATTGCTGCGCCGCGGGCCGCTGGCTTTTTATGGCCGCGTCAGCTACGGGCTCTACATGACGCACATCATGGTCTTCATTTACTTTGGCTGGTTTGACCGGCGCATGGACGCTTATGGAATGGCGGGAAACCTCGCGGTTGTGGCCTTCAGGCTGGTGGCTGCGACGGCCGTGGCGACCGCGCTGTGGTATGGATTTGAGTCGCGCATCCTGAAGTTGAAACGGTACTTTGAAACCAAGACCCCTCAAAAAATGTCAGCAGGACAATAACCCCGCAGAGATGTGACCGTTTATCGCGGCCAGCGTCCCACAATCACGAAGAGCGCCAGGAGAAACAGCGACACATCGGGAGCGGCCGACTCCTGGCGGCGCAGGTGATAGATGCCCGCGCCCACCATGATGAGTGCCAGCCACGCGGCCGCGCACAGAACCGCCTCGTGCCCGGGCATCAAACGGCCTGGCGTGAGGATGCCCAGCGCGCCCACGATCTCAGCCCCTGCGATGGCCGCGGCCTGCCTGCGCGAAATACCAATGGAGAGGCCTTTGGAGCGAGCCTCGACAACTTTCACGAGCTTTTCATATGCGAAAAGTTTGCTGGCAGCGGTAAACAGAAATATCCCGGCAAGTATGATCTGCGCTATCCAAAGCAGGCTGTTCATGGCTCCGCCAACCTTTCGCGAACTGAATCAAAGTGAAGCAGCAGCAACCGATTGAACCCCGGAATGCGGCCCCGTGTCAAGCCACAAAGAGACAGCCGGAGATGTGTTGGTGCGCTCAAAATGAAGTTGCATGCGCGGCAACGAAAAGCCTGCATTCTCCCTGCCTGTGACATTAATCACTCCTGGCTGTGAGCCGCCACTGCTAGGCTGGAGAGTCACGCAGTTTCCCCCCTTGCGAGGATCCCTATGAGCGAAGCAACTGCACTGGAAGTGACGAGGACCGAAGCTGACAGCAAAGGTCCGTTGAGCCAGGAAGAACTTGACCGGATGAACGCCTATTGGCGAGCGGCCAACTATCTTTCTGTCGGCCAAATCTACCTCAAGGACAATCCGCTGCTGGAGCGCCCACTGACACTGGAAGACGTGAAGCCGCGCCTGCTGGGCCACTGGGGCACCACGCCGGGATTGAACTTTCTGTATGTGCATTGGAACCGGCTGATACGCGAGCGCGACCTCAACATGATGTACGTCATCGGCCCGGGGCACGGCGGTCCGGGGCTTGTCGCGAACACGTATCTTGAAGGCTCATACACCGAGATTTATCCGCATATCGAGCAGAACAGGGACGGCATCAAGCGCCTGTTTCGCCAGTTCAGTTGGCCATACGGGATTCCGAGCCACGTGGCTCCGGAGACGCCGGGCTCGATTCACGAGGGCGGCGAACTGGGCTACTCGCTGGTGCATGCCTACGGCGCGGCGTTCGACAATCCCGACTTGATTGTGGCGTGCGTGGTGGGCGATGGCGAGGCGGAGACCGGGCCGCTGGCGACAAGCTGGCACTCCAATAAATTTCTCAATCCGGCGACCGATGGTGCGGTGCTTCCAATCCTGCACCTGAACGGCTATAAGATTGCGAACCCGACAGTGCTGGCGCGCATTCCTCACGCGGAGCTTGAAGAGCTGATGCGCGGCTATGGGTATGAGCCCTTCACGCTCGAGGGCGATGACCCGATGGTGATGCACCAGAAGGCAGCGGCGGTCTTCGAGACCATGCTTGATCGAATTGCAGCGATACAGAAAGCTGCACGCGAAGGAGGGTCAACGGAGCGTCCAGCGTGGCCGATGCTGATCATGCGCACTCCCAAGGGCTGGACCGGGCCGAAGTTTGTGGACGGCAAGCCGGTGGAGAACACGTGGCGTGCGCACCAGGTGCCGTTCAGCGAGGTGCGCGAGAATCCTGAACACTTGCGCTTGCTGGACGAGTGGATGCGCAGCTACAAGCCGGCGGAGTTGTTCGACGAGAAGGGTGCGTTCCGCGAAGAGTTGGCCAGCCTGGCGCCGAAGGGCCGGCGTCGCATGGGAATGAATGCGCACGCCAATGGCGGGTTGCTGCTGCAGCCGCTGCGTGTGCCAAACTTCCGCGACTTCGCGGTGAAGATCGAAGGCCGCGGAGCGACGGACGCGGAATCGACGCGGGTGCTTGGCCAACTGCTGCATGGTGTGATGCAAGCCAACATGGACCACAAGAATTTCCGCGTGTTCGGACCGGACGAGACGGCTTCAAATCGTCTCGGCGACGTGATCACCGGGACGGGCAAGGCATGGATGGCCGAAACGCTGCCAGTGGACGAGAACCTGTCGCAGACCGGGCGCGTGATGGAGGTGCTGAGCGAGCACATGTGCCAGGGTTGGCTCGAGGGCTACTTGCTTACCGGGCGGCATGGTTTTTTCAGTTGCTACGAAGCCTTCATCCACATTATCGATTCAATGGTGAACCAGCACGCAAAATGGCTGAAAGTGACGCGCGGGATTCCGTGGCGCAAGCCTATTGCATCGCTCAACTACCTGTTGACGTCGCTGGTGTGGCGGCAGGATCATAACGGCTTCTCGCACCAGGATCCGGGGTTCATCGATCATTTGCTGAACAAGAAGGCAGACGTGGTGCGCATCTATCTTCCACCGGATGCGAACACGTTGTTGTCAGTGGGCGACCACTGCCTGCGCAGCCGGAACTACATCAACCTGATCGTGGCCGGCAAGCAGCCGGCGCCGCAATGGCTCACGATGGAGGAAGCCATCAGCCACTGCACCGCGGGCCTGGGCGTGTGGCAGTGGGCTTCAAACGATGAGGGCGGCCCGGACGTGGTGATGGCCTGCTGCGGCGATGTGCCCACGCTGGAGACGCTGGCCGCCGTAAGCCTGCTGCGCAAGCAGGTTCCCGACCTGCGCATTCGCGTGGTGAACGTGGTGGACCTGATGACGCTGCAGCCGCAGTCGGAACATCCGCATGGCTTGGCCGACGAGGATTTCGACCTGCTGTTCCCGGTCGGAGTCCCCGTGATCTTTGCGTTTCACGGCTATCCGTGGCTTATTCACCGGCTCACTTATCGGCGGCATAACCACGACAACATTCACGTGCGCGGCTACAAGGAAGAGGGCACCACGACGACGCCTTTCGACATGTGCGTGCTCAACAACATTGACCGGTTCCAGTTGACGCTGGATGCGATTACGCGCGTGCCGCGGCTTCGGTCGCAAGTGGATGCCGCGCAGCAGACGTACTCCGAGGAGATTCAGCGCCACCACCTGTACGTGGCTGAAAACGGCGACGATCTTCCGGAGATTAAAGATTGGCGCTGGCCGCAGAGTTAGTGTTGCTGACTTCGCCAGCTCGCTCACTTACTCACTGAGGATGTTCCGCAGAGCGGGATGTCCTCACTAACCTGCTAACTTGCTGTATTGTTCAGCTTGGAGCGCGAGGCTCTTAATTCATGTCATCTTTGCCTGTCCTTGTTTTAAACAGCGGTTCTTCTTCAATCAAATTCGCAGTCTACGAAGCCGGAAACGGCGAGCGGCGCAAGCTCCATGAGGGCGCGGTAGACGGCATCGGCACCGATCTGGGCAAGTTCTGGATCAAAGACGCCGAGGGCAACAAGCTTGTGGATCAAACACCCGCGCTGCCCAATCGCGCGGTTGCCTTCGCGCTGGTCGCCGATGCATTGCATTCAGGCGACTTTCCTGCCCCAGTGGCGATTGGTCACCGCATGGTTTCGGGCGGCCCCACGGTGCAGGAGAATCAGCGCATCACACCGGAGCTGATCGATGAGATGGAGAGCTACACCGCGTTTGCGCCGTTGCACACTCCGATCGCCGTTTACATCATGCGCGAGGCGTTGCGGTTGTTTCCGGGCATACCAAACTTCGTCATTCTCGACACATACTTTCATCGCACCATGCCCGAAGTGGTGACTCATATGCCGATCCCCCCGGAGTATGCGGCGATGGGCGTAAGGCGCTACGGGGCACACGGAATTTCTTACGAGTCGATTGTTTACCAGTTGCAGCCCGACGTGCCGCGGAAGCTGATTGTCGCGCACCTCGGCAATGGCGCCTCAATTTCGGCGATCCGCGACGGCAAGTGCCTGGACACATCGATGGGCCTGACGCCTACCGGCGGCATCATCAGCGGAACGCGCACGGGCGACATCGATCCGGGCGTACTGCTGTTTATCCTGCGCAAGATTGCCGAGACCGCTGAGAGTGCGAGTGCCGCGGCGGATCAGTTGGAAACGGTCGCCAGCAAGAAGGCCGGACTGCTGGGAGTCAGCGAGCTTTCGAACGACATGCGCGACCTGCGCGACGCGATCAAGGCGGGCAACGCCAAGGCCCGCCTCGCCGTGGACAAATTCACGTGGACCATCGCAAAGTGGATCGGCAGCTATGTGGCCGAATTGGGCGGACTCGACATGCTGGTGTTCACCGGCGGCATCGGCGAGAACGATATCGCCTCGCGTGCAGAGATCTGCGCTGGCCTGGGCGCGCTGGGGATTGTGCTCGACCCGGTGCGCAACAACGTGCGTGGTGAAGCGCTGATCTCCGCGGAGAATTCGCCAGTAACGGTGCGCGTGATTCCGCCTGCGGAAGACCTGATCATTGTGAATCATGTGGTGCGGTTGATGGGCGCGTAAACCCGCCAGCTACCGCGGAGGTGTGTGCTTCCAGCGCTCACCTCCGCGGGTTGTGCGCCGCCTGTTCTACCGCTTGTTCTACACTGATAGGTTCGAAAGGGAGCCTTCATCCATGTCTTCTGCCGCTGTTCCGGTGGGCGCACAGCGCCTGCCTTCCGCCGCCCTTCGCCGATTTGCATGGGCGGTATTGGTGTACTTCATTGCGGTCATTCTGTGGGGAACGCTGGTGCGCGCAACCGGCTCAGGCGCGGGTTGCGGCGACCACTGGCCGCTGTGCAATGGAACGGTGATGCAACACTCGCCGCGCGTGGACACGATGATTGAGTTCACGCATCGCCTGACCAGCGGACTATCGTTTTTCTCGGCTGTGGGCTTGCTGGCGTGGACATTTGCCGGGACGGTGCGAGGACACCTTGCACGCGCTGCCGCCGTTGCCACCGTGGCCTTTACGCTGGTGGAGGCCGTGGTGGGCGCACTGCTGGTGAAGCTGGGATTGACGGCGCAGAGCCAGTCGCCGCTGCGCGCACCCTATCTGGCGCTGCACCTGACCAACACACTGCTGCTGCTGGCTGCGCTGACACTCACCGCACATCTGCTGAGCCGGAGCCGTGGGTATACCCGCAATACCGTTCGCCTGGTCGCGCCCTTGGGGGCGATATGCGCCGTGGTGGTGGTGATGATCGTCGGCGTCACCGGCTCGCTTGCGGCGTTGGGCGACACGCTCTTCCCCGCGACATCTCTTGGGTCTGCACTGGCGCAGGACTTCTCTGCCACCAGCGGCTGGCTGGTGCGCTGGCGCTGGACGCATCCGACCGTCGCGTTCTTCGCGAGCATCGTTCTGATCTGGCTGCTGGTGCGGGCATCGCGACGCACGGCGCACTGGGACAATCGCGGGCTGTCAGCGCTGGTGCTGTTGCTGCTTGCCGCGCAATATGTGCTGGGCGTGCTGGATGTCGTTCTGCTGGCGCCGTTGTGGTTGCAGGTGGCGCATCTGCTGGATGCCGACGTGCTTTGGGCAGCGCTGGTGGTGCTCACGGCGCGGTTGACACTGGAGCCGGTGGAGCGACAGGGAACAGGGATCAGGGAATAGGGAACAGGGCCTGTCGCGGGGCCATTTCGCTTCCAGATTCTGCGGGAGAATAGGTCCGATGTTTCCCATCCTTGCCGCGATAAAACTGCGTCAAGGATGGGGCACCCGGCATTTATGGTTACGAAGAGCGGGGGACTATTCCCTATTCCCTATTCCCTGCTTTACTTCACCAGGACGCCGGCGGCGGGATACACAGTTCCGTTTGCCGTAGCTTCGATCACAGGCAGTTCGGGCGTGGCAGTGAGCCACTCGATCTTGCTGTCGCGGAGGAGGACCGTGTCCTCGGCCTTGCCGCCGCGAATGCTGGGGTTCCACGCGAACGCCTGGTTGTTGACGACGACCTCGGTACCCTTGGGCGTGGCGACCCACTCACGTTCGCCGTAGCCGGTTGGTCCGCCCTGGTGGTGGAACTTCTCTTCGCCGGGAAAGCCTTCGGCCGCATACGCTGCCTGGGCCACACGGAACAACTCCGCCGACGTCGCGCCAACTCGGCTGGCATCGAGCAGTGCGGCATTCACTTGCGCAGCGGATTTGAATCGGGCTGCAAGCTCGTCAGGCAGTGCACCAAAATGGACGAAGCGGGTAATGGAAATCGCCAATCCCCACTTGCGCGAACAGAGGTTCAGCATGCCGTATTGCTTCAGGCGGTTGCCACGCGCCACCGCATGCTTGTACTTCAAGATGCGGTCATCGACGGCATAGAGATAGACCGATGGCAGGATTCCGCGGCGCAGCAGGTTAGCGGCGGTGAGGGCCTCGAGATCGTACTCGCTCAGGCCCGGCTCGACCTGGTGGAGCGACTCGACAGTGGCGGCCGTGGTCTCCGCGCCCAGCCAGCGGTAACGCTCGATTTCGGATTCGCTCAACGCGGCGCGCAGTGGATAGAGATTCACCGGCGTCATTCCTGCACCCGGACTGTCAGATCCGAGTGGGCCGCCGGCCAGGCGCGCGGCAGCTTCCGCGGTTTCGTCGGCGTACCAGGGAAAGAGGACAGGCTCGAAGTCGAGCGCGCCAAACTCTTCGTCGTGCAGGCGCGGGGCTTCATTCTCGGTGGTGAAGTAGTAGCGCTTGCCGTCGGCCGTGACCAGCAGCGAGGCCACGCCGGTCTCGCCCGGAGTGAGCACGCGCAACTCGACCGCGCCGCCCGTGAGCCACGCCACGTTTTCATTGCGGCGAATGAGGACGCCTGCAAGGTGCTGCGACCGCAGCCACTCTACCAGCTTTTGGTGCTTTGCTTCCAACTCCGCGTTCCATGCGGCTTCTGTCACGAGTGTGACGCCGTTTACTACCAGGCTTTTGCCGATTCTCTTGCTCATGATTGCGCTTCCTGCAGATGAATGAGTGCCGTTTCGGGGTTCGTGGTATCCCACCCTTTCCGCAAAGAGCGCGGAAAAGATGGAGCACCCAGCTTCTTTTAAGGGAACAGGGATCCGGGATCAGAGGCCACTCGACTTGCAAGAGGCCGCTTCGTCGAAGAGGCTCCCATTCCCTGTTCCCTGTTCCCTGTTCCCTGTTCTTGCCTAGTCTTCGAGTTCGGGGTGGTAGTGGCTCTCCCAGCCCATGTAGCGCACCGCTGATTCATGGATGGCTTTCGAGACATCGCTGAAGTTGGCGGCAACGTGGTGTTCGAAGCCCTCGCGGCAGATGTACTTCAAGAGCTTCTGCAGATGCGGAATTTCCGCCACGCCGGCGCCGCCGAAAGTCTCCAGCGGATCGTCGGTGAATCGGCCCGCGCCGGTGTACCCGCGGATGATGCCGCGACGATCGTCGGTGGAATAACGCGCGAAGCTCATGTCGCCGGACTTGACGCGGCCCACGCACGTTCCGAAGGTGTTCAACTTGCCCACCGTGCCGGCGATGATGGCCTGGTAATCCATCTTTACTTCGTTGAAGAAGTGCTTGGGCAGGTTGGAGCAGTGGAAGCAGACGCACTTGTCGGGGTGGGAGCCGTAGTTGTTGTTCCAGTCCAGCAGGGCCGATGGGGTCTGGCTGGCGAGGGCCAGCATGTACATGCTCAGCGTGCCGGGCACGTCGACTTCGCAGGCCGAGGGAATGAGGTTGTCGCTCATCATGCTCATGATGGTGCAAGGGACGACGCCGAAAAATTCTTCCATCGAGGTCCAGCACTGCACGGCGCTGACGGTACAGTTGGTCTGCTTCATCCAGGTGTCAATGACCGCGCCCAGCTTGGCCATCTTCATCAGGGCTTCTTCAGGAATGCCCGCGGTGGTGACGTAGCTCTTGATGGCGGCGAGCTTGGCCTGCGCGGCGTCGTCGTTGTTCTTCATGCGATTGATGCGGCCGAAGATTTCAGACAGGTCGATCGGCTCGATGGAGATGCCGGAGGTTTCAAATAGGCGCTCGGAGTAGCGGACCGTATTGAAGGCCGCGGGGCGCGCGCCGATGGCGCCGATCTTGAGATTCTTGAGGCCCTTCACGATGCGGCAGACGGCGGAGAACCACTCGAGATCCGCCTTGAACTCCGCCGACTTGAGGCTCTCGGTGTGGAGCGTGGTCAGCGAGTACGAAATGCCATACTGCATCATGTTGTTGCAGGCGCTCATCTTGCCGCAGAAGCTGTCGCGACGGTCGGCGATGGTCATGTCGTCGGAGCGATCGGGTGTGGCCTGCACCAGCACCGGGACCTTGAGCCCGGAGAGGCGGATGGCGTCGACGATACCGCGCTCTTCGCCAAAGTTGGGCAGCGTGACGATGATACCGTCAATCTCTTCAGCGTGCTTTTTGAAGAGCTCCGCGCAGCGCTGCGACTCCGCGTAAGTTTCCACCGCGCCATACTTCGATTCTTCAGGGGTGAGCACGATTGCGCGCGCGCCCGCTGCTTCAAGGACAGAGATGATCTCTTCGCGGCCGGTCTTAGCCAGATGATCCGGAAAGAAGCCGCGGTTGCCTACCACCACGCCAAACGTCATTACTCGTTGCGCTGCCATGTTCTCTGCTCCATCTTGCCTTGCCGCTTGCGCGGCTCAATTGCGCCTGCGCGGGCCCGGAATTGCCGTCCACTTTCCGGAACTCCCTCGACAGGGAACGGTTTCAATTGCCTTTCGCGCCAGGACGGCCTCGCGCATTCTTCTTGAAAGAACTTCACGGAGTAACATGCTCCAGGCAGCGCCTACTTGCTGGCGCGGCCCGGACGGAACTTCACAACGTAAAGCACCCCAATTGCCGCCAGAGTGCCGCCCCACCAGATGGGCGTGTGCAGGTAGTTCAACTCAACCGGGGCCAAGGGGCCAACCACCGCTTCGAAAACTCCATAGCCAAGGATCAGCACCCCATAAACCAGCAGCAGTACTCCGATGAAAAACCAGATGGGTATTCCGGAACCATGCATAAGCTTTTACCTTTCCTCTCTTGTTGCCGGGCCGGGCACGCGCCCGGCGCCGGACCAGAATCTCTCGTTACCAGAACAGAATGTTGAGCGCGGCAAAGATGATGACCACCAGCACCGCCCAGATGTACTCGTTCTTGTAGAAGGGCACGGGCTCTTCCTTGGGCAGCTTGGTGGCGCCATAGACAAGGCCCTCCAACTCGGCGACCGGGCGGGGCTTGGTGAGCAGGCTGATCACCACCACCAGGATGGAGGCGAAGAGGAAGGCCCACAGCGCGCGGAAGACATTTTCTGCCATCGGCTTGGCGTCAGGCGAAAGCGCCACGGCAGCAAGCGCGGAAGGCGTGAGCTTGACCCACATGAAGAGGCCGGCGGAGAAGACGATGCCCAGGAGCAGGCCCAGGAAACCGGCCAAACGCGTAGCGCGCTTCCAGAACATGCCAAAGAGAATCACGGCCAGCAGCGGGGCAATGAAGATGCTGAACAGCGCCTGCACGTAGTCCATGATGCCGTGCGCGTGCATCACCAGGTAAGCCGCGCCGATGGAGACGGCTACTCCCACGACGATGGCCATGCGGCCCACCATGACGTAGTGGCTGTCAGAGCCCTTCTTGTTGATCAGCGGTTTGTAGATGTCGTAGGTCCAGACGGTGGAAAAGGCGCTGACGTTGCCCGCCATGCCGCTCATGAATCCGGCGATCAGGGCTGTAATGCCCAGGCCGAGCAGGCCCGGTCCAAGGTAGCGCACCATCATCAGCGGCAGAGCCTGATTATAGCTGTGCAGTTCGGCGTCATCCCCGCCGGCCATAACCTTTTGCTGGGAGGCCGTGGAGAGGTTGGTCTTGGCCATAGCGGCCGTGCAGCCGGCCTGATCGGAAACCTGGCTCGATGAATTGAGCGAGCAGGCGGCGACCACGTCCTCACCCACCAGTTGGCGGCGGCTGCCGTCCCCGTTCTGCAGCAGAACGAGACCGAGCAAGCCGGGAAGGATTACGATGAAGGGCACAGCCATCTTGAAGAACGAGCCGATGATGGGAGCCATACGGGCGGCGCGCAGGTTATGCGCGGCCAGAACGCGCTGCACGACCAGGAAGTCGGTGGTCCAGTAGCCAAAGCTGATGACGAAACCGAGGCCGAAGACAATGCCCGTCCAGTGCACACCCATGGGGTTGGCGGCGAAGTGGCTGGTATCGCGCCAGAGGTGGAAGTAACTGTCTGAGCTGACGCCGGTGACCGACTGCATATTGGTCATGATCTGGCGCTTCAGGCCCGCGACGCCGCCGGCCTGCACCAGGCCCAGGATGGGAACCAGCAGCGCGCCGCCCCAGATGAGGATGAACTGCAGAACCTCATTGAAGATGGCCGAGCGGAGGCCGCCCAAGCCGACATAGAGGGCGACGGCGATGGAGGAGACGAAGATGCTGAAGCTGATGTCCCAGCCGAGAACGACCTTCATGACCACGGCCATGGCGAACATGTTCACGCCGCTCATGAGGATCATCTCGATGGCGAAGGAGAACGCCGCCACGCTTCGGGCCTGACCGCCGTAGCGCAGGTCCAGGTAGCCGGGGACCGAGTGGGTCTTGCAGACGTAGTAGAAGGGCATCATCACCAGGCCCAGGAAGAGCATGGCGGGGATGGCGCCCACCCAATACCAGTGGGTGGCGAGAATGCCGTACTGGTAGGCTGAGCCGGCCCAGCCCATCAGTTCCAACGAACCCATGTTGGCCGAAACGAAGCTCAAACCCGCGATCCATGCGGTCATCTCGCGGCCGGCCATGAAGAACTCTTCGCTGGTGTTGGTCTTCCCCTTGAGGTAAAAGCCGATCCAGACCACCATTCCAAAGTAGATGGCGATCACGGCGATATCGAGCAGCCTCAGGTGCGCCAGAGGCGCGGCGCTGAAAGCCAGGAGGGCCGGAATGGGAGCGAGAGAACCGGCGGCGATGGAGGCTGGTACCAATTCGAACATTGCTTCACCTGCGTGGGGTGATTTCGTCCGCCAATGGCAAGGACGTTCGCCCCTAAGTAAATGGGTTTACTGCACACATTGTCAAGCAGCAAACGGCGGCTGCCGATAAAACTTTGGGGGAGTTCCCTGGAGCCCGCTGTAGACGGTGTTGGTTAGACGGTTTGGAGGGAGGAACTCCCAGAAAGCGTTTACCGGACGAAGTGTACCATTTTCCCGCCGGAATTGGGCCATGATCTTGGTCACAAGACTACTTTTTCGCTTCATCCCCCCGCATTCTCCACCGGCAAAAACACCAAGGTACATTCTTCCGCGCCGTGAAATAACCGCGCATGGCCGAGCGGAGTACAGTCCACCACCTCTTCCGGCTCATGTGATGGCGGAACCCAGCGAACATCGGCAATTAAAGCACAATTGGTGCTTGTTTTAATGGCGCTTCAACGGTAATTTTAGATATGGGACCCCTATTCCCCTCTTCCGCACACGGTGTCTTCTCCTGGCGCATCCCCTGTCGCCGTTCGCTGTTCCTTGAAGCCTTACACCCAGCCTCATGGAGGTCTTGTCTATGAACCCTTCCGACTGTCCTCAGTCTTCCAGCGGTTTGTCTCGTCGTTCGTTTTTCCGCTATGCCGCGGGCGCATCCGCACTTGCCAGCCTGCCCATCTTGACGGAAGCGCATCTCGCGTTGGCCGCGCGGCCTCACTTCGCCGACCCCAACAAGGGGATTCACATCGACGCCAATGAGAACCCGCTAGGCCCCTCGGAAGCGGCGCGCCAGGCGATGATCGACATCGTTCCCAGAGGCGGACGCTATCTGTTTCCGATGGAGGACGAACTGGCACAGATCTTCGCCAAGCAGGAAGGCCTGAGTCCCGAATCGGTGATGCCCTACGCCGGATCGAGCGAGCCGCTGCACTACACGGTGCTGGCGTTCACCAGTAAAGACAAGCCGCTGGTGGTTGCCGATCCCGGGTATGAAGCACCGATGTGGGCCGCGCAGGTGAGCGGGGCTCCGGTGGTAAAGGTGCCGCTGGCCGACGCGAAGGGCGCGGCTGCGCACGATATCAAGGCAATGCTCGCGGCGTCCTCCAATCCCGGCGTGATCTACATTTGCAATCCCAACAATCCTACGGGCACGTGCACGCCTCGCAAGGATATTGAATACGCGGTGGCGCATGCGCCCAAGGACACGATTGTGCTGATCGACGAGGCCTACATTCACCTGTGCGATGAGCCGCGATCGCTGGACTTTGTGAAGGAAGGCAAGAACGTCATCGTACTGCGCACCTTCTCAAAGCTGTATGGAATGGCGGGCATTCGCATGGGGTTCGCCGTGGGGCGGCCCGATTTACTCGCGAAGATTGGCACATTGGGCGGTATGAACTCGCTGCCGATCACCGCGGTGGCCGCTGCCAAGGCCAGTCTGCTCGACGCGGACCTGGTAACGACTCGCCAAAAAATGATCGGGGACGTCCGCACCCAAACCATTGCGTGGCTGAAGAGCGAGGGTTACGCGACCACGCCGTCAGAGAGCAATTGCTTCATGCTGGATGTGCGGCGGCCGGGCAAGGAAGTGCAGGCGGCGCTCGCGGCCAAAGACATGTATGTCGGCCGCATCTGGCCGGCATGGCCCAATTCCCTGCGCATCACAGTAGGTACCACGGACGAGATGGTTGCCTTCAGAAAGTCGTTCACTGAGGTTATGTCGGGTTCAACTGCCGGACTGGAACTCCCGAAGCTGCCGGGCAGGCTGGCGGAACGGCCGTTTACGCATATGTCGTAGAAGCAGTTGTCAGTTCTCAGTTCTCAGTCAAAACCAAAAGCCCCCGCCGGATTCGGCGGGGGCTTTTTTTACTTACCCAGTTATCAGCGGTTGACAACGAATAACTGAAAACTGAGAACTGAGAACTGACAACTGCACTTAAAACATCAACTTCAGAGCTAACTGCACGTTGAATGGCTCACCCGGCCCAATGCCCGGGGAGTAGTTACCCGAGCCGATGGTGGAACTGGTACTTCCAAAAGCTCCGGCAAAGTCGCTGGAGCCGTCCCAGTAGTCATTGCAAAGCTGCGTGCAGGCAGGGCTTGCCAGGTTGATGTGGTTGAACACGTTGAACATTTCAGCGCGAAGTTGGGCGTTGACCGGGAAATCGTGAATGTTGAACTTGGTGTTCTTGAAGACCGACAGGTCGATGTCCTCGAAACCAGGTCCGTAGACGTTGTTGCGAGGGACCGTTCCCCATGTGCCATCGGCAGGCTGTGCGTAGGCATTGGTGTTCAGCCACTGGACATAAGGAGTGCCACCGGTCGGTTTTACGAGTTTGTGGGAAACGCCGGCCAGCGGATTGCTGATCTGGTTGGGACGCTGCGTTCCCTCGCCGGTGCCGCTGCTATCGGTTGATGTGTATACAGTGATCGGCTGCCCGCCCTTGAAGGTGTACGCCGAATTGAGAGCCCAACCGGAGGTCAGGAGCTTCGGCCCTTTGAATGCGGGAATTCCGTAGTTGATGTAGCCGACAACAGTGTTGCGCGTGTCAAAGTCAGACGCGCCGTAATCGCCCTTGAAATAGTAACTGTTCTGCGGCAGTGCCCCGCGATAGGCAGTTACTTCGTCTAAGTTGTGTCCCCATGTGTAGGAAAGCTGCGAAGTAACTCCCTTCCAGGCGGTGGTGCGGAAGATCGCTTGCAGCGAGTTATAGTTGGATGTTCCGATGCTCTGAATCTGGTTGATATCGGAGTAGAAATTGCCACCATAAGAGGCTGTCCCGTATGGGCCGGCCGATGCGGTCGCCGTTCCGTTTGCGATGGGCTGATCGATGTTAAGCAGGCTTAGAAGCTTGCGTCCCTGGCTGCCCACGTAGCCCAGTTGGAATTGCGCCTTGCCACCGAGCGATTGCTCAAGCTGGAGGCTGAAGTTGACGTTGTAGGGGGAGCGGAAGCCTTTTGCGACACTGAATGCGCCGCAAGGGCTTGATGATGGGCAGGGATTGGAAGTGCCCGGGGTGGCAATGATCTGCGTTCCGCTTACGATCCTGGTGCCATTGACGGTGGCATTGATGACGGGATTGGTTCCGCCGGGATTGCCTTCAAGGCCGTTGGGAGCGCTGTTGCCGGGGCGGTTATCAAGGAACGGATTGGCATTGGGCATGTCAAAGAAGACGCCGCCGCCACCGCGCAGCACGGTCCCTGGCGAGAACTTAGGCTGCCAACTGAAGCCGACGCGCGGGCTGAGAGCCGTGAACTCGGGATCGTAGATGTTGCCGATGTCAGTGCCCTGGAAGGCGATGTCGGTAGGCGTCGTACCCGGACGGAACACCGAGAGATCCTTCTTGCTGTCGTGCATCGGCTGCATGAAGTCATAGCGCAGGCCGAAGTTGACGTTGAATGTCGGCGTCAACTGATAGCTGTCTTGCGAAAAGAAGTCGACGGCATGTGAGTAAACGGTGCGTTCGGGATTGCCGAAGGCCTGTGCCGCCTTGGTCATGTAGCCGGCCAGGAAGTTGGCCAGCGACTTGGTCTTGGTATCAACGTTGTCGCTTGCCCAGGGCGACGCCAGTCCTGTGACAGGGTCCACATAGCTGTTGTCGAAAGTGAAGCTGCCCACGGAGTGGCGCCAGTAGAACTCATTGACCTGCATCTGGCGGTATTCTCCGCCGAGGCGCAGTTGGTGCTTGCCGATGGTCCAGCTGATGGCGTCGTCAAGATGGCCAGTGATGTCGTTGCGTCCTTCGGGAGGCGTATTGCCGGTGGGTTCAAAGCCGGAGATCTTGATATTTGGGGCGTTGTGGAACGTGGCGCCGGTGATGAACCCGGAAGTGGGAACGCTACCGAAACCGGTCTTGGCATCGGAGAACGTCTGGTTGAAGTAGTTGACCCCTATGGTGACCGAATTGGCGATGGACGGCGAGATCACATAGTTGTCAGCCACCGAATAGTTGTAGACGTGAATGGGGCCGATTTCAAAGTACCAGGGATTGACATCGGTCTGGCCGACCGGGGCCGTTTGATTGCCCTGCCCGAGAAACGCGCGACCTGACAGGTTGTGTTTCTGATTGAAGGTGTGGTCGAGCTTCATCACGCCGTTGTAGCTGTAGCCAAACTCGGGCGCCGGGTTCTGGNNGCCATGGCCGCCGACTGATAACCTGCGTTCGGTTCGGTGCCGGAGTTGCCCGTGGCAATGTTGAACTTCTGCTTCTCGAAGTTGGCGAACCAGAAGGTATGGTCCTTCCAGAATGGACCGCCCATCGATGCTCCCCACTGGATGTTGGAAAGCGGCAGGTCGCCAAGAGTGTTGAAGGGATTGCTGGCAGCGAGGGCCTGATTGCGCTCGTAATAGTAAGCCGATCCGTGAATCGCATTGGTGCCCGACTTGGTGACCAGATTCACAGTTCCGCCTGGATTGCGGCCCACTTCGCTGGACGATTGCGTCTGAAGGCTGAACTCCGCGATGGAGTCGATGGGCAAAGTGACGCCGGCGATGTTTTCGACACCGCCCTGGTTCACGGCGGGAATGTTGTGCCACCAGTCATTGTTGTCGGAGCCGTCAATTTGCCAGTTCACCTGGTTAGCGCGGGTGCCGTTGACGGAGCCGTATCCCCCCAGCGAGTAGCCGGCAAAGCCTGGAGCCAGGCCGATCATCTGCGTGAAGTCGCGCCCGTTGAGAGGAATATCCTGCACCTCCACTTCGGGAATATCGGTGATCTGCGTCGGGGTGGTTGTATCGAGCGCGAGTCCGGAAGCAGAGACCTCGATGGTTTCGCCGTTGGAAGCAATGGCGAGTTTGATCGGCAGCGTGAAGAGGACACCGGCGGTCACTGGAACCTTGGACACCGCCGTCGACTGGAATCCTGTGGCCGTCACCTTCACCGTGTAGGCGCCGAGCGGCAGGTCCTGGAAGATGAATTCGCCGGCGCTGGAAGAGATTGTCTTGTGGGAAACACCGGTGGCGGAGTCGGCTGCCTCAACGGTAGCGCCGGGGATTACTGCGCCGGATTGATCGCTCACAACTCCGTTGATTCCACCGCGGAAGGTTTGACCAAAACTGACCCCTGGCAAGGCGATCAGCAGGGCGAAAGCCAGGAACAGGGCTACGGATACACGTCGGGTATATCGAGAGAGCATTGCGGCTAACCTCCTGAAAGTTGAATAAGTTGTGTTGTTATGCGCCCTTAAATGATTCAGGAAACAGGTATAGAAATCCCGCGGGGACAGAACAGGCGCAGATTCACATTGTCTTTTGGGGGTCTACAGAGACAAAAAGCGTGTAAGCGAACTTCCATCTTCAAACATAGTTAGATTCTGCGTAAAGATGCAATGAGGAAACCAATATTTCTCACTATCCCCCGCATCTTCAAGAGGTCTACAATGTGGCCGGAGTGGCGCCATCTCAAAGAACGCTCCGGACTGCCATTGCACTGCTTGCTGTGATTCAAATCACTCCGACTGGTGCTGCTTGGCACATATCGGCAACATTGAATGGTGGCACGCTTGCGTGTTGCGAGGTAAACGGCATGTCAGATCCGGGCACCAATCGCTGGACTCATCCGGAAGTGATCCTCGTCGCTACGGATTTGAGCGATATTGACCGGCTGATGCCCTTTGCGGTGGAACAGGCGGCCAATACAGGTGCGCGCCTGATCCTGTTTCACGTGGTGGCGGCCAGCAAGGCCATGGCGCTGGATGCGGTGGGCATGCCCTACTACGATCCGGGCGGCGCGTTGGAGTTTGCCGCCAAAACGCTGGAGACGTGGTGCGCGAAGGCGCGTAGCCAGAAGATCAATTGCAATGCAGTGGTCCGCGAAGGAAACGCCGCGCAGCAGGTTTTGTCTGCCGCGCGCCAGTTCCAGGTAGATCGTATATTTCTCGGAACCCGGAGCCGGGGCAAGATAAGCAAGCTTCTCCTTGGCTCTGTGGCAGAACAAGTGCTGCGCTCGGTCAACCTCCCGGTCATGACCGTGGGACCCGAGGCTCATCTCACGGCGGATATCGGCAATCCGGAACGGGTTGTCCTGCACGCCACGACACTTCGAGAGGCCTCCCGCCCGGGCGCAGCACTTGCTTGTCAGATTGCGTCGACCCTTGACGCGAAACTGGTGCTGCTGCATGTGCTGCCACCCATGGATGAGATGGAGCGGAAGGGATTGCCGACCGGACTGGACTCGGCCGCCATGCAGGAACTGCTCACGCTGGCGGATGAGACGCGCTCCTGCTGCTCAGCGCCGGTCGAGTCGTATGTAGTGCATGGAAATCCATCCATCGAGATTTTGTCGGAAGCGGCGGATCGCCGCGTGTGCCTCATCATTCTGTGTGCGACGCAACGGACTCCCTTGGAGAACCTGACGCGAGACCGGACGATCTACAAAGTGCTGGCCCATGCGCGTTGCCCTGTGTTGACGCTGCGCGAGCCCGAGGGCACGGCGAATGAGGACTTGGTCGCGCGGATGGCGATGCATCTCTAGACTGTTTTTGGACCGCTGAACGCACCCGCCCAGGTGCGCATTCGGCTTGAGCGAAAAAGCAGAAGAGGATTGTTAAGCGGTAAGACGTTCAAGCTGGTCTGGCTTGACAATGGTCAGGCTGGCGCCTTTGATTGAAATCCACTGATCGCGGCGGAACTGGTTGAGGAGGCGCGTAACCGTCTCCCGCGATGTACCGGCCATGTTGGCGATCTCTTCGTGGGTCAGCGCCATGGTGAAGCGGATCTCCGGTTTTCCATTGGAGGTGGCACGGCCCCAATCGAGCAGCAGGCGCGCCAGCCGGCCCGCGGCGGAGCCCGAAAGAGCCAAGCGCTTGGCGTCGTGAAACACCGTCAGATACTCGCCAGAGAGGGACTGCGCGGCATGCATGCTGGCGATCCCGTGGCGACCCAGAAAATCGACAAACTCCTGTTTGCGCACCGTTTTCACCTGGCAGGGCTCGATAGCTTCGGCGGTGACTTCGTGCGGCACGTTGGCCAGCACGGCGCTCAGACCCATCACGTCTCCGGGACCGGCGATCTTTAAAATCATGGTCTTGCCGTCGCGGGAGGTGGAGGAGATTTTTACCTGGCCGTAGCAGATAACAAAGACATTGCGCGCCGGATCGCCTTCCGTGAAGAGCTTCGCTCCTCGCGCGTGGCTCATCATGATTCCAATGCCGTCGTAATCCTGCAACGCCTCGGGAGTGAGATTGCAGAACATGCGCAGATGGCGATGCTCGCAATTCAGACAATCTTCCGGGGGGTGATGGGAATGGAAAGTGGCCATACGTGTGCGCTTAACTAGATGAAGTATAGCGCACTTTCCGCGGGCCCATGGTGAGGATTTTGTCCGAGTCCGGTCAGAAACCCCTTTCGGGGGTTGTTTCAGTCTGGGATTGGCGAATCCCGTTTAATCGAGCAGCGGTGAAACCATCCTTTCGGTCTTCAGCCTGTCAAAGCACGCGTGCCCCGGCGCCGGGTTCTCACCCCGCATGACATTGTGCAGGCGTGATAAGCGCGCGACACTTCACGGGCCAACTCCTCCAGGAGGCGCATGCGCAGCAGCGGATAGCTTTGGAAAGCCAGGTGGAGCGCTTCGATGGGCAACAGGAGAACCGAGCCTGCAGTGTGAGAAATAAGAGAGTAGGTGTGACGCAGATCGCCGAGGGCAGCAGCCAGTTCCAGCAGGTCGCCCGGACGGGCCGAGCCGAGAGTGATGCGCGTCTCAAGGCGCTCTGTGCGGCGCAGCAGCTGGCCTGAAACCACGAGGTACAGCCCCAGGCAAGGACCGCCCTGGCGAAAGATCGTTTCCCCTGCACCGAATTCGACAGCCCGGGCCGAGGCTGTGAGCAGACTGCCGGTCGCCGGCGGACACGCCAACAGCTCTGCAAGCGGATGTGCCGCGACGGCGTCCATTCGCCTGGATCTTGCCTCTGTTTGCATGGCTCCCTCTCCCTTTGCCACCACTCGGACTTCGGTGACCCGGCGTCTTGCCTTCACAATCCGCCTGCCGGCCGTTTCTTTGCGAGCGCCGTTGGTACTGTGGACTAGCAATGAACCACGTGCCATGGGCTGCAAAACCGCATGGTTGCAACTATCCTCCCAAAAAGGAATGAATGCAGGTTGTGCGGAGTTTCGCCTGCCTTCCCACCCAGAAAACCTTTCAGCCCAACGCGCTGTGGGTTAACCGATTTCCACCGTGATGCGCGCGTTCTTCTCTTCAACCTTAGACACCGGCACAGCGGGGACACAGAGCACCGGCACACGAGAAGCGGCCAAGAGAGCAAATGCTGTTCCGTGACGACCCTGTGAATCGCTTTTACGCTTGACCCCTACCACCAGAATACTGGGGTTGTACTGCGCGATGGCCCGCGGAATTGCGTCGGCCGGGTGGCCATCCTTTACGATGCAGCGCACCGGAAACGCTCCCCCTTCCTTGACGCCAAACTCTTCCAACGAGGTACACGGGTTCAGGAAGGCACAAACCTCAGCCGCCAGGCGCGCATGAACCACGAGCAGCGTGCGGTGGAAGGTCTGGGCCAGAGAGCAGGCCGCGTCCACTGCCGCTGCTGTCGAGTCGTTGCGATCCAGGGCCAGAAGCACGGGCCCTCCTGGGACGGGACGAAACTCGCCGGCATTCCAATCCGCGGCAACCGCCAGCACGGGACAAGGGGCGCTGCGAACCAACTGCTCTGCGATGGCGCCAACGGCGACCGGGCCGGCTCCCTGCCGTCCCCTGGTTCCGATGACGATAAGTCCTGCCTCATATTGTTGTGCCACCTGCACCAGCATCTGGACGACCGCACCCTGCCGTACCTCGGAATGGCTGTGAATGCCTTCGAGAACAAGATCGGCCACCATCTGGTCCAGCACAGCGCGCGCCTGCTCGGTGAGTCCGCGCAACACCCGGCCCGGGACACCATCCACCGAAGCGTACTCCAGGGGGTCCAGTCCATGCGCGAGCACGATCCGTGCCCCGTAGGCGGACGCCAGCTTGCGGGCATACTCCAACGCCGCCTCGGAGGTACCTTCCAGACTTGTGGCCACGACGATGGTCTTCAAACCAGTGGCAAAGCTCATCAATGCCTCCCGGCGCCGTGTCTCTCTGGGTCAGCGCCCACCTTTCTTGCCCATTGTTTTCCGAGTCTGCGCCCCGCGTGAAGCAGCAAGCAGTGACACCATTCACTTCCCGCTGTGACCGACATCACAGGGGTAAGTTTCAGCGGGCTCAGGGTTTACGTCGCGAATGGATGGACTTCGAAGATTGGGTATACACGAGCGGGGCAAATGCAGTAGCCTTTTGCCCGTTATGAAAACCTCATTGAATGCCTTTGCTCAATCGATTTTTCGCTTCGTCTTAGCCGGCTCGAGCGTACTCCTCCTGAGTGGCCTGGGAATGGCCGCCAGACCCGCACTCGCGCAGGCACCCGTGGCTGATTCCGCAGCCATCGAGGCCAAAGCTCACCAGTTGCTGGCCAAGCTGACCCTCGAACAGAAAGTGGAATTGCTGGGCGGTGTGGACGGAATGTTCACGCAGGCAGTGCCCAGCATTGGATTACCGCGTTTCAAAATGTCAGACGGCCCGGTGGGCGTGCGCACCTGGGGACCGACCACAGCCTACGCCGGCGGCGCCGCTCTGGCCGCGACGTGGGACAGGGCGTTGACTCGCCGCGTGGGTGAGGGTCTGGGCAAGGACGCCCGCGCCCGCGGCGTCAACTTCCTGCTGGGCCCCGGCGTGAACATTTCGCGATCGCCCTTGGCGGGCCGGAACTTTGAATACTTCTCAGAGGATCCGTTCCTGAATGCAAGCCTCGTGGTTCCCTACATTGAAGGGGTGCAATCGCAGGGCGTGATCGCCACGGTCAAGCACTATGCCGTGAACAACCAGGAATACAGCCGCCACAACACAAGCTCCGATGTGGACGAGCGAACCCTGCGGGAAATCTATCTGCCCGCATTCGAGGCAGCCGTGACCAAGGCGCATGTGGACGCGGTGATGAACTCCTATAACCAGCTGAATAGCATCCACGCCACACAGAATGACTTCCTGAACCTGAAGGTGCTGAAGGGCGAGTGGGGATTCAAGGGCGTGTTGATGTCGGACTGGGACGCCACCTACGACGGAGTGGCCGCGGCCAACTACGGCCTGGACCTGGAAATGCCCAACGCGCGCTTTATGAACGCCAAAACTCTGATTCCGGCGGTGAAAGCGGGAACCGTGAAGGAGGCGACGATCGACGACAAGGTATTGCGGCTGCTGCGGACGGAGCTGCGCTATGGATTCCTCGATCGGCCGCAGTTTGATCCCGCCGACCCGACATACTCCGTGGCGGATCGCGCGGTTGCCCTGGAAGGCGCGCGCGAAAGCCTGACGCTGCTAAAGAACGAAGGCAATTTGCTGCCCTTGAACGCGGGCAAGGTAAAGACCATTGCCGTGATCGGCCCTGACGCCTGGCCCGCAGTCCCCGGCGGCGGGGGCTCTTCTCAAGCCACTGCCTTCGAGCCGGTCAGCATCGTTACCGGCATTGCCAACGTCGCTGGGCCCAACGTTCACGTTCTCTACACGCGTGGCCTGCCAGAGATGAACGACGTCTTCGGTAACACACATTGGGAAGGCGCCGTCAAGATGGACACTTATCCCAACAGGAATTTCTCCGGCGCGCCTGAATCCACAACTGTGGGCACACTCGCTGACTGGAAACCCGACATGTGGTGGGTCCCGGAGGACAAGGCAGCGCGCAGCGTTCGCTACACCGCCAGCTACAAGGCCGGAAAGGCCGGGAAGTACCTGATACTGCTGGCCGTGGCGGATCAGGATGGCATTACCCTGACCGCGGACGGCAAGCAGATGACCATCCCGCCTCATGCTGAAGGGATGACGGCGCAATCGTTCACGCTCGATCTGACGGCCGGGCAAAACCTCCAGATCGTGGCCGATTATCTACCCCACGCTCCCGGTGTCCACCTCAGTCTCGGAGTCGCCAACGAGGCTGACCTGATCTCAGAAGAAGCAAAGAAGTTTGCCGCCGCCGCAGACGTTGCGGTGGTCGCCGTCGGCTTTAACCCGTCCACTGAGAGTGAAGGAATCGATCGCACCTTCACGCTGCCCTGGGGACAGGACGCGCTGATCGAGGCCGTTGCCGCAGCGAATCCGCACACGATCGTCACCCTGACGGCGGGGGGCGGGGCGGACACGCGGCGCTGGCTCGACAAGGTTCCGGCGCTGCTGCACACCTACTACCCGGGCCAGGAGGGCGGCACCGCGATTGGCGAGGTGCTGTTCGGCAAGCACGACCCCGAGGGCAAGCTGCCGGTGAGCTTTGACCGCGCATGGGAGGACAACCCGTCGGCACCGTACTACTATCCGATCAAGGGCGCTGACACCGCGCTGCATGTGACGGAAAACGACCGTCCGCCCATCGACATCACCATCGGCCACGTGAAGTATGACGACGGGCTGATGGTGGGTTATCGCTACTGGACCACGACGGGCAAGCATCCGCTGTTCCCGTTCGGCTTTGGACTGAGCTACACCACCTTCAGCTTCTCCAAGCTGCAGGCGCCCGCAACGGCTAAATCGGGCTCAACAGTCTCAGTCAGTTTTGACGTGACCAACGCGGGCAAAGTGGCAGGCGCCGAAGTGGCGGAACTGTACGTCTCCGACCCCTCGGCCAAGGCGAAGCGGCCTGAGCGCGAACTGAAGGGATTTGAGAAAGTGCGCCTGGCACCCGGCGAAACAAAGCACGTAACGCTCAGCCTGGATGCACGCGCATTCAGCTACTGGGACGAAACGGCCCACAAGTGGACCATCGATCCAGGCAAGTTCGTAATTCGTATCGGCGACTCCAGCGAGAACACACCACTGAGTGCGGATGTCACTCTCAACTAAGAGCTTTTCCTGAACATTTTTCGGCCTGACGCCTGATTGCGTCAGGCCGATTTGTTTTGCGACGAGTCGACACCCTCCGGCCTTCTGTCTGTAACCGCTGACGGATTCTAATTGACCATGATGATTGGCCTGCGTATACTTCAGCCGATTGCACCCCACCCAACTGCACTCGGCCCCTGGCTTTCAGTCCGTCTACTGCGAGGTTTCGTATGTCTCATCTTCAGAAGTTGACTCTCCTGGCGATCGCACTAGCAGTTCCTACCTCTCTTTTCGCCGACTTCACTTATCAGCAGACCACCCAGATCACGGGCGGTTCCATCGTCGGCATGATGAAGATGGCGGGCGCCTTCAGTTCACAGGCGCGCAAAGCGGGTGACCCCATCGTCACCAGCATTTATCTCAAAGGCAACCGGCTGGCGAACGTCTCCGCCGACAGCATTGAGATCATCGATCTGGACAAGGAGACGATGACCCACATCGACACCATCAAACGCACTTACACCGTGATGACCTTCCAGCAGATGAAGGAGCAGATGGCCAAGGCTCAGCAGGAGATGGCGAAGAGACAGGCGGAGCATCCTGCCAGCACTCCGGCCAGCAATCCCGACGCGAACAATGTCACGACGAGCTTTGACGTGCACGTGAGAAAGACCGGCGCCGAGAAGCAGATCAGCGGCCTCGCCAGCAGTGAAGCCATCCTGACCATGACGATGAATGCGACCGATCAAAAGACGCAACAGACCGGGAGCATGGCCATCACCAACGATATGTGGATGGTGCCGGAGATTCCCGGTTACGGACAGGTGCGTGACTTCTACATGCGCATGGGTGAAAAGATGGGCACCATGACTGCGGGAGTGGGCCTGGATATGAGCAAGATGCTGGCGCAGAATCCCGGCGCGAGTCAGGCGCTCGCCGACATGGGCAAAGAAATGCAAAAGCTGCAGGGTGTGCCGATCATGCAGATTATGCGCATGGGCACCACCGTTAACGGACAGCCGTTGCCCGCGGCCTCTGAAGCTCCGCTGCCCGCCAGCACCTCGCCCGCCATGCCCAGCGGAAGCGACGTCGCCAAGCAGAGCGCGGCCTCCGTGCTGACGAGTCACATTCCTTTCGGATTTGGGCGCAAGAAGCAGGCCGACACACCGCCGCCCGATCAGAACGCAAATCAGAATGCGAACCAGGCGCCCACGCCCACCAGCGCAGTCTTGATGGAGTCGCAGATCACCACATCGAACTTCTCGTCCGATCCGGTCGACGCATCGCACTTCGACGTGCCCGCGGGTTACAAATTGATTCAGCCTCAGATGCGCTGAAGACATTGAAGAAGTAAAATTCGCGACGGTGACGCGGCGATTGACGGCTAACACTCAGGGGTTTGTTCGCATCTATGCGGGTACAGTTCGCCTGCGACGAGCCGCTTTGTACAAGCACGCAGCGTGACCACGTGCCTCTCCACGATGCGCGTGCAAGGAGCAACCATGTTCCTCCGCTTGAGTAGACTTGTCCCTGTTCTGCTGGGATTGGCGTGCATATTGCCGGCAATGGACCCGTGCACCGCCATCGCCCAAAGCAGCGATGCCGCGACATCAGCCAACGCCACGACCCTCCACCACATCAAGACCGTCTTCGTGATCCTGATGGAGAACCATAACTGGACCGGCAATGGAAGCCTCAACATCAAAAGCAATCCAGCCGCACCCTACATCAATTACACGCTCATCCCCATGGCGTCGCACGCGGAGAACTACAAAAACCCTCCCGGCATTCACCCCAGCCTTCCCAACTATTTGTGGCTCGAGGCGGGGACCAACTTCGGCATCGCGAACGATGGTCCTCCATCGCAGAATCACCAGGGAACTCATGTTCACCTGGTGAAGTTGCTTGAGAATGCGGGCATCTCGTGGAAGTCGTATGACGAAAACATCACCGGCACGGTTTGCCCGCTCACCAATAGCGGCCCGACCGATGCGAATGGTGGACAGCTCTACGCGGTGCGGCACAATCCGTTCGCTTACTTCGACGATGAAACCAACAATCGGAGTGCGAGTTGGGCTCCTTGCATTGCGCACATGCGGCCGTTTACCGAGCTTGCGCGCGACCTCGCAGCCAACACCGTTGCACGTTACAACTTCATTACGCCAAACGTCTGCGATGACATGCACGACAGTTGCGGCGGAGATCCGATCGCGCATGGCGATGCATGGCTCAAGAAGAATGTCCCCGCGATCCTGAACTCGACCGCGTATCGAAGCGGTGGAGTGCTCTTCATCGTCTGGGATGAAGCCAACAGCGGCGATGGGCCGATTCCGATGATCGTGTTATCGCCTTTCGGAAAAGGAAATCACTACTCGAACGGCATCTACTACACGCATGGCTCCACACTGCGCACGATCCAGGAAATCTTCGGCGTGTATCCGCTGATGAGATATGCCACCGCGGTGCCGGACCTTCAGGACCTCTTTGCGGTATTTCCTTAGAACAGGACAATTCACGCCGGATTCGCTGCCGCGCTTTCCTACGGTTTGCCGTTGGCGTCGATGGGGACGTGGCTGGTAATCCCTTTCAGGAGGAACTCCCGAAAGAGATTATTGCCGGCATTGGAGATGGTTTCAACGACGCCGGTTGTGATGCACAACGACAGCCCACGACTGCTGGAGGGATAGTACAGATTGGCGAGAGCGCCCGCGGCGAAGTTCCCAAGCACATGGGAATAGTTTGGCTTCCAACGCCCGTTGTCGTCTTTGGTAATGACGGCGGCGGCGATGGCGTAGAACGCGCGTGACGTGGTGGTGCCGGTCCCCTTGTAGAAATAGCGGGGATCCTGATGGAACATCGATGCGAAGACCGCGCTGCTCATCACTCTTCCTGAGAAGCTGTTGGCGTAAGCGGCGCCGTATCGTTTTGCATAGCCCTGGATGCCGCCGCCGTAGCCGGGGAAGATGTTCCGATTCTGCTCGGCTGCCGCGATACCTGCGACACCGAGGAAGGTGACTGGGTCGATTTCAGCGCGCAGGGCCAATTTGTATTTTTGCCTGGTGCCGAGGGGCGGCGCATTCCAATCGAAGGCGCTGTAGAAGTTTGGGAACACGCCAAACACGCGCTGCTCGATGGCGATGTGCATCTGTTCCTCGGCCAGTTCTTCCTTGTCGCCATAGACGGTCACATCCGTAGAGGCTGCGGCGATGGGCAGCACGACCTCCGTGGCGATGTACATTTCGCCTGCGCCGATCGTGATTGGCGGCGACACATACGTCCCCATGGCCTTGCCCGTAATCCGCAGCCTGAAGGTGCCGGCGGGCAGATCGGCGATGGCGAATTGCCCGTTAGGACCGGACTGCACAACGCGTTCGATTGCACCGCTGCGATTGGTCAGCGCGATATGAGCGTCCTCAATCACGTTTCCATTGGGATCGAGAACGGTGCCCGAAATCACCGCGCTTGATGGCGCGGCGGTGGGTTCGGACTCCGCGCCCACTGTTGAAGTTCCAATGCCGGGCGCATCAGGAAGGCTTTCGTTGCTTGCGATGGGCTCCGCAGTTTGCTGCGCATGCACAGTCAAGGC
Organism: Acidobacteriaceae bacterium; assembly: GCA_003151435.1. Classification (GTDB taxonomy): domain Bacteria; phylum Acidobacteriota; class Terriglobia; order Terriglobales; family Acidobacteriaceae; genus Telmatobacter. The sequence continues at coordinate 55,410 of PLXP01000098.1, forward strand.
GGCGGCGCTCAACAAAACGGCCAACATCAGATTGCCGAGATGAATAGTCGTCAGCGAATGAGCCTTTCTATTCGCGCGTTTGCGGCGAGCGCACGGAACACCGCGGTGTGACAGATGGATCGGATGCAGCAGCTTTGGGGAAGCTTGCATGTAACCTCAACGGGGCCCGAACCGACCGGGAGCCCGTATCTGATGGACGTGAGCAAAACCTCAACGTTTTAGCGAATTCAATGACGTTTTTGTCATTCAGCGCAAGAGGGTGAGTGATCTACAACTCTTTATCGACTTAGATGCGATAAATGCAATGCCCGAGAAAACGGCGCAATGCGAAACGCGAGGTCAAACAGTTTTTACATTGTGTTTACATTGCATTGGCGGGCGTCTTCCAGCGAAGAATCGGTGGCAAGGATGCTGGCATTCACATGGACGATCAACAACCGAAAAACCAGATCCGATAGGAACGTTTCGCAAAAGGAAATCGACGGCTCGGACTCGAGGCTACGGCCACTCTGCCGCCTGCATCGATAGGCGCGACGGACAATGCATTTGTTGCAGTCGCGGCGAACGGGTGCGTGTGGGATAGAGAACCGAAGGTGAGGGCGATTTACGGACCTTGCCTATCACAACATCTCCACCCTTGCGCAAAGTTCGCTTCTCGGCGCAAGGGTTGAGTCTCATCCACGTGAACTGGCGGTGTCTTCAAAACGATTCGTCAACGCGCAAGTGAGAACACTCAGACGTCGAGAAAGCCCCGCAGCGCCTGGTTGACAGCTTCCATCGTCGCTTCATCGACCCGTCCGATTCGTGATCCGATCCTGGATCGCGGAACCGTTGTTATCTTGTCCACCATGACCTGCGATTGCTTTTCGAGACCTGTTCCCTTCCCTGGCCCAACGGTCACGCGGAAGAGCGGAGTGTCGTGGAGTTCGCTGGTAAGGGGCAACAGGGTGACAGAGGGGTGCAAGTCAAAGGCGTTCGCCTGCACCACAAGGGCTGGTCGGGGTTTACCGTAGTCGCCCGAAACAGCGATCGTAACCAGGTCGCCGCGCCTCACTCCAAGCCTTCGTTCCCGCTCACGTCCTCCATCCAGCGCATCACTTCGGCCTCGTCAGGAGAACCGGCGATCATCTGTGACTGCCGACGTGCTTCCGCTGCGAACTCACGCTGCCGCGCGGCTTCAACGTAGTTCCGCATCAACTCCCGTAGAGCTTCGGCGATGGGCTTGTTTTCTGCCCGGGCTGCATGGGCGAACTGCATCTTCAACTCCGGATCGACGCGAAGATTGAGCAGTTGATCCTTCGGCCGCGTGGTTGTGCGAGGCATCTAGTCCCTCCACACATATTGTAACGCATTTTGCATATACATTGTTGTTATACAAAACAGATCGACGTGATCTGGCCGCGTATCTAGCCGCCAATTTGCCGACGGCTCTATCGCAGCGTCTTGAGCGCCGGGTAAAGCTTGCGCCACTTGGCGTAGCCCGCCTTGTAGGCAGCGAGGTCGGCGGGATCGGGCTCGATGCGCTGGGCAACTTCGATCGCCTGTCCGCAGGCTTGGTCGAGGCTGGCCCAGTGGCCTGCTCCCACGCCGGCAAGGAGCGCCGAACCAAACGCGCCGCCCTCCTCAGCNNCGGACTTCGGGGTCGAGATGGGGCGTGCGCTCGCCGAGGAGATAGGGCGCCCACTCCAGGCCCTGGCTGCAGGCTGGAACCTTGGCGGCGGCCTCCGTCAGCGCATCGTAGCTTTGGCCGGCGAAGAAGGTCTCCTTGAGCCAACTGAAGCTGAGGCCCGCGGACTGAGTGACTCCCATGACGTGCCAGACGCCGGGGACCGCGTGGCAGAAGGTGTGGAGGCGTCCCTTGGGGTCCTTGGTGGGGGCGGCCGTGGCGGCAAACACCACGCCAGACGTGCCAATGGTCGCCGACACCGATCCGGGCTGCAGAATGCCCATGCCCACTGCGCCCGCGCCCTGGTCTCCGGCGCCCGCTACGACCGGTGTTCCGGCTTTGAGGCCTGTCAATCCCGCAGCGTTGTCACTGATGCGCGCGCACACCTCAGGCGATTCATACACCTTGGGCAGCCAGCGCTCGGGAATTCCCGCGGCCTCCGCCACTTCCTTTGACCAGCGGCGATGCGTCACGTCGAGCAGCAGCGTTCCCGAGGCCTCCTGCACGTCGATGGCGAACTCGCCGGTGAGGCGATAGCGTACGTAGTCCTTGGGGCACATGATGTGACGGGTTTTGGCGAAGATCTCCGGCTCATGCTGCTTGACCCACAGCAGCTTGGTGAGCGTGAAGTTGGGCAGCGCGGGATTGCAGGTGAGTTCGATGAGGCGCTCGTAGCCGATCTTCTCGTGCAGCCAGTCGCACTGCGGCTGGGTGCGCGTGTCACACCAGATAAGCGATGGGCGCAGGACCGCGCCGTTTTCGTCGAGCATCACTGCGCCGTGCATCTGGCCCGTCAAGCCGATGGCCGCAATGGGCTGGCGTGGTTCGGGCGCAGCAGCCAGGGCTTTGCGGATGGCGTCCTGAGCGGCGCGCCACCAGTCCTCTGGATCCTGCTCAGCCCAACCGGGGTGCGGCGTTCGGAACGGCGCATGTTCGCTGGAAGCGCCGCTGATCAGCTTTCCGGTTGCATCCACCACGACGGCGCGCGTGCCGCCCGTACCCACATCCATTCCGAGGAACCACATCGCCGTATTCTCCTTGCATAAATCGGTTTTTCTCCAGCGCTGGCAGCATAGCACCTCGGACCTTGGAAGGAACAGCGCCGCGCTGCTGCGAGCATCGACGGGATTCTCCCCTACCGTTGGGAATAGAGGCAGTTGACCAGTTCGTCCCGCCGGGTTTGCCAGCAGAACTCTGCCGGCATAGAATCTACGCAGATAAAGTGTACCGATTGGTACCTTAATTATGAGCACGGTGAAAAAGCGCGAACCATCGCCCGTGACGACCCCACCGCAGCGTGGGCGGCCACCGCTTGCTGTAGTCGAGCGTGAGCGCATTCTGAGCGCCACGACCTCGGTCTTCCTGGAGAACGGGTTTGAGCGCGCGAGCACCAACGAGATTGCCCGGCGGGCACACACGTCAAAGCAGACTTTGTATGCGCTGTTCCCCACCAAAGCGGACCTCTTTGTCGGCGTGATGAGCGCGCATACTGAAGAGCTGTTTTCACGGCACGGGCACTACATCGAGTCAGGAAAGGCTCCCGGCCCCGCGCTCACCGAGATGGGCGAACGGATACTGACCATGTTCAGCGCACCGACGTTCCTCGCACTCTATCGCATTCTTGTGGCCGAGGCGCATCACTTTCCCGATCTGGCGCGGCAATTGTGGAGCGTGTGCATGGAGCGCGGTTACGGACTGCTTGCGGAGTACCTCAAGTCCCGCGGCATCGGCGGCCCGGCGTATCGCCAGTCTGCGGCGCAGTTTGTGTCATTCGTTCTGGGCGATTTTGTTGTAAGCGCAATGCTGAATCCTGACGTGGAGTTGAGCGGAGGCGCGCTCAAGGCGCGTGTGCGCGATGCGGTCAGGGACTTTCTTCGCCTGCATCCGGTCGCGCCTCCCCGAAAGAAGGGATAAGTACGATGGCATCCGCCGTGATGCTTGAGCCCGAACTCGCACGCACCGCAGGACCATTGCGCGCGCCGGATGTGGATCACTTATTATGGCTGCCTTCGGTCAATCCATGGCTCATTGCGTTGGCAGTGATTGTGCCCACGTTCATGGAAGTGCTGGATACTTCGATTGCCAACGTGGCGCTCAACAACATTGCCGGCAGCATGTCGGCGTCCTACTCTCAGGCCACGTGGGTGCTCACGTCTTACCTCATCTCGAACGCCGTGGTGCTGCCTCTGACCGCATGGTTGGGAAACCGCTTCCAGCGCAAGCGCTTTCTGCTGGCGTGCATCTTCACCTTTACCGTGTCGTCGCTGCTATGCGGTCTATCCGTCAGCCTGCCTATGCTGCTGGCCATGAGGGTTTTGCAGGGCATTGGCGGCGGTGCGCTGGCTCCCATTTCGCAGGCCATCCTGATGGAGAGCTTTCCTCCCAGCAAACAGGGCATTGCGCAGGGACTCTTTGGTCTCGGGGTGGTGGTGGCGCCAGTGGTTGGTCCGGTGCTGGGCGGATGGCTCACAGACAGCTATTCGTGGCGCTGGATTTTTTATATCAATGTGCCCATCGGCCTGTTTGCCATTTGGGCCATCCAGCAGACGGTGGAAGATCCGCCCTGGGTGAGCCAATCCGATCCCGGACCGATGGATGCGGTAGGGCTGGTGGCTCTTTCGCTGTGGCTGGGGTGCCAGGAAGTGGCGCTCGACAAGGGGCAGGAAGAGGATTGGTTCGGCTCCCCCTTCATCCGCGTCATGGCAGTGCTGGCGGTGGCCGGTTTGGTTACGTTTGTGGCCCGCGAACTGAAGACAGAGAAGCCCATGGTCGACCTGCGCATCTTTCGAGTGCGCAACTTTGCCCTCGGAACAGCCCTGATCTTCCTCACCAGCGTGCTGATCTATGGCGTGGGCCTGCTCACCCCGCAGTTTTTGCAGCAGTTGATGGGCTATTCGAGCCTGGCCGCGGGCATTGCCACATCCCCGCTTGGGATCGGCGCTGTCGTATCCATGGCCGTGGTTGGGCTGCTGATATCGAAGGTCGATGCCCGCGCATTCTTGATCATCGGTTTTGCGGTCTTCGCGTTTGCGGCGATTCGTCTGTCGCGCATCTCGCTGGGCATCGGGCCGTGGATGGTCTTCTGGCCGCAAGTTCTGGCCGGTTCTGCCATGGGACTGCTCTTTATCCCCAGCAACGTGGCTGGGACCGCCCCTCTGCGGCGCGATCAGATCGGTTCGGCTACCGGGGCCATGAACCTGATGCGCAACGTTGGCGGCAGCGTGGGCATTGCCATGGTCAGCACGTTTCTTGCCCGGCGCAGCCAGCTTCACCAGAACATGCTGGTGGAGCATCTGACGCCCCAGAACCTGTTGCTGATGCAGACCATGCACGGGATTGGAAGATTCATGTCGCTGCAACGCGCTACCCTGGGCAACGGCACGGAGGCTGCGCTGGCGACCATCTATCGGCTAGTGCAGCAGCAGGCCGGGCTGCTGGCATTCGCGGATGTGTACAAAGGACTTGCGGGCGTGGCACTGGGATCAATCGTGCTGGTCTTGTTCGTGCGCAAGGTCAAAGTNNGCGCCGGCCGGGAGAATGAACCTGATGAGTGATCTTGCACCCCTTGCCGAAGCCGTAGCCGTTGACCCGTTGGTGGGCCATCCCGCGGACTATCATGTGTTCCACAAATTCATCGAGCGTTGCAAGGAACTTCCTGCCATCACCACCGCGGTTGTGTGGCCGCTGTCGGAAGTAGCCCTGAAGGGCACAGTGGAAGCCGCCGTGGAGGGCCTGATTGAGCCGACGCTGATTGGCGACGAGGCCGCAATGAATGCCCTGGCAGCCAAGATCGGTGTCGACATCAGCGCATATCCCATCCTTGAGGCCGACACGGAACGCAAGGCCGCCGAACTTGGTGTTGCGATGTGCCGCAGCGGAAATGCACAAGCCATGATGAAGGGCAGCCTGCATACCGACGAATTGATGAAGGCCGCAATGAAGAGCGATACCGGCTTGCGGACCTCTCGCCGCATCAGCCACGTCTTCATCATGGATACGCCGGCCTACGCTCGCACCCTGCTGATTACCGACGCGGCCATCAACATCACTCCTGAGCTTGAGGACAAGGTCCACATCGTGCAGAATGCGATTGACCTGGCGCACGCGCTGGGCATTCCTGAGCCCAAGGTGGCGCTGCTCTCTGCTGTGGAGACGGTGAACCCCAAAATCAAGTCCACGCTGGACGCCGCTGCGCTGTGCAAGATGGCGGATCGCGGGCAGATTACCGGGGGAGTTCTCGACGGGCCGCTGGCGTTCGATACCGCTGTCAGCGCGAAGGCAGCGAAGATCAAGGGCCTGGTTTCGCCGGTCGCGGGACAGGCTGACATCCTGGTGGTGCCGGATCTCGAAAGCGGCAACATGCTGGCCAAACAGCTTGAATACCTGGGCGGTGCGCAACTGGCCGGCATCGTTCTGGGCGCGCGCGTGCCCACCATTTTGACCAGCCGTGCCGACTCGGCCGAAACGCGGCTGACAAGCTGCGCGGTTGCCGTGCTGCTGCACTATGCCACGCATCCGGCCATCAAGGTCTAGCTTTCTTTTTGGTTGAAAACCGTTCGGGCGCCCGTCATGAGATTGGCGCCCGTTCTGTTTTCAGGCCGAAGCAGTGCTCGCTGAGTATCCGGCGAATTCGCATCAGCTTGAAATTCTTTCCAGTGACCAGGGAGTTTCTCGTTTGGTTGGGTTTCTCGAATCCCATGTCTCCAAAAGGCGAGACATGGGGCACCCGCGCGCCTTGGGTGGGGGCAGATGAGGGCCACCCGCCTACTTATTTGCCCCGCGCATTCGGGAACACCTAACTGTGCTTTCGATCTTGCTATCGATTCCCGCACACTCATTTTGATGCTGCTCAAAAGCGGACGAGTCAACACTACTATGCAAAACAATTGATGAGGACGATGCCAGCAACCCGAGATTGGGCAATATGATATTCTTGACCAACACCTTGAGATCACAATCCATTCCCAGATCATAGCCATTTCCTAGGGTGGCTACACAAATTGCGTCGTTGATCTGGACCTGACTTGCCCCTCCCCGCTCCATGGAAGTCTGGATGCCCACTGCAATCGCAATTATCTGATTCGTGCGTCTGGATTGCCTCGCTTGATTCACCATCATGACAATGAACAGCAGGGCTGGTGAGAGCAACACCATCCATGGATTCACCTTGTAGAAGCAGTAGGTCGAGAAGCAGAAAATGCAAATTGCCAACGCATGAACGATGTAGTGAGCGAACGGCTTAAGGAGAATCATCGGCGCGCTGCTGGGGCGGTTTCCCAGCTTGATCATTGAGACCATATACCAACGAAACTCAATTAGGTAGATAAGGTAGAAACCAAGCAATCCGATGATCCACATATTGTCCCCTCATCTTCGGCGTGTGGCCAACTTCTTCATCGACGATCAAGAATGGATGCACCGGGTCTGGGTTTTCAGAACTGCGAAACGATGCCGTCGATCTGGCTCGGATTGCCGCACGGAAAATTGACGCTTAGAATTTGGAATCAGTATATCTCGTGAGGAACAGGGCGGTGGTTGTCGTCTCCCAGATCCCGAAAGCGGGACCGATGGCGCCCTTCAGGGACAGCGATATGTCTGGTGTCATTGGTTTCGCTCCGGAGATGTGGAAGGCCGCGGACCACGAAATGATTACAGACCACATCGACTCTCTGCGACGAGAGTTAGACGATTCGCAGGGCGCGGATTCTTAGCTTGAGCACCATAAACCTTGTCGTGGCCTGTTAAATCGGTGCGCAAATGATGCGCCTTGCTAAGGCTCTAGCTCATCCGGGTCGAAGCCGAGCTTTTCCAAATCTCTCTGGTTGAACTGCCAATCGATGTCGAGCTGATTCTGGCTGGTAAGTTGGGCCATATGCTGCTCAGTTGCTTCTGTCGGATAACGGAAAGCGAGCAGGAAATAGGCTTCCATCTCGGTGCAGGTTGTTTCGCTTTTGTGCTGATCGTGGCTGTCTCGCGCAATCAATGTCACTTGCCTTGTGGATTCATCGAGGACGAGGCGCAACCTGTAAAGCTCCGCTGGACGGCTGATGGTCATTTGACACCTCCGACCTCATTTTGCCCTGAACGGCGAAAGAATTCCTGAGTTTGCGGAAGAATATTTTCGTAAGCAAGACGTTATGCAGCACATCGCTAAGAAGCGAAAGCGAACTTGGAATCCTGGACCCCGATGGAATCCAAGTGAACATAACGACGAAGTAGCCGAGGTGGAATTCGCTCAGCCCTTCGGGGCCTTGGACGTGTTCAGGGCCACGGCGGCGCGAATAAGAGTTTTCAGCGCCTTCTCGTTCACCTTGTCGCCTTCGCGGAAGTCGATGGCGCGCCTCACTCGACCCTCGAGACTGGAATTGAAGAGACCTGCGGGGTCTTCCAACGAGGCGCCCTTTGCGAACGTCATCTTTACGACATTCTTGTAGGTCTCGCCGGTCGAGATCAACCCGTCGTGGGACCACGCGGGTATCCCCCACTTCCACTCCTCGACGACTTCAGGGTCGGCTTGCTTGATCAAAGCGCGGAGGCGGGAAAGCATCTCTCCGCGCCAGTCGGCGAGCTCCTGGATTCTCGCGTCGATCAGTTGAGACGCAGATTCGAGAGATGCAGATTCGACTTTCCGGGAAACTCTCTTTTTCATGATGAGTCCTTGCCTTCCCCCCTGAGCTTGTCTTCCTGGCTGCTTTCTCTGACCTATTTTTATATAAACACGAGAGCAGCGAACATTGACCAGGGCCTGTTCCCACTACCCGGCGGGTGGCCCACANNGGCCACCCGCCCTTCGTTTGTTGAGCTTGCAGCTTTGTTTCTTCCCAGGACCGCGGTTCGGGCACGCATGAGACGCTGAAGGCCGTCGAGGTGCAGACTGGTGTGTTGTTAACTCGTCTGTCCCAGACCAGGGCTCAATTCTGCGGTTCGCGAATCGGTACCTGCCGGTCGATATAAAACTGAACCTTCAAGGATGCGCGAGCGGTGCCGAGGCAAACGAAGAGCTTCTTGCTTGGCCCGCTGAATCCGTATTGCACATGGGCTACGCCGTCCGGATCGATCCTGGTGACGACCGGTGGGTTTGGATTCACGTCCCGGAGGTCCACGGCATTGATGAAGGAGGCAGCCGCCGTAATCACCTTCTCGTGCATTGAACTATAGAGGACGATCGGGACTGGCAAATCGGGATTCGCGTTGCTCTTGTCGCAGCCGGCTTCAAGGCCCGCGATCACGTTGTCGCGGGTGACCACCTGTTCTTCCAGGATGGGGTTGTCGCGGTACACACGGTAGAAGAAATCATAGGCACTCGACTTCCGGTCCAGAGGCCGGATCATGTTCACGTGATCGGCATGGATCGCCTGTGGCGGTGTGGTCACATCGCATCCATATGTTGCACTGAAGTAGCTGACCACGCGGGCATGAGCCCTGAGATAGCGGCCGACTCCGTTTTCCGGCTTCGTGTCTTCGGTTTCATAAGCGCAGAACCGATGAATCCCGTTTACGGAATCGTGTCCTCGCCAGTTGCTTTCAAGCTGGGTCAGGAAAGCATTATCGCTTGCATCGTTCAGATCGCTGAGCAGAGGGTCTCTGTCGTAAATGGAAGCGATCCGGGCAATCGTTGAGCCCTCGTGCGGGGTTCCATACGACACGATGAACTTGACTCTCACCGCCTCCGCGGGATGCTTCAACAGCATCTCCTCGACGAGGATGCCACCCAGGCTATGCGCGATGAAAACCACCTCGCGATGCTCCCAGACGTGGTCCTGCTTGAGGCGAGTCCAGAGGATTTCGGCCAACTGCACACTGGACATTTTGCCATTCGATGCAGGCGTGGGATACTCCGCAACTTCAACGTCGGAGTAAGCGAAGCGCGGGTCCGTCCGAATCAAATCCGGCCAATAGGCGCCGTTCGAAGCCCGCCAGGACTCGCGGCTACCGTGAAGGCCATGTACAAAAACAATGACTCTTGCGCGAGGGACCGACTGCGTATGGTCCTGTTGTGTAGCGACCTGGGGAAACGAAGCGGAAGCGTGGAATAGGAGGAAAAAGGCGACCAGAACAAGCCTGATCTTCACATCCGTCCAACGATCTCTACTCATCTTGAACCTGGAATAAGCATATAGGCAGCAGCCGTAGAATGGGTAGTCGAGGGTTATCGCGAAGGCGGAGAAACATGCATGGTAGGGCTCTCCGCCAGGTCAACGCCTTCACAGGCTCCGGCCACCGCGTAGATTGACGGCCGGAGGTTAGTCCAGTGCGGCGATAGTCCGCGAAGAGCTTACGCGCTCGTGTCGTGCCTGCCGTTAAAGAGTTCGGGGAAGCCATCATCGGAGCCCCAAGCAACAGCAGCGAAGCTCTTGCCAATTCTCACAACAATTACGAGTCCTTGTTCTGGAATGTCGACGGACTTGACCTGTACCACGGGGATGCGCGGCTACCCGCCAGCCAGCAACGTCAGGCTCGCGGTTAACAGACTGGAACTCGGAAAAATAGCACTTCTCCGCAGGCAATGCTCGCTGAGTGCCTGGGTGAAGTTGCGCCCAGACACGAAGGATGCAGCCTATACCAGGCCGGGCGCGGGCTTCGCGAGCAGAACACCGAGCGCGCAACTTGCCATTCGAGCCAATTCCCCATCGGCGCGACTGGTGAGAACGATTGGGACCTTGGCTCCAACCACGACTCCGGCTGCCAGCGCCCCGGCCAGGTATTGAAGCTGCTTGAAGAGAATATTTCCGGCTTCAAGATTGGGGACCATCAGAAGATCCACGTCTCCCGCAACCGGCGATTTGATCTTCTTGATGCGTGCGGCATCGCTGGAGATGGCATTATCGAAGGCGAGCGGGCCATCCACAATGGCACCGGTAATCTGTCCGCGTTCGACCATCTTGCAGAGGGCAGCGGCATCGAGCGTCGAGGGAATGGCGGCGTTGACCGACTCGACCGCCGACAGGATGGCCACCTTGGGGTTCACAACCTCGAGCTTGAGCATCATGTCGATGGCATTCTGCAGAATGTCGATTTTGGTTTCGAGGTCGGGCTGGATATTGATGGCCGCGTCAGAAACGAAGAGCGTCTTGTGATAGGACGGCACATCCAAAGCGAAAACGTGACTGATGCGGCGCCCGGTGCGCATCCCTCCTTCGCGGGCCACGACAGCGCTCATGAGTTCGTCGGTGTGCAGGGAGCCTTTCATGAGCATCTGGACCTCGGTTTTACGCGCCATCTCCACGGCCTGCACAGCGGCGGTGCGGCTATCCACGGCATCGACAATCTGGATTGCGCTCAAGTCAAGCTGCATGGTTGCCGCGAGGCTGCGGATGGTAGCCTCAGAGCCCACAAGAACTGGAACGATCAATTTATCTTTGAATGCCTGAACGGCTCCTCCCAGAGACACTTCGTCGCAAGGCCAGATAATCGCGGTCTTGACGGCCGGCTTGGAGGTGGCACGCGCGATCAAGCCGAGGTAGTGACGATAGGGATTGTTGACAATAAGCCGGGGCACGGGGAGGGTGGACCAGCGGAGCTTGGTGGGAGGAGCTAACAGCCGGGCAGTACCCGTGAAGATGGACGTTCCGGCGGCGTTGTTGGCCTCGCAATCAAACAAAATCTCTTTCGTGGAGTCGTCCTTGGCCGTCACCTGCACCTTGACGAGAATGCGATCTCCAACACGGATGCGATCGTGGAACGAGAGCGATACGTTCGTCAACGTGCACCCCGGCCCCGGTATATTCATGCTGAAAAGCCCGGAGATGAGCGAAGCGCACCACATGTTCGGCCCTGTGGGAGGAATGCCCCCGGCGCGATCGATGAGTTCATCGGAGTTCAGAACGGAGTGAAATCCGGAAATTGAGGCGAAAGCCATCGCGTCATCCGCGGTCAGCACGTGCTCTGTCCTGGCTGTGTCGCCAATTGCAATTTCGTCGTACGTCTTGCTCTCAATAAACCCCAGATTCATCGGAGTTCCTTCCCTGGGCTGATCGCCCGCTAACCCGCAGCTTGGTTGTCATCGTATGATTTGCCAGCACAGTGCGAAGTGACTGCAGTCACTCAGGCCGGTGAACTCCCCGGGAGCGCGACTTGTGCCTGGTGGCGAGAGATTGATCGGCGCACCGGTTCCGGCCGGATTGTGGGCTATCGGAAAGCAGAGAACAGGTAATGGGGAACAGAAGGCCGGCTTGCCCTATAGCGGGCAAGCCGGCCTTCTGTTCGCTGGCGTTGTTGCTTTTCCAGGTCTCAGAATCGGGAACTGGATCGTCTGGGCTGTTGAATGAATCGATGCTTTACCGCGTGGCTTCGAACAGGAACCAGGCGCGCCGCTCGGCCTCGTCGATCCAGATTTCGATCAGGCTGGTGGTGGCGTAGTCGTTGGCTTTGCCGGCTACTACATGCGCCGCGCGCAGGCTCTCCACAAAGGTCTTGTTGTCGGCGTGGAGTTCCCTCAGCATCTCGGTGGGGCCCACAAACTCCTCGTCGTTGTCGTGAAGCCGCTGTAGCCGGGCAATGTGTCCGATGGAGCGGATGGTGGTGCCGCCCACCTTGCGCACCCGTTCGGCGATGGCGTCGGTGATGCCGAAAATCTGGGTGGCATGTTCGTCCAGCAGCAGGTGATAGTCGCGGAAATGCTGCCCACTCATGTGCCAGTGGAAGTTCTTGGTCTTGAGGTAAAGGGCAAAGGCATCGGCCACGAGCGCGTTCAGTACGCTGGAAAGGTTCTTCACATCTTCAGGGGAGAAACCGTCTGGAACCAGTAGCCTGGCGGCTTGCGATTCCTTTTCATGGGTGTGTGTGGGCATAGTCGGACTCCGTTGCCGGGGACGGCATCGGAACGTACCGGAATGGAGCGTCTGTGCCTGATCCCCATGCCTTTGGTTGGATGCCGGCGCGGATACAAGGTTTCTCAGGATTCTGGCGGGTCGACCGGCTGAATATCACCCCACGCCTTTTCGATGTTGCGGGGACTCAGATCCCGCGTCAGTCCATCGCCATGCTGAGCTGGTGGCGCACATCGGCGCCGCGCACCCAGAAGATGACGTCGGTGGCGATGTTGGAGGCGTGGTCGGCAATGCGTTCGAGGGACCGCGAGACAAACAGGCCGTTCATCGCCTGCTGGGTACAGTGCGGCTTCTCCTGGATGAGCTTGAGGAGGTCAGCGTGGGCACGGCGGTTCATGCGGTCGATTTCATCGTCCATCTCACGCACCGAATCGGCGAGGCGGGCATCGCCCTCAAGCAGCGCCTGGATGGCGGACCGGATCATGCGGCTGGCGAACTCGCCCATGGCGGCAAGGTCCACGGGCAATTCGATGTTTTCCAGCGCTAGCGCGTCGCGCGTGCGCCGGGCCAGAGAGACCGACTGATCGCCAATGCGCTCGAGATCGCCGTTGATCTTGATCACGGCCAGGATGAAGCGCAGGTCGATGGCCATGGGCTGTTCCTTGGCCAGGAGCTCGTAGGCCATCTCGTCCAGTTCGCGCTGCGCCGTGTTGATGGCGGTTTCATTCTGGCGCACGTACTGGCACAACCCTGCGTCGCGCTGCAGATAAGCGTCCACCGCCGACTCGACGGCCTGCTGCGAAAGTGCAGCCATGGCGAGGAGTTTGTCCTTCAGTTCGGCGAGTTGCATTTGAAAGTGGATGCGCGGCACGACGAAAGCTCCTTCTAGCGATTGTGCATCATGCTATGTTACACGGTGACGAATATCCTCGCCCCGCACCATAACGGTCAATTCCTGGGACGTGATGCGGGCCGGTGCAACTTCTATCATGCGTTAGACGTGCGGTGTTGCCGATCGGTGCTTTAGGCTTAAGGATATGAACGCACGGGTTTCTTCCCATCCCGCCATGGTCACGATCGACCCCGCCGAACACGAGCCGCACCAGGTGTACAAGGTGATGTCGGGCATCATTGTGCCGCGGCCCATCGCGCTGGTTTCGACGGTGAACGCCAACGGGGTGCCCAATGTGGCTCCTTTCAGCTTTTTCTGCGGAGTGGGCGCGGTGCCGCCGACGTTGCTGTTCTGTCCGGCGTTGAGGGCGAGCGACGGATCCGATGGGACTCCGCGCAAAGACACGCTGCGCAACGTGGAAGAGACGGGCGAGTTTGTGGTGAACGTGGTGAGCGAGGCCATTGCCGAGGCCGCCAACGCCGCGGCAGCCGAGGTGGGGCCGGACGTGGATGAGTTCCAACTGGCTGGGCTTACGCCGGTGGCCAGCGCCGTGATCCGCCCTCCAAGGGTGGCCGAGTCGCCCGCGCAGATGGAGTGCAAACTGCTCCAGGTGATCTACACCAGCCATAAGCCAGGCGGCGGCGTGATCGTGCTGGGCGAAGTCGTGCGGTTCCATGTGCGCGAGGACCTTTTCGACAATTTCCGCATCGATCCGGCGGGACTGGACGCGATAGGCCGCATGGCCGGAAATACCTGGGTACGCACCCGCGATCGCGTGGAACTGATCCGGCCGAAGTAGGGGAGAGCGCTTTGGGGGCGCTTTTACGACCGTTTCTTGCGGTACTGGCCGCGCCAGGAGGGCAGCGTCTGCACATCCTCCATCGACTCCCAGCGCTCATGGCGAGCAGGAGGACTGACCGGCCGCGCAGGCTCCTTTTCCCGCTCCGCAACCTCGACCACGGGCCTGGGAGGAAGAAACTCAGGCTGCGCAATCACCGCGGCTGTCGAGGGACTGGCTGCGTCGGCATTGACTGGCGAAACAGACGCGAACGGCTGAGCGTAGACGGTACGTTCCGGTTCCCGCTCATAGCGCACTTCGGCTTCGGGCTCACGGTCTCTGAAGTCCGATTCCTTGTCCAGGCTCTTGAGGCCGAGCGAAACCAGCAGAGTTCTGAGGCCCCCGAGCCGCGATGCAGCACTGTAGGGCCCTTCGCCCATCTCGTCCGCCGGCTCGGCAGCAACCGGCTTGAGGTCAAATCTGGGCGCCGGTTCAGGGACGGGAGCCGACGCGGGAGTCCGCCTTTGTTCAGGAGCGCGATAAGCGGGAGCGGCCGGGGGCGGTGGGGTCTTTGGCACCTGATACGCGGCGGCAGCAGGAGTTGGCACAGCGGCCGGTGCGGGCGGAGAGGGTGGCACTGCCCACTCAACTGGCGGTGGCGGGCTGTACCGCGTCTGAGGCATCGGCTGCGGCGTCTGCGGCGGTGGAGGCGGCGCGGGGTCGAAAACGGCCGTAGCCGTCTCTGGGGGAGCTGATTCCCTGCGGAGCGGACGGGGAGTGAGCCGAGACGCGCCCATGAAGCTTGTGACATCAGGGGCCGCCCACGGCTCAGGCGCAGGCGCGGCAGAGGGCGCATTGGCCACAGGCGCTGCGGCCTCGAACGGAGAAGGCGAAGCAGCTGCGGCGTGCGCGTGGGTTTCAGGCGTCGCCGGCTGGCGCTGAGCGGCAGAGGCAGGCTCCGGGGGAGCTTCGCGCTCAGGCTGCGCGGACGGCTGGCTCCTCACCGTGCCGCGCGCATTCGACCGGGTCTGGGTATGGAGATGCTGTTCAACGGCCCGGACAGAATTTCGAAAGCTGGAATTAGCATTGGCCAGTGCGATGCGGTTCAGGACGAATCCCACAGCCGCCACCTCAAGCCGTTGCAGAGTCCGTGCCACTTCGTGAAGTTGTGCGCGGGTCGTCACGCCGGATTCGATGACGACAATCGCGGAGTCAACGAAGCGAGCCAGGTATTCTGTCTCACCCGATACCAGCAGCGGAGCCGTATCAGTGAGCACAATTGTCTCTTTGCCGTTCTCTTCGGCCATCTGCTGCAGCAGGACCGTGGGCCTGCTGCCGAATTGCGTAGTCACCAGTCCGGTGGATCCATCGGCGGCAGTCACGGGCGGCGGAGTTCCAGAGGCGTCCACGAGCACGGTTGCGCGGCCCATGGCTTCCAGCATCGTTCGAACACGCGTTGCCACCGTGGTAACGCCGGATCCAGGAGCAATGCCGGTGAAGATGCAACTCTGCATGCCGCCCTGCTGGTAGGCGTGCTCCACGGCCGCGGCCAGGCGCAACATATACTCCTCGGCCACCCCGTCTGACACCTGCTGGAAGTCCGGCAACTGCGCCATGGGCGCGAATCCCAGCACGCGCTCCACATCCGCTGCGATGTAGATATGCGGATCGAGGTTTTGAGCTGTCAGCGCGGCGGCGATGCCTAGAAGCAGACCCGCAAGCACGAGCACCATCGCGTTGCGCAACACGCGCATGTCCGAGGCATGGAGCGGCGGCACCGCGGCGGAGGAGAGGTACACAGCGCCGGGCGCGTTGTTTTCCATGGTCAGATTGCGGAACTGCTCGTCCACCGCACCATAGCGGTTTTGCAGGCGCTGAATGTCCATGACCAGTTCATTGGAGCGCTGCAGCCGCGGCGTCGCGCCACCCGCGGCGGCGGTAAGTTGAGCCAGTTGCGCATTCAGCTTGGCTTCAACGCCCGATGTCCGCTCCAGATCGCTCTTGAGCCGCTGCTGGATGTGGCTTGCGGCCTTGGAGCGCAGGTCCTTGGTCATGGAGTCGAGCGAGGCATTGATCTGCGCCAGCTCTTCCGCATCCTGCTTGTACTGAGGGTGGTTTGGCGTCAAATTGGCCATCTGCGTGATGAGCACGGACCGCCGCTGGTTAAGCGAGGTCTTCATGCTGACCATGCCCGCGTCGACAGCCACAATTTCGTCGGCCGCAGCGTCGAGGCCGGCGGACGACGCGGAATTGCCGCTCGCCATGGATGTCAGCCGGGCAGCGGCCTCGTCGTTCGCGGTGCGGGCCTTCACCAGTTCCAGGCGAATCTGGCTGATCTGCTCGTCGAAGGGATCGGGAGTCGTGGTGCCGATTGCCGCCACTCCCAGTTTCTTGTTCAGATCTTCTTGTTCCGCGCGGTCGGCAGCCAGTTCCTTCGAAACGCGATCCCGCTCTTCGCGCAACAATTCAATGCGCTGTGTATCGCCTGATCTGAGCTCGCGGGTAGCGCTCTCAATAAAGCTGGAGGACACCGCATTGGACATTTCAGCCGCGAGCGCGGCATTGGAGGCACGAGCCGCGATGGAAACCTGGTAGCCGGTGCCAACGCGAGTTACGGTAATGGCGCGGCCAAGCCGGTCCGCGGCGGCCTGCTCCGTCTCCGCAGCTCGCCGCCAGCTTCCTGCCGGCAACTTGTGGAGCGCACCCACCAGCACGTCGGGGCGCGTAATGTTGTGGATCTGCTGCTGGATATAGGTCTCGTAGGTATTGGCGTCAAAGGGCCAGCGATTGACGAGGCCGGAGTCCATAAGACGAGGAGGCGCGGGCTGGATGTAAACGAGACTCTGGGCATTGTAGATGGGCCACGTCATCAGAACGTAGCCGGCAGCAAGCGCCAGCGCGGATACGAAAATCCCGATGGCGAGGCGGCGATGGAGCTGCAAGCTGCGCAGGAAATCGAAATGAAAAAGCGCCTGTTCGGGATTGCTTGCCGGCATGGCGTGAACCATCACCGGGGGCGCCAACGATGGCTGCTTCTGCTCAGAGATTGCTGAAGTCTGGCGCAGATTGGTCATAGCTTCCCGTCGATCATCGCCATAGTGGCAAGTTGGGTAAGCGGGCTCAGCCGCTCAAGAAAGTACGTGGCATGATAGAAGCCGCTTTGTGGCACAAAGATGATCTGCCCTGGGCGCAGCGTCACTTCAAGCGACTTGGCAGGATTGAGCAGGTCGTTCATCGAAACCACGCGGGACGTTCCGCTGGCCGGGTCTACGATCTGGATGTGCGGCTTGGCGCCGGCTTTGTCCGTGGTGCCGCCGGCCATTGCAATCACACTGGCCAGCGTTGAATTATTGGTGAGTTGAATCGCGCCGGGATGCTGCACTTCGCCCAGCACCGACACAAAGTTTTCGGCCATGTTGGGCACATAGATCACGTCGTCGCGGCGCAACCGGAGATCGGCCAGCGGATTGCCGGAATCGATGAGAGCCTTCAATTGGACCCACAACACCTGGTCGCGGCCGCGATAGATGGCACAGCGATCGGGGATCTGGGAAAGCTTGTTGGGGCCGACGGTCGGCAAGCCGCCGCGGGTGAGAGCCTCAAGCAGAGTGGGAACGCCCTCAAACGCCATAGGGCCGGGATGATCGACCGCGCCCAGCAACAAAATGCGGTTGGCCGTGTACTTGCTGACGGTGATCTGAACCGCCAGGTTGGCATAGTAGGGCGCCAACGCCGTCTCCACAGCCTTGGCCGCTTCAGAGCGTCCAAGATCGGCCACTGTGATCTCACCCGCCAGGGGCAGGGAGATTCGGCCGTCCGGCCCGACAACGAGTTTGGCCTGCAGATCGGGCCGCCCGGAAAAGTCCGCGGTAATTTCGTCGCCCTTGCCAAGCCGGTATTCTTCATCGGCGGCCGGCTCGAACTTGCGCAGAGCTTCCAGCGGATTGGGCTTGAGTTGCGGATCGGGCAACGCGGATTGCTGCGCCTGAACGCCCAAAGGAACACCCGCGGAACCCTGAACCTGGGCTTGAACCGGGGATGCAAGCAAACAGACTGCCGCGATCAATGCGAAGATGGACGAGATGTAAGGCCGCCGATTCATGCTTGCGTCACACTTTTCAACGAAACTGGCCCGTCTCTTGCAGACCGCCGGTACAAGGCTTTAGTCATGAGTGCTTGCCGAACACGAGACCAGGGAGGCAGAAGCACTCGAAAGCTAAGCCGATCCAACACCCATTCGGTTCACCGCACGACCCTGAAAACCCGATCAGACGGCTCGCCGGACAGGCTGGCTGGTCGCCTCTCGCCACAATCCGGGTCAGCGGAGGAGTTCCATCCTGTAAGTTTACAGGACTCGGACGCCAGACAAAATCCCACAAACAGGGTGCGGATGGTCCCCCCCGTTAGTAACTCTGTTTGGGAACCGTGGGGTGTCCATAAACGAGACAGCGGGAACTTATGTGCATTTAGCCTTGGGTTTAGCGCACAGGAGCCTTGCTGAAGATTGGAATTCTCAAACTTTCGCTTTCCGTCCCATAACATTTTTCGGCATTGAATGCCGGCGGCCTTTATGTACCTCCATCTGAGCTACACATTTGGTTGAAACAGCACGTTTGGGCAGGATCTTCTGTGCTTCAAAGGCGGTCTTCATCTTACCGCGGGTGAGTGTCCGATTGTTAAGCGATCCACTAACTCGAAGTATTCCTGCTTCCTGACATCCCAGCTATTGAGTGCGATGAACTCTGCACTGCGCGCCGCCAACTGCGCGCGCCGAGCCGGTTCCTGCATCAGACTCAGAATCTTGGTGGCGAGATCGCCGGCATTTCCAGATTCGAAGAACTGCACAAGTTCGTCATTGAAGTAGTACTCGTCAATACGGGTCCGCGATGCAATCACCGGCACGCCCATGGCCATGAACTCCATGATCTTGGTGCTGAATGCCTCGTTGCCGAACGAATCGCTGCGCTTGGGAACCACTCCCACGTCCGTGCCAGCCATTATTTCGGCGACGCCCTCCAGGGGGATGAGCCCTTTGAGGAAAACGCGATCTTCCAGGTCGCGCTCATGGATCATGCTCCTGAGCTTCTCCCGATCCGGTCCATCGCCAATGATGAAGAATCGAAGTCCGGGAGCGCGATCGCGCAACAACGACACGGCATCAATCGCTATGTCCAGGCCCTGGTGCCAAGCCAGCGTTCCGGGGTAGCACATTACAAATTCATCTTGATTACGCGCCGGAGAAGGCCGCCGCCAGAAAATCGTCAAGTCAGGATAGTTGATCAGCGTGGTGCATTTCTCCGGACGCACCGAACGCCCAACCAGCGTCTTCTGCCAAAGATGATTTGAGATAATCACGTGGCTGGAATAAGCGATCGACAGCCATTCAAGAAAGACAAGCAATCGGAA
Organism: Acidobacteriaceae bacterium; assembly: GCA_003151435.1. GTDB lineage: Bacteria > Acidobacteriota > Terriglobia > Terriglobales > Acidobacteriaceae > Telmatobacter. The sequence goes on from PLXP01000098.1 coordinate 74,921, forward strand.
AACGATGGACCGCTCCCCAACCTTGAACTTGCTCGCGTAAAACTCGGGCACAATATCGTGAATGTCGAGAATGACGCGCGCGCCCATCAGGCGAGGAATGAGAGTGGCGAATACCTCAAAGTCCGGCACGGAATGAACGTGAATGAGGTCATAGGGTTCACGCAGATGCTTGATTGTGACCAACCATGCGGACCGGAAAAAGAAAAGCACCAGCTTGATCAGATAACTTACGGGCCCCGTTTCGTCGATGAGACGCTTCTGGATACGGAAGACGCGCACGCCCTGGATTATTTCGAAAGCAGGCTGGCCTTCGCGAGCTACCGCAATCGCATCCACCTGGTCACCGCGCTTGACCAGAGCCTCCGCATATCGCCTGACGCGATTGTCCGCGTCGTAAAACGTGTAGGCCAGCATGCAAGCTTTCATCGCACTTCCCATTCTTCATTTCATCTATATTGCTGCAGCCTGACCGCGCCCAAGATATGCCACAGCAGCAGCAATGGCCCATTTCAATACACGAATCGTGTAAGTCAATCTCTATTCAGACACATATTCCTCTCGAATAGGATTGATGCCCATCAGATACAACAGCTTTCCGGCATGATCGCAGAGTTTCACAAGGATGGTCATGAAATGTTGCTGACCCGCCAGAAGTGCAAGCGGCAGAGCCACGCCGTAAAAAGGAACAGCAATGACCGATTTTGCGATGTTCATTGCGCCACAACTCGGTTGAAGAGCGGCGCTCGCACCTTGCAGGAGGGCCTTCCTCACGTAGTACATCCGCTTCCATCGCGCGGGAGGAATCACCTCGAACACTTCAGCTTCCGCAGACCAGACGAAGACACGGCCGCCCGCCATCTTTCGTCGAAAGAAATCCCGATCTTCGCCGGTCTTGAACTCCGGACGGAAGGGCGCTGGATCGCCGGCAAATAGATCTCTTTTGAGTAGCGCATTGCCGGTGCGTGCCTCGCGCCAGTCAACTTCCACGCCCGTTGAAGGAATGCTTCGGTCATACAGCTTGCTCTTCTCAAGCCATGCTGGCGGGGCTTCCTCGAAGTGGCGTCTCACAGGCCCCAGCACTCCGTCCACACTGTATTTTCTGAATGTCTTGAAGAGCGTGAGCAACCAACTGGCGGTGGGAAACTCGTCGTCGTCAATCAGAGCAACAAACTCTCCCTCGGCGTTCGCGATGACCTTGTTGCGCGCCATCGCGATGCCGCGTCTCGGCTCCACGCAGTACTTCAGCGGAACTGCTGAGCCCGCCTGGATTTCTGCGACCGCTGCTTCTGCTGACGTTGCCTCGTCGTTGTCCGCCACCACGACCGAATAGGTGAACAAGCCCTCGGTGTGTTGCCCGTTGAGATCAGACAGGAGGCGTTTGAGCGGAAGCGGCCGTTTGTAGGTGCAGATACAGACGCTGATGTGCGGGGTGTGCGGCGGCACACCAGCATCCATCACCTCGTTGCGAACTCCCGCTTCAAGTTCACAATCAGCGGTGACCACTGCGTCGCCAGATCCAACCCTCGCAAAGAAGTCGGATGAGCGCAGGAAATAGCCGCGAGAAACGGCGACATTAGCGCCATAACTCAACAGTTCTCCCTTGACGAGGAACTCGTATTCATCACAATTCGCCGGGTGGGTTTCGATTTCAACATTGAAATGCTGCGCAAGGTCGAGAATTTTCCGCCACCGTGCTCGATCTGAAAGGATCGGATAAAAAAAGAAATCGGATGTGCGGTGATGCCGGGCCAGAATGCGATCCTGCAACTTTCGATAGATGCGATTGGCGTAGCTTTTCTCTCCCGATCCGAATGAGAAATTCTTGCGGACGATAGTGCCGTGCGGCAGAAGCCCCTGAAACAGGACGTTTGCACACAGGTGCATATGGTGATGGCCATCGATGCGGCCGGGCTGTACACCATAGATCCGCTCAAACTCCTCAAGCTGCGCTTTGACCACATACTCGAATGATGAGGAAAGTCCAAGATGGTAGATAGCGGGCGCCAGCCGATTCGATCGCAAAAAGCGGCTGATCTTTTGCTGCTCTTCCATCAGCCGGGACGAACAATGCGGCGCCGAGAAGGGCGTGGTGAGGTTCAGGTGGAGGCCCACGTCGATGTAGTGTTCGCGCGCAAGACAGGCAGCCCTCTCAGAATCCTCCATGAATACCATTCCGCTGGTGGAAGACACCGCACCGCAAAGAATGCAGTCGAGGATGCGGTCGGTTGTCTCGACATTGCGTCCCCAATCGTCAGCGTTCACGATGACCGTTGCACAGGCACGCCGCACTGACGCGGCGACGGCAAGCGGGCATGCCGTGGTTCTCGCGACAGCGGAATCGTGCTGGGAACGGGACCTATTGTGTTTATCGAGATTCATGAAACCAGAACATTCTTCAAAGCCCCAAAGCCTCTGTTGCCCGACGATCACACTTGCGAAGGCGCACGTTTATCACTCGACATTTGTTTTCGACTCAAGAGTTGCGTCAGCCGATGCATTTGCTCCTTGCGGCGGAACGCCATCAACTCACCAGACACGGGCCTGTCAGAATGACGCGTCGCCGCCCACAGATATCCTGCCACCAACGCGAGACCACGCAGCACGTAAGGCCTCTTGACCATTTGATACGCACCGCGACAAAACTCCCACAGGGGATGGTTTCCAATGGCGTAATCTCTTTTCCCCAGGTTGAACCTGGCTTTGATCGGGCCGCTCTGTGCTGTACCGATGGCGCGATGATGCAGACAGATCTTCTCTGTGAACGTATGCGTCTTCCAGCCTTTCATCCTAGCCGTAAGCGCGGCAATGGTGTCGATCGCGCCACCCTTTGCTGGAACGTAGCCGCCGATATCCTCGAAGCATTCCCGGCGAAAGACCTGGCACGCGCCCGATACGTGATCGGTACTTACAAAACGGTAGTCGTAAACCTCGCTCGTTGCGTCACGATAGGGTGTTCCAACCAGGCCAAGTTGTGGGTCACCGGCCAGTTTGGAAAGCAGAAACGCGAAGTAGTCGCTCTCGAACGTGATGTCGGCATCGAGGGACGCAATGACCTTGTAGGTCAGCCCTTCAACTCGCTCCCGCCCCGCATTGAATGCCAACACCTTGCCTGCAAAATGACGCTCGCGGCGTTCCGGCATTCGAACCAACTCAATCCAATCGTTCGCAGCCGCATACTGCGACACAATGTCGTCGGTACCGTCTGTGGACCCGTCGCTGACGATGACCCATTTGAGGGGCCGCACCGTCTGGGCAACCACAGCCTCGATCGTTGATGCAATGAACTGCGCCTCGTTACGCGCTGGGGTGATCAGCACGTATGTCGGGAGTGTCGGCGCGCCTTCAATCTCGAAATGATCCATCTTCTGTTCCTAGCATCCTGGCGCGGGGATAGCGGTCGTTGATGAACATCACACCATGCCCGATAAAGGCATCGTCTTCAATGACAACGCCCTCGCAGATGAAGCTATAACTCGAAATCCTGCAATGTTGTCCCACGCTGGCATTCTTCTGAATCTCGACCTAGGCGCCTATCTTTGTTCCCTCGCCGATGGAGCATCCGTAGAGGTTGATGAACTTCGACAACTGAACATCGTTCCCCAGTTGCACATCTTCCGCGATGCAGTTATACGTGTTCATAAGTAGACCAAGTCTCCTCTCTTGCTCAGGGACTCAGTCGCAGCTTCCAGCATCTTGACTACGCGCAGCCCTGCGTGGCCATTGTTGAACGGCTCCTGCCCTGAAGTGACGCAATCGACGAAGTAGAGCATTTCCTGACGTAACGCTTCAACCTGCTCCAGGCGTGGTGCCCACATATCGCCGGACCGATAATTCACCAGCAGTTTGTAGAGCCCTTCCTGGGTGGTCGTCTTTACACCCCGGTCGTATACCCTCACCTTTTCGTCGGCTTCAAGGTCGTTCCATACCAGCATCTGCTTCTCTCCGCCGATGAGGGTGGTCCTCACCTTCACCGGCGATAGCCAGTTGACGTTGATGTGAGCGATGATCTTTCCGGGAAAGTAGAGCGTCATGTAGGCTACGTCTTCGTAGTCGTTCACGTGCTTCTCGCCAGTGGCGACCACAGCCTCAGGATTGTCTTTGATCAGGTAATCCATGATCGAGAGATCGTGGGGCGCAAGGTCCCAGAGGACGTTGACATCATGCTGAAGCAGGCCAAGGTTGACGCGCATTGAATCGTAATAATAGAGATTACCCAGTGAGCCATCATTGACTAACTGACTTATCTTCTTTACCGCTCCTGTAAACAGGAACGTATGGTCAACCATGATCTTGAGATTTCGTTTCAGGGCAAGCTCGATGAGTTCCTCTGCCTGTGCGCTGCTGGTGGTAAACGGCTTCTCGACAAAGATGTGCTTGCCGTTCTTCAATGCTGCTTTTGCTAACTCGTAGTGCGTCCACACCGGGGAGACAATGGCTACGGCATCGATCGTAGTTGAGGAAACTACATCGGAGGCATTTGGAGTTACATGGACAGATGGATAGGCTCTCTGGGCACGGAAACGCGCGGAAGGATCTGAGTCCGCGATAGCCACTACTCGTGAGTCCTCAAGATTCGTAAGGTTTCTTACGATATTTGGGCCCCAATACCCGTAACCGATCACGCCGAAATTCACGAAGTTCCACCGTTCTTTCAAGACTTACGATAGGCGGATATGCCATGAAATCAAGGGGAGTGGTCAGGCATAACGCAGCAATCAAGGGCGTGTAGCGTCGACCGGAATCGCACTACACGCCATAACATAACTCAGTAGGCGCCGGCGCCCTTGATCACCGCGAGGGGCGTGCGCAACAGAATCTTGAGATCGAGCCACAGAGACCAAGACGTAGCGTAACGCAAGTCCAAACGGACCATATCGTCGAATTTGACCAAGCTTCGGCCTGTCACCTGCCATAGCCCCGTAACACCAGGCTTGGCCTCAAGGATGCGACGGCGGTGCCAGGTTTGATACGCCGCCAGTTCGTAAGGGATGGCAGGGCGTGGACCGACGAGCGACATGTCGCCTTTGAAGACGTTGATGATCTGCGGCAACTCATCAAGGCTGGTCCTGCGAAGGAATTGTCCGAACGCCGTGATTCTTCTGTCGTTGGTCAGCTTGTAGATGGGTTCGCCCTTGCCGCTCCCCAAGTCGGGGTCTGACTGGTTGGCAATCAACTTCATCACAAACTCTCTGTGAACATTGTGATCGCTGTCGATGTGCATGGAGCGAAATTTGAGCAACGTAAACTGGCGGCCATATTGTCCAACGCGCTGCTGTGTGAAGAGCACGGGGCCGTTCGACGTCAACTTGATGACGATTGCGATCACGAGGAACACTGGCGACAGAACGATCAATCCCAACGCGCTTCCGAGCAGATCGATTCCGCGCTTGACGACCAAAAGCGAGCGCCTGCGGCTGCCGGGATTCTTCAGGTCTGGATAGAGCGCGGCGTTGCTCGGGCCGCCCGAAGCGATTTGGTCCCAGTCATCGGGAAAGAAATGGAATGAGAGGCTGACTTGACTGAACTGATCGAAAGTCAGTTCGTCGCGGAGCATGGCACTCACACGACTCAGAATGGTGGTCAGGATCAGGCTCTTGTCCGCAATCAGCAGCCCTGTGAACATCACTCCCAGAGTAGCCCTATCCTTATACCAGCCGATAACATCGGTTTCACGGCTAGATGAAATCAGGACAGATAACATGCTGTCGAGCACCTTGCCGCACTCTTTCGGATCCTGATTTTGGCCAACCTCAACCAGCATGAGAAGGAAGGGTTCCTTGGAACGCTCAGTCCTCTTCCTCTCGATGGCGATCATCCGCTTGAATGTCTTCTCGCTCAGGACCTCGCGCTCGCCCTTCGCCAGCGAATCAGACAAAGGACCGATCGGATTTGATGCATTTTCAACGCGCAGCGATCTCACAACTGACGCCCCTCTCCATGCCTATCCTGCATTCGAGAACGATGAGATTCGTTGACTCATGTTTCTCGAAACTGCGCCCGCAACAGCGGGCGCGGTGAAATCAGTGGAACCTCAATTCGGTTCCATTCCCGGCTGAGGCTAACCTGCAGACTGCCGGACCCCCTCAGCCGCATACTTGATCCCGCGGCGTACTTATCGTCTGAATATGGGACGATCATATGCGCGCTATTAGAGCGAGGCAATGACCCATTTGTGCTAAAGGTAAGACCCAAGGTGTCACATAGTTAGTAACCATTACCTTATGTTGTTACCACCTTCAAGTCCGGCCTTCAATCGGAGTTCAGTCTCCGCTGGAGCGGCTTTGTTGACAGGCCAATCCATTCCCGCGCGCGACTTCCGCAGGTTGGAAGCAGTCGAAATATTTGTTGCAACAAATACCTCGCCTCGGGCATCCTTAAATGCAGCAGAAGATTGGCCGCCCAATGCTTCCTCGAGTTCTCAGATATAGGCGCGGCCCAAGCAGAGCTCAGCAACTGTGGCTCCAACCGTCGAGGCTCTTCCCGGCCCGGCAGTGAAAGGAAATCGATCGATGAGACGTTTAGCAATCCTGACTGGCATTCTGGCAATGACGGCTCCCCTGGCCATGGCGCAAACCTCCACCTGGGCCATCGACCCAGCCCACAGCGAGGTGGACTTTAGCGTGCGGCACATGAGCGTTTCGAACGTTCACGGCCGTTTTGGGGGCGTGCAGGGCACCATTACTCTCAACGAGACAGACGCGACAAAGTCGACGGTTTCTGTGACCATCGACGTGAATACGCTGGATACCGGCGTGACGGCGCGCGACACCGACGTCAAAAGTCCAAACTTCTTCGACGTGGCCAAATTCCCGACAGCGACCTTCGCCAGCACCAGCGTGACCAAGAACGGCGTCCACCTGAAGGTGAACGGCAATCTCACTTTGCATGGAGTTACCCGGCCGGTGGAACTGGACGTGGATGGACCCAGCGCTCCAGTCCCGGGGATGGACCACAAGCCCCATTCCGGATATTCCGCCACCACCACCATCAACCGGAAGGATTTCGGTGTCGGGCCCAACTATGGCGCAGCCGTGGTGAGCGACGAAATCAAGCTGTCTATCGACCTGGAAGTTGTGAAGCAGTAAGCAAGCTAACCTTTGCGGACGAAGGCGACAGAGGCCGCTTCCGTCCGCAAACAGGCAATGAAGCGGGGAGAAGGCCGGTGGCGGAATTGAGACTTGAAATCGGGCAGGGACGGCCCTTCTCCAGCGCAGCGGAAGAAGCGATGCTGAACCTGATGCGCACCGCCGACTGCCTGCATCGCGGCCTGCAGCGCAAGACACGCGCCTGGGGCGTCACCTCGACGCAGTACAACGTGCTGAGAATCCTGCGGGGCGCGCAGACCCTGGGGCTCACCTGCTCCGCCATCGGCACGCGCATGATCACCGCGGAGCCGGACATCACCCGGCTGCTGGCCCGATTGAAGGCGCTGAAACTGATCCGGCAGCAGCGGGACAAGCGCGACCGGCGCGTGGTCTGGACTCAAATTTCGGCGACTGGGCTCAGCCTGCTGGCGGAGATGGACCCCTTGGTGCAGCAGTTTCCGGTGGAGATGCTGGGCCACCTGGACGAGGAGGATCTGGCCCGGCTGATCCGGCTGCTTGAGTCGGCCCGCAAAAACTGTCAGGATACGCAGGCGCCGGTGAGCTGCAACGGGGATCGCACCGGAGAGGGCCAGGGCTGCGAGGCCAACGGGATTGATTAGGGTCTGAGAGGCTGGGGAAAAGGGACTCAGAGGCTGAAGCCGACGATGATTCTTTTGGCTTTATGCGGGGATTGCCCCCCCGCCTCCGTCCGGATTTGGTTTTTCCGCCGTTTGCGGCGCGGCTGAAGCCGCACCCTTTCAAAACCAAAGTATGCAGGTAGCAAAGGTGGTCTGAGGGGATTTCCCGAGCGTGGCAAGGGCGAGGCTTTCTGCAATGTGGTGAGTGGCAATAAGGCAACCGCAGATTCTTCGACTCGCCTCGCTCGCTCAGAATGACATCCAGATTTAGAGAGTGGCACGGCGGAAGCCGCGCCCAACTCTGCTCAGGATGACATTCGTTTTGGGTGCGGACTTCTGAGTCACCACACCAGGTCTCTGACCGCGTGATTTCGTGCCTTGCGATGGAGGGCTGAGGTATCCCACCCTAGGCGCAAAAACAAAGACGCGCCGAGGGTGGCCCACCCATATTTGTGGTAGATCCGACAAAAAGCCGGAAGGGTGGGGCACCCAGCATTGGTCCAACATCAAGCGGTCAGAGACCTAGCGGCTCACGACCTTTTGCGCCACCACTTCTACATCCGCGTCGGACTGAATGATCTTGTTATGTAGACAATAGAGTGCCAGTTCGAGGCGGTCTGAAACGCCCAGCTTGTCATAAATCTTGCGCAGATAGTTTTTGATCACCTGTTCGGTGGTTCCCAGCTGGAAGCCGATTTCCTTATTGCGTTTGCCCTGTGTGATGCAGGTAATAATCGACATTTCCTTGGGCGAGAGGCGAGGCTGAGTGCGGGGGCTGACCAACGCCGCAGCCTGGGCACGGTAGGCCTCGATGACCCAGTTCACTGACTGGTTGTCGATCCACGTTTCGCCGGCCGCGATGCGCCGCACGCAACGGACCAGCAGATCGGGCGAGATGGAGCGGGAGATGATGCCCCGGACGCCGCGGCGATACAGCTCGACCGTGTGGTTCTCGTCGGAGGCGACGGCCTGGACGATCAACTTGACATCCGGGGCGACGCGCAACAGATCGGGAATCACGTTGGCCGTGCCTGCCAGGAGGGCTCCCTCGAGCAGGACGATATCGGTGGGGTAGCGTTCAATGGCTGCGCGCAAATTCGCAAGGGAATCAGCCTGAGCGACGACCCGCAGATCGTCTTCAAGGGCAAATATCTTGCGAATGCCAACCCGGTAAATGGCCTGGGAATCCGCAAGGATAATGCGGACTGTGCCCGGCTTTACCGGCGCTTCGTGGGCTTCACCTTCTGAGGGATCATCTAGGAAATCCATAACCGCCTGCTGCAATGCCAGGCCGAAAAGTTACTGTTCCACAAATTGATAGTCGTCAATCGTGGCGGCAACCTGGGACTGGGATTGGCTCATGGAGCAGCGTACCACACGTCCTTGGCAATCCACCAGAACATCGTGAGGGGTACCCAGCACCGCACCTGGCATGCGCAGGGAAAAATGGATATTCTCACCCACTTTGAGGGGGTCTGCCATCTCAAACAGCACCCCGCTGGCCGATACATTGCGGGTAAACGCGGTGTGCTCTTGACTGCCACACGCCACCACGACGGGCAGCATAAGAGGGAATCTGACCGCGCAGCGCACTTCCCTGTCTGACGGAGGCGCCGCGTGCCCCGGCAGAAGCGAGAGCCCCGATTTCAATTGACTATTCATAATTTGAAGTTCCCGTCCTGTCGAGTTGTGCCCATCGCCAATGTAGTCCTCTTTCCGCGCAAAACCTAGGGCACGAAAGTTTGTAGACTAGTAACCCCCCGGCCATCGATTTCGAACCCAAATACGCAATATTCGAGTGGCTGTTGGCCACGCCACACGTTGCACATGGTACTTCGTTATACACTCTCCATGTTATGCAGACAACGGGTTGCGGTACCGCAATTGTCACGCCGTTCCAGGCGGACGGATCGATTGACGACCAGGCGCTTGGGGCGCTGGTGAACTGGCAGATCGAGTCGGGGATCGACTTCCTGGTGGCCTGCGGGTCAACGGGGGAGGCGGCCACGCTGGATGAAGAGGAATGGCTGCACGCCGTTCACGTTGTGGTGGACGCGGCGGCGGGACGGGTGCCGGTGTGGGGCGGATGCACGCACAACTCCACGCGGACGCTGGTGCGCCAGGCGGGAATGCTGTGCAAGATCAAGGGGTTAAGCGCCGTTCTCTCGGCCAACCCGTACTACAACAAGCCCACGCAGGAAGGGCAGTTTCAGCACTTTCTGGCGCTGGCCAAGGCCGTCGATCCCCTTCCGGTGACGCTCTATAACGTGCCGGGGCGAACGGCGGCGAACCTGGAGCCGGAAACCGTGGTCCGCCTGGCCGAGGCCGCGCCCAACATCCAGGCCATCAAAGAAGCCAGCGGCAAGCTGCCCCAGATTACCCAACTGGTGCATGACCTGCCTCGCAATTTCAAGATCTTTTCAGGAGACGACAACCTGGCGCTGGCCTCCATCGGCATTGGCGCGCATGGGCTGATCAGCGTGGCCGCCAACGAGGCTCCAGCGGAGGTAGGACGCATGATTCGCGCCGCCCTGATGAACGACTGGACGCAGGCGCGGGACATTGAGCGCCGCTATGGACGGCTGTTCGAGGCCAATTTCTGGGAATCGAACCCGTCGCCGGTGAAAACCGTGCTGAGCCTAATGGGAAAGATCGGCGACACCGTGCGGCTGCCCCTGGTGCCGCCCACCGCCGCAACCCGCGCCCGGCTGGAACGGCTGGCCGGCGAGCTGGGGCTGCTGAAGTTTGCCCCGGCGCCGGAGGGGGATTTGGGAGGGAGTTGACAGTTGTCAGTTCTCAGTTGTCAGTTGTCAGTTGTCAGTTCTCAGTTCTCAGTTCTCAGTTGTCAGTTGTCAGTGGTCAGGGATCAGTGGTCAGTGGTCAGGGATCTGTGATCAGGGAACAGGACCAGGGAGCAATAAGCCCCGTGTCGCCCTGTAGGGCGATGAATGGGGCGACCCCCTGATTGCGCATAAGTTGGCCCGCAGGCCGGCCTTTCTGTCCACATCCGGGCAAAATACCCTCGAAAAATAGAGAAAGTTCACGCTTTTGCGCATTATTTCGCGCTTCTTCCTACCATGGAAATGAGGGCGATCCGGGCGCGCGGGAGATGGGGAACTGCGGCCCGAGTCCGGAACGAGAAAGAGGCGGGCGATGCGAAAAGAGTATCGGGCGATGGTACGGCGGAAGCTGGATGAAGAGCAGCGAGGATTCCGGATGGCGGCGAAACACAGGCAGTACGGAAGGGGATGGTTGCGGGAGGTGCGGCAGGCGCTTGGAATCCCTGTGGAGGAGTTGACGCGCAAACTGAAGATCCATCGGTCGGTGATCTTCCGCTGTGAGAAACGGGAGGAGAAGCAGCGGATTTCGCTATGGGCCCTGGATCAATTGGCGATGGCCATGGACTGCGAGCTTGTCTACTCCATTGTGCCGCGCGGGAAAACGCTGGTGGAAATGGCCGAGGAGCGGGAATGGGACAAGAGGCTGAGGACGGCCCGGCTGGAAAAGGAAATGGACGGAGTGTCGAAATAGAGCATTTCACCTGTTGCGATCTCAGCTCCATCGATCTCGATAAGAGCTGAATGGAAAATGCCGTAGCCGATGGCTGGGCGTCATGGGAGTGACGGCGCGCCTGCGTGGTGGGACGGAGCTATCCGGCGAGCGCAGCTTTCACGGCTTCGCTGACGAGGCGGCCCTCGGCGCGGACGCCTGCGGCCTGCAACCTGGCCTGGACCGCTTTGATGACGGGGCCCATGTCTTTGGGCGTGGGCGCGTGGCCGGTGGCGGCGGCGTGCTCGGCGGCGGCTTCGGCGACAAGGGTGCGGAGGCTGGCTTCGTCGAGCGCCTTGGGCAGGAACTCCTCGATCATGACAATTTCGGCGGCTTCTTTGGCGGCCAGCTCGGGGCGGTTGCCCTTGGTGAACTGCTCAATGGAGTCGCGGCGCTGCTTGATCATGGTGGCCAGGGCCTGCTGCTCCTCTGGCGGAGTGAGCGGGGCGCGCTTTTCAATCGCCTTGTTCTTGAGCGCGTTCTTGATGAGGCGCAGGGTCTGGGTGCGATCCGCGTCGTGCGCCTTCAAGGCAGTGTTGATTTGCTGGCTGATTTGTGCTTCGAGTGCGCCTGCGTCGGTCATGGTTCCCTTTCTGAACTCCAGATCTAATGGTAGCCTCTGGACGCGCGACTCCGGCGGGACGGCGATAGGCGTTGCGGGCGGCCGCAGCGGAGCGAGCGCGAAACTTCCTTCCCCGTGTAGAAAGGAAAGGTCACTCCGCCAAAGCTAAGTGAGGATGTGACTTTTGAGGGCATGAAAGCCGAGGAGTATGGCTGATCGAATGGAATCGAAGTTTGTTCCTATCAACAATGTCGTCAGGTAAAAGCAAAAGTAGAAGGAGCCGGGCGCAGCCTCGAGCCAGCGGAGAGGCCATCGGCTGATGAGATGGCGTAGACCGGGGAGCAAAGATAAACTCCCGATGCCGATACCGATGGCCGCACCCGCAAGAATGTCGGTGGGGTAGTGCGCACCCAGATAAATGCGCGAAAAACATCCCACGAAAAGCGCATGGGCGAAGGCAAGAAGGCCAATTTTGCGTGATACGCAAAAGACGGTGGTGGCGAGACAGAAGTAGAGCGCGGCGTGATCGCTGGGGAAGGAGCTCCAGTGGATCAAGTCAATGAGGTCTGTGCCGAAAGGGGGACGGAAGTTGAGTTGAGGCGTGAAAAGGGGACGCTCACGAAAGGGCAAGAAGAGCGCCAGGGTTCGCGCCACCGCCAAAGCCGCGATGGCCATGACGATTCCCGACAAGACGAATTCTCTGTCGCGGGGCTTTGTGTCGCCGCGACGGAACCATGCCCACCACAGGAAGGCAGTGATGATGCCGCCCTTAAGGAGTACGTTGCCGTCGACAAAACAGATGAAGTGATCGAACAGCCATGATCGATGGGCGAACTGATTGAGGAAGTGCAGGATTTTAGCGTCGAAGGGATTGATGGGGGGAACCTCGGCGGTTGACGGTCTTCTAGTCCATGTCGAGATAATTCGAGTGCCGTCTGATAGGGATGATAACGGCAATCGAGCGCAAATAAAACAGGAATGTAACAGAAGAAGCCGGAGAGTCATCGCCTGAAGGATGGAGACCGCGACCGAATGGAGATGTTTGTCTCTGTCGCGAGGAGGCCCTGAAAAATCGTTTGTCTTCACTCAGCGCGGCCGGCCTTACCGCAACTTTTCGCTTCAATTGCCATCTATACGGCTGAGGTATAGAGATGATGACACTCCGGTCGATGACCATTGCGGTGCTCGGTTTGGGACTACTGGGCGCGCCGGTTTTTGCTGCGGAACCAGCGCGTCCCGGGACCGTAAACTACGTAGAAGGCGCGGCTTATCTTGAAGGAACGCAACTGACCCAGAAAGACATTGGGAGCACGGATCAGGATGCCGGCCAGGTGCTGACTACCGGGGCGGGAAGAGCGGAGATTCTGCTTACGCCCGGTGTGTTTCTGCGCCTGGACCGAAACAGCGCGGTAAAGATGATTTCGCCTGACCTGATGCTGACGCAGGTGGAACTGGTGAAGGGCCGCGCAGGAATCGAAGTGGACGAAATCCACGAGCAAAACAACCTGCAGGTGATTGACGCGGGTGTAGCGACGCGGCTGCAGAAGAAGGGCTACTACGAATTCGACGCCGGCAAGCCCACAGCCATGGTTTTCAAGGGCGAAGCGGCAGTGGACCTGGGCGATGGCAAGTCAAAGGAAATCAAGGGGCATCACGAGTTCGCGCTGGCCGGGGGCGCGGATGGCCAGGCCATGACGAACGAAAAGCCGGCGGATTTCAACGAGGGTCAAGCCAAGGACGACCTTTACAACTGGAGTAGCCTGCGTTCGCAATGCCTGGCCGAGGATAACAACGAAATGGCCGCGGAGTATGACGGCATGGGCATGAATCCAGGCTGGTTCTGGGATCCGTATGCGTTCGGTTATACCTACATGGGCATGGGGCCGTTCGCCAGCCCGTTCGGATGGGGATACTATCCGTTTGGGTTTTACGGCGGAGGCTACGGCGGCGGATATTATGGCCGCGGCTACTACCGGAACGGCGGGTACGCGCATGGCGGGTCGGTGGGCGTGCGCGGTGGCGCTGGTGGATTCCATGGCGGCGGAATGAGCGGCGGTGGAATGGGTGGTGGTGGTTCTCACGGTGGTGGCGGAGGTCACCGGTAACAGGGTCTTCCCTGCCCTGCTGTAAATTGGCCGGTTCTCTCCAAGCGGTCCGGGTGTGACAACCCGGGCCGTTTTGTTTTTGGGGGTAATTCCTGATTCGAGAGGGCTTTACGCTTCGGGGGCCACATCCGCCGGAAAGGCGGACGTGTCAGACCTCGTTTGCAAAGTGGGTGACCGCAATGTCAACAGCTTGCCAAAGCCGGGCGAGTCCTTTGACTACAGGATAGGGGCTGTACTCCCCAAACTCCATGAAGGCTATGCTAGGGGCGGCCTTGATGTTGTCATTAAGTGCTCGGCTCAGCGCCATCCATTCGGTCGGTGGGAGTTTGCCTTGGTTGAACAAATTTGCCTTCCGTCTCGCGTCGTCCAGGCCGGGTCCGAATTCCACAGAAATGCTGGAGGTGATAATCACCAACTCCCTATGCTTGTCGAATCTGTCCATGTTGTGGAGGATGAGGAGTGCACCATTAAGAGTGTCGGGGCCAGCCGCATAGGGCTGCATGTTTTTGATAAGCGCCAAGACATTAGTGTTAGAGATTGCCTGTACTTTTCTGGCATAAAGCGCCAATTTATCTTTCTTCATCGGTTCATCAGAAAAGATTGGGAATTCAATCACATTCTGACACTCGCCCCTCTGGACACTGTCGGAGAAGTGCCAGACAACATGATCCAGACAGGACCGAAGATGGTGGACGATTTCACCGGCAAGTACGCTGAAAAGCAGTGGGATCGGCTTCGCCTTGTGATAGTCAAGGACTTCCTTCCACGACTCCGAACCTGGATCGGGAATGATTGGGTACTTGCCGCCTTGGATGAAGGCGTCGATCTTGGAATTCAGATCGGCGATGTTTTGATCGGCCCGCTTTAGTTTCTCTGCTATTCCGGAGAACGGGTGGGCCGGTTCATCTCTCCAAGCCATTAAAATACTATACTTGCAGTCAGCTGGTAGATTGCATTTTGGACACACCTCAGTCACAATGAGATTGCCCAACAATCCCGGAACTGCCCCGACCGCAAATCGGGGCTTTTCTATTTGTGATTGATTATGGCAAAGTCAGCCAAGTATATTATTACCGGTTTTGCACAGATCACTTATTCACATAAACCACAAGAATGTGTATTCTGTGATTGCTGATCTGCCGGCTTGGCCGGCCCAAAAGGAGAAACCATGATTCGCAAGACACGCCTGTTTACACCCGGTCCGACTCCCCTGCTGCCGGCTGCCCAGTTTGCCATGGCGGCCGCGGACATGCACCACCGCACGCCTGAGTTCCGCGCCCTGTTCCTGAAGGTGCTGGCGCAACTGAAGGTCTTTGTGGGTACGAAGAACGATGTGCTGTTGCTGTCGTGTTCCGGCACAGGGGCGATGGAGGCATCGGTGTCGAACCTGACCTCGCCGGGCGACCGCGTGCTGGTGCTGACGGCCGGCAAGTTTGGCGAGCGCTGGCGCGATCTGGCCAAGGCGTTTGGCTGCGAGGTGGAGCTGGTGAGCGCGCCCTATGGGCAGACGTTCGACCTGGCCGCGGTAAAGGCGGCGCTGACGCCGGAGACGAAGGCTGTCTACATGCAGGCCACCGAGACCTCGACGGCGGTGCGGCACGATGTGGAGGCCGTGGCCAAGCTGATCGAGGATGCGGGCAGCGAGGCGCTGCTGGTGGTGGATGGAATTACCGGGCTGGGCACCACGCATTTTGACGTGGACGGCTGGGGCATCGACATTCTGATCGGCGGATCGCAGAAGGCGGTGATGATTCCGCCGGGGCTGGCTTACCTGAGCGTGAGCGAAAAGGCGTGGGCGGCGATGGAGAAGTCGAAGAATCCGCGCTACTACTTTGACCTGCGCAAGGAACGCAAGAACGCGGCGAAGGGCGAGAGCGCGTACACGCCCGCGGTGGCGCTGATTGCGGGGCTGGGCGCGGCGCTGGACTACATTGCGGGGCAGGCGGGCGGGGACCTGGAGAAGGGCCGCATCGCGCTGGTCGACAATGCGATTACCAATGCGGCGGCGACGCGCGCGGGGCTGGTGAAGCTGGGATTCACGCTGTTTGCGCCCACGGCTCCGGCGGCGGCGGCTACCGCGGTGGCAGTGCCGGAGGGCATGAACTCCGGCGACGTGGTGAAGGCGTTGAAGGCCAGGTTCAGCCTGGTAACGGCCAACGGACAGGGCGAGATGCAGGGCAAGATCTTCCGCGTGGCGCATTTGGGGTTCTTTGATTTTCTCGACACGATTGCGTTTCTGGGCGCGATGGAGCACATTGCCAAAGACACGCTGGGGTTGCCGGTGGAGTATGGGCAAGCAGTGGCGGCGGCGCAGCAGGTTTACGCAGAAACGTACAAAGAGTAGGTCGGTGTCTCCCAGGTCTCAGAAGCGAGACCTGGGGCACCCGCAGTTGTCAGTTGTCAGTTGTCAGTGATCACTTTAACGGGAGCTGTATTCATGGCTGAACTTGGGTTTGGCGAGAAGCTGCTGATCGCACGCAAGCAGCTGGATCTCTATCAATACGAAATGGCCGAGCGGCTGGGTGTGCACCCCAACTCCATCTGGAAGTATGAGCGGGGCGAGGGTAAGCCGCACGCAGCGGTGATGCGGATGTTCGACCTGATGTGCGAGAAGGAAAACATCCGGTTTGACGAGTACGAAGGCGCGTCCGCCGCGGCGGACAAGGGAGAGGCAATGAAGATCGTACTGGCAGAGAAGGTGTCTCCGGCAACATTGGCAGTCTTTGCGGCCGAGCCGGGATGGGAAGTTCTGACGCACGACCAGTTGCCGGATGGTTTGCCGGCGGCCCTGGCCGATGCCGACGCGCTGGTGGTGCGCAGCGCGGTGCAGGTGGACGATGCGCTGATGGAGCAGGCGCCGAAGTTGCGCGTGGTAGGCCGCGCAGGCGTGGGCGTGGACAACATCGACGCCGATGCGGCAACGCGGCGCGGGATTGTGGTGATGAACACGCCGGGCGCGAACGCGGTGGCCGTGGCCGAGTTGACGATTGGGCTGATGCTGGCGCTGGCGCGCAAGGTGCCGGCGGCCAATGCCTCAATGCACGCCGGAAAGTGGGAGAAGAAGAGCCTGCAAGGGGCGGAACTGCGCGGCAAGACGCTGGGCATTCTGGGGCTGGGGCGGATTGGGCTGGAGGTGGCGAAGCGGGCGCGGGGATTTGGCCTGGAGATTATCGGCAGCGATCCGTTTGTATCGGCCGCGGTGGCGAGGGAGAACGGCATCAAGCTGGTGACGCTGGACGAACTGATTGCGGGATCGGACTACCTGACGCTGCACGTGGGGCTGACGCCGCAAACGACCGGCGTGATCAACGCGAAGACGCTGGAAAAGATGAAGAAGGGCGTGCGGATTGTGAACTGCGCGCGCGGCGAGTTGATCGAGGATGCGGCGCTGGTTGAGGCGCTCAAGAGCGGCCAGGTGGCGGGGGCGGCGCTGGATGTGTTCACCGTAGAGCCACCGAAAGACTCGCCTTATGCGGAGCTGGACAACGTGATTCTGACACCGCACGTCGCCGGTTCGACAGCCGAAGCGCAGGAGGCGGTCGGCATCCAGATTGCACGGCAGGTGCGCGACTACCTGAAGCTGGGCGTAGTGCAGAACGCGGTGAACCTGCCCTCGCTGAGCCACGAAGAATATGTGCAACTGGCGCCGTACATTGACCTGGCGACGCGGCTGGGGTCGTTCCTGGCGCAGACCGGCAAAGGCGGAATTGAGGCCATTCAGATTGTGTATGGCGGCGCGCTGACCGAGGCTAAAACGGACCTGGTGCGCAACTCGGCGATTGCCGGGCTGCTGCAGGGGTCAGAGAACGTGAACCGCATCAACGCGGCGGCGGTGGCGGAGGAGCGGGGCATCCGCGTGCACGAGGAAAAGCAGGAGAGCCATCGCGGCGGCGCTGCCACGATGCTGGCGGTGGAGTTGCATTCGGCTGCCGGAACCAGCCACGCGACGGCCACAGTCATCCACGGCGAGCAGCCGCGGCTGCTGGAGTTTGACGGCATCGACGTGGAGGCTCCGCTGGAGGGAAATCTGCTGGTGTGCCGCAACCTGGACGTACCGGGTGTGATTGGCAGGATCGGAACCATTCTTGGCGAGTGTGGCGTGAATATCGCCAACTTTGCGCTGGGACGGGACCGGTCGGGGTTGAAGCCGGTGCAGGCGCTGGCGGTGGTGCAGGTGGATGCGCCGGTCCCGGACGATGTGCTGCAGGCGCTGCTGAAGATCGAGGCGCTGCTGGAGGTAAGGCTGGTGAAGCTGCCGGAAAGTGGGAACTAGCGGGGGCGATTCTGCGGAATTCGCCGGACCATCTCGCTTCGCTCGAAATGGCCGGCTTCACCCAGCCCCCGGCGCCGAACCTGACGCCGGGGGCTGGTGGTGAGCGAACTCTGGACCGCAAACCCGGTTATACCGTAAGGGGGTACAACCGGGAGGCTAATTCCGAATGCGTCCGATATGCCATTGCTTGCCGGTATCGGAACTGGCGGGAGGCGCTTACACGCGCGCCCCCCCATCCAATGAGTCAGGAATGCAGAGTGACCGGCTGCCAAAGGATGCGACGGTAAGGATACGTGTGCTGATGGTGATTCTGCGGAGGAAGCGAGTGATATTTGGCAGTTCCAATTTCGTGCCCGCATCCCGTGCATTTGTAAATGCCTCCAAACGGAGCCGCTGTTCCCGGTTCGAAGACTTGAGCAAAGATGGGGCTATTGCTGTATGAGAGGTCACTCGTTTGTTGATACAAGGCCATGGTCCAACTCCTTTCGTTGAAAAACACTTGTGTACCGCCAGGGAATTGGTGCTAGCATGGCTTCGCGTCAGTTCCAACTGGCCAATAGAAACTGAGCGGGTCGCTTGCTTTCCTAGGGCGGTGCGACCCGTGCAGCCTGCCCTCACCCGAATTCTGGCTCTGGGCAGTTGAGAAAATACCGCTGTCTGTAGGGCAAGTCAAGCTCAAACCACCATATTTTGTATTTTGTTTGCAATTCTTCGTATCCGCTCTGTAAAGACGGCGGAACATAGTCCGTTCTTTTCACTAACAATAGGATCGACCATTCCTGATTCCCGAAACAGGCTCGAGCCTCTGCTGTAGGTCTTCACGCCTCAACCAACGCATTCAAGGACTTGCAGTCGTGCGCAATGTTACAAACGTGTTAAGATCGCCTTCTAAGGAGCTGGCACTCCCCTTTTTCAACCCGCCGGAACCGACCTCATGAACCTGTACCTGATGCGTCACGCCAATGCCGGATTGAACCGGCCGAATCCCCTGCTCGACTGCAAACGAGGGCTGATTAAAGAAGGCAAGGAGCAGTGCATGTTGATGGCGCGCGTTCTGAGCGCACTCAAGGTGCAGGTGGATGTGATCGTCTCAAGCCCACTGAAGCGGGCGCTGCAGACCGCGCAGTTTGTGGGCACGGAGCTGGGATACGACTCCAAAGTCGAAATCAGCAGTGCGCTGGAGCCGGTGGCCGAGTACGCTGACTTTCAGGATCTGCTGGCAAAATACAGCGATCGTGAAGGCGTGCTGGTGGTGGGCCACAACCCCAGCCTGTTCCAATTCCTGGGCAAGCTGGTGACCGGCAATGGCGGAGCCAATCTGCGCATGCGCAAGGGAGCGGTGGCCCGCATCGACCTCGACCGTCACCCGCCCCAGTTGCAGTGGCTCATCGACCCGCGCATGGTCCGCTCCATCTACGCCAGCGTGGCAAAGAACTCGCGCCCGAAGACTTCGCGGAAGTAACCCGACTCTTTGCGCAGCGACCATAGCTCCAGCTCGGCCCCGGTGCGTCCCGGCTTGATCTCGAGGTAAACCCGTTTGGGGTAGACCTTGGCGGCCACGCGCAGCACGTCGCTGGCGCGGTCCTGATTGAGGGCCTCGGCCAGCCGCAGCAGCACCACGGCGCGATGCACGTTCTTGTGCTCCTCCGCGGGAATGTTGCGCAGGGCGCGGTCGCCCGGTTGGGGGCGGCTCTTGCCCATGTAGCGCGCGATGGCAGAAACCACCGTTCTCTGCACCGGCGTGTACCCATACATTTCAGAGCTGGAGATGATGTACTGCGTATGCCGGTGGTGGCCCTGGTGGTTGACGAATTTTCCGGTGTCGCGCAGCAGGGCGGCGGCGGCCAGCCAGTTTTCATACTCCGGGGGCAACTGGTGCAGCGCCTTCAGTTCGCGGAAGAGCTGCACGGCGTGCGCCCTGACCGGCTCGGCCTGCCGCAGGTCGACGCCATAGCGCCGCGCGGTGGCCAGCACGCTCTCCCAGCGTTCGTGTTCGAACTCCAGGTGGCCGCTGGCGCGTGCGTCGGTCTCGGCCAGCATCTGGACCAGGATGCCGTCCTTCAGTCCCAACGGCGAATAGCGGAATCCGGGCAGGCCGAAGCTCTCAAGCAGCTCGGCGTAGACCTGCGCGCCGGCCACGATGATCTCCGCCCGCCGCGGGCCGATGCCGGGCATGGCCTCGCGTTCGGGGAGTGTCATTTTGGCGATTTTGGCGGCGAGTTTGCGTACCACGGGTGTCGGTGCAATCCCCGCCATTCCGGTGGAAAGGACCCCTCGCGTCGACGCGGACGCTCGCGGCTTTCTGGCCGCTTTTTTGGCGGGCTTGCCGCCGATCTTGCCGGATTTGGCCACGGCCGCGCAGGCCTCTGCCAGCGCCGCCGCCGTGCCGGACGTGGCAATCACCAGCGAGACGTTCCGCCCCTCGAACCGTCGGCGCGCACGGCGCAGTTCGCGGGTGATGAGTTGCCGCATCTGCGCGAGGCCGTCGGCGGGGGCCGGGTCGGTGGTGAGAAACTCCTCTGTCAGGCGAACCGCGCCCAGGGGCAGGCTGACCGTCTCCTGGAGGCGTTTTCGCTCGGAGAGGGTGATCTCGCAGCTTCCGCCGCCCAGGTCGACGAGGAGCACGCGGCCGCCCATGCCCGGTTCGTTGATCAGGCCGCGATGGATGAGTCGGCCCTCTTCCAGCCCGGAGATGATCTCCATGTTCCAGCCGGTTTCAGCCTTGACCCACGCCTGAAAGGCCTGCGCGTTGCGCGCATCGCGCATGGCCGCGGTGGCCACCACGCGAATCCGGTCCACCGCGTGCGCCTGCACCGCGCGCTGGAAGCGCTTGAGCGCCCGCAGCGTGGCTGCCATGGCCTCCGGCGACACCAGCCCCGACTCAAAGACGCTGCCGCCGAGGCGCGTGACTTCGCGGTCTTCATGCAGGGTCTTGAGCCGGTGCGCCACAACCTTTGCAATCTTGAGCCTGCAGGAATTGGAACCGATATCAATGGCGGCAAAGGTGGGCATAGGGGTGTTCGGCGCGCTCCGAAACGAGGGAATATGTCTCTGGGCTCACGATACACGACCGCGGCGAGGGACCGCTGTGTGCACACGGCCTTCAGCGCGCGGCGGCAAGATCGTTGCGGCGACGACCGCGATTCGGCAACGGTGAATCCACAGCGAATATTTCATGAATAGTTGTGCGAGCGCTCAATAGACCGCGTTCCAGCGTCAATGAAACGGGGGCCGCCATCTGCCAATGCGAGATGGCGTACCAAAGCGGCTGCTATCCTGATGCTTGCAGCGTTACCCACGATGACAAATAAAACAGATACAAAAAATCGGCCGCAATCGGCGCCTTCCACACTGGCTGCCTGGGTACTCCTCGCAATTATTTTTGCCTCGGTGCAGTTTGCTTCGCTGTTTACGCCGCCGCTGCTGGACGACGCCGACGCCTCCCACGCGCAAGCCGCGCAGCACATGGCGGAGAGCGGCGACTGGGTCACGCTGAAGGTGGACGGCATTCGCTATCTTGAGAAGCCGCCACTGCCCTATTGGCTTGAGGCCGGCTTCTACCGCATCTTTGGCCAGAATGCCTTTGCCACCCACCTGCCCAATGCGCTGGCCCTGCTGGGCTGCACGGGTCTGGCGTGGTTGTGGGTAGAGCGCGCATGGGGGCGGCGAGCCGCGTTTTATGCCGCGCTGGGGATGCTCACCTCCATCGGGCCGTTTCTGTTCACGCGCTTCTCCATTCCGGAGGTGCTGCTCTCGTTTCTGCTGCTGCTGGCGCTTTACAGCTTTATCACCGGGTTGGAGAGCCGCCGGACGATTCGGTTTTACAGCATGTGGGCGGCGCTGGCGCTGGCTACGCTGACCAAGGGCCTGATTGCGCCCGTCTTCTTTGCCGCGGCGGCCATTCCCCTGCTGCTGCTGAGCGGGCACTGGCGGCGCTGGCGGGCGTTGAAGCCCTTTAGCGGACTGCTGCTGTTTCTGGCCATCGCCGCGCCGTGGCACATTCTGGCCGGCCTTGCGAACCCCGACCAGGGACACCCGGTGGGCAACATTCCAACGCCCGGCAACGTGCACGGCTTCTGGTACTTCTACTTTTTGAACGAGCACGTCTTCCGCTTCCTGGGAACACGCTTTCCGCACGACTATAACCGCCTGCCTTTTGCCGCCTATTGGCTGCTGCACCTGGTGTGGCTGTTCCCGTGGAGCCTGTTTTTGCCGGCGCTGCTGGTGGTGGCGTGGAAGACCCGTCACGGCTGGCTGCAACACCTGCGGCGCGACGCCGGGCAGACGGTGGATTTCTACCTGGATTACGCGGCACGCGAGGATGTGGCCAGCTATGTCGGGCGGCTGAAGTTTCGCGTGCGGTCGGCTTGGCTGCTGGGGATTTTCTCCGGGTTCGTTCTGCTGTTCTTCTCCATCTCGACCAACCAGGAGTACTACACGTTTCCGGCATGGCCACCGCTGCTGATCCTGATTGCCGCGGTGCTGGCGGGCATTGAAGAAAACCGCGGCGTGGACTACAGCACGGCAGGCGGCAAGCCGCTGCTGTCGATGGCCTGGCTCACCTGGGCGCAGGCGATCTTTGCGGTGGCCGGCGCGCTGGCTGCCATCGCGCTGGGCTGGGGGCTGTGGGAGTCGCGCAACCTGCCCTTTGTGGCGGACATCGGCACGCTGCTGGCGCATCGCGATGTGGGTGGCTACACGCTCTCGATGTCGCACTTCTTCGACCTGACCGGGCCGTCGTTTGCCGCGCTGCGCCTGCCCGCCGCGCTGGCAGGCGTTACGTTGCTCATCGGTCCGGCGGTGAGCTGGCTGCTGCGGTTGCGCCGCAAGCACCTGGCCGCAACGACAACGCTGGCGCTGACCATGGCGCTGTTCCTGGTGGCCGCGCATATCGCGTTCGCACGCTTCGAGCCGATGTTGAGCTCAAAGCAACTGGCCGATACCCTGGTGGAGAAGGGCTCACCCGCCGATGCGTTCATCATCTACGGCGACCAGTCGGACGCCTCGTCGGTGGTGTTTTATACGCACGATTTTCTGCGCAAGCCGGCGTATGTGGTGGTGGAGCCCTGCTCGCCGCACGGTGCGGGATCGACGCTGCTGTGGGGCTCGTGCTACCCGGATGCGCCGAAGATCTTTTTGAGCGAAGACGAGCTATCGAAGATGTGGGGCACGGGCGAGCGCAAGTGGATCTTTGCGCAGGACACCAACCAGCCCAAGGTGGAGCAGTTGCTGGCGGGGCGGATGTACCCGGTGCAGTCGATTGCCGACAAAGCGCTGTGGACCGACCGGCCGCTGAAGTAAACGATCATCTGCGTTTGACACACCACTAGTCCCTAGATCGCTGACCGCGTGATTTCGTGCCTTGCGATGGAGGGCTGAGGTATCCCACCCTAGGCGCAAAAGCAAAGACGCGCCGAGGGTGGGGCACCCAGCATTGATACAACATCAAGCGGTCAGATACCTAGTCCCTCGCATCTGCCCACTCGCGATACTATGAAGCGCATGAACTACTTCCTCTTCAAGACCGAACCCGGCGTGTACTCCTTCGACGATTTCCTGCGCGACAAGGAGACGGTGTGGGACGGCGTGACCAACCCCACCGCCGTGAAGTATCTGCGCGAGATGAAAGCCGGAACCAAGTGGATTTTCTACCACACGGGCGATGAGCGGACCGCGGTGGGCACGGGCTCGGTGACGAGCGTCGATGCCACCGACCCCAAGGTGCCGGTGGTGCGCGTGAAGGTGGGCAAGCGGCTGAAACAGCCGAAGACACTGGCGCAGATCAAAGCTGAACCGCTGTTTGCGAAGTCGCCCCTGGTGATCATCGGACGGTTGTCCGTGGTGCCGCTGACCGAGGAGCAGTGGGAGTGGCTTGTGGCTTGACTATTGTGCGCGTATATACAACAATGTAGATACATGTAATCGACTTGCGCTGGACCTGGGATACCGAGAAGGGGACGAGTAACTTCGAAAAGCACAAAGTAAGCTTTGAGCTTGCCGAACGGGCGCTGGGCGACCCTTGCGCGATCACGGTACCGAATTTGTATCCCGATGAACAGCGATGGACGACCCTCGGATCACCAAGTGCTGAGGGGAGTGTTGTTCTTTACGTGGTCCATACCTGGCCATCCGGCGACGACGAAGTCGGCAGGATTATCGGGGCAAGACGAGCGACGACGCACGAGAGGAGGGACTATGAAGAGAGGTAATCCAGAGCCGCTTACGCCGGAGTTGCAGGCCGAGCTTGATGCGCTTGGCGCGATGCCGGAGAGCGAGATCGATACGACTGAAATGCCGGCAGTGAATGATTGGAGCAATTCGGTTCGAGGGGCGTTCTACCGCCCCATCAAGCGTCCTCTATCGCTGCGGCTGGACGCTGACATCATTGACTGGTTCCAACGGCAGGGACAGGGATATCAGACCCGGATGAATTCCGCTTTGAGAGAGTATGTCGAGCGGCACCGCGAAAGGGCGTAGAGCCGAATATGGAAGGACGTCGTGTGGATGTGCTCTCGTGTCACATTCCCGCTCTGGCGGGCGTCACGCCCCGGCGTATGTTTCGATCTCCCGCTCGATCGTGCTGCTGAGTTCGAGCCTGGCTTTTGAGAGGTCGTACATCTGCTGAAGGTTCAGCCAGAACTCGGGGCTGTTGCCGAAGAAGCGAGCGAAGCGCAATGCAGTATCCGGCGAAATGGACCGCTTGCCATGGACGATTTCGCCGATGCGCGTTGCGGGCACTCGAATCTTCAGGGCCAAGGCATTCTGCGAGATTCCGAGAGGGACGAGAAACTCTTCCTTCAGCATTTCGCCGGGATGGGTGGTGACTCTCTGGAGATTCCATCCCGAAGCTGGTCTTTTGATGGCCATGTTGTGCTACCTTCCTTGGCTAAGCTCTAGTGATAATCCGTAATCTCGACTTCGTAGGCGCCGTCGTTCTTCCACACAAAGCAGATCCGGAATTGGTCGTTGATTCTGATGCTGTGCTGACCGAGGCGGTCGCCTTTCAAGCGCTCCAGCCGATTGCCGGGCGGGACACGCAGGTTGTGAAGGTTGACAGCCGCCTCGATCTGATCGAGTTTGCGAAGAGCCACGGCCTGGACAGAGGCCCAACGCCTGCTTGAGCCAGCCTCAAAGAGCTTCATCGTATCGTGATCTTTGAAGCTCTGAATCATCCGGTCTCATTCTATAACGCGTCGCGTTACATGTAAAGCAGGGTATGGGAGCCCCTGTCCGCACGTTTCCCTTCACGAACCGTCTCAGTGGCCGCCAGTTCCCAGCCACCCTCGCGTGTTGAGCATTTGCCGCTGGTCGAGGGCCCAGACTTTGCCGGTGAGTTCGTCTGCGCCTTTGCCTTCGCGGGCGCATTTGTCGAATTCGTTGGCCATAGCCTGCATCTTGGCGTCGAGGTCGTCGATGAAGCTCAGCACCAGGGCTTCGGGAATCATGGGCAGCTTGGGCGAGCCGAACTCGAGCTTTCCGTGGTGGGACAGGATCATGTGCAGCACCAGCACCTTGAGGCGGGGCGGAAAGCCAGGCAGGCTGTCCATGGCGCGTTCGGCGAGGGCCGCGCCGATCTGGATGTGGCCCAGCAAAGTGCCCTCGACGGTGTACTCGAAGCCGATGTCCCACGACAGTTCGCGCACCTTGCCGATGTCGTGGAGGATGACGCCGGTGAGCAGCAGGTCGCGGTGCAGGATGGGGTATTGCGGAGCCACGCGATCAGCCAGCGTGAGCAGGCTGATGACATGTTCGAGCAGGCCACCCAGCCACGCGTGGTGCAACTGCTTGGCGGCGGGAGCTTCGCGGTAGGCGAGGGCGATCTGCGGGTCGGCAAGCAGCGTGGTGAGCAGCAGCTTGAGGTTGGGTTCGGTGAAGCTGTCGACGAACGCCAGGAGCTGGCTCCAGAGTGCCGCCACATCGTAGGTGGTGGCGGGCATCAGGTCGGTCTTGTCCGCCTCCGCCGCTTGGGCCTTGCGCAACTGATCTACCTTCATCTGCAGGCGGTCGTCGAAGCGCGATACGCAGCCGCGCACCTTGACGACGTCGCCGCGGTCGAAGTCCTTGCTGATGCGCGGGTCGTTGAGTTCCCACACACGGCCTTCCAACTGGCCGGTTTTGTCGGAGAAAATCAGGCTGAGGTAGGGCTTGTTGTTCTTGGTAGTGCGCTGCTGTTTTTGGAGTACGAGGAAGTAGCTGTCGAAAAATTTGCCGTCTTCAAAGCCGGCCAGGTCGGCGATATAGATGTCTTTCATTCTGCGGGAAGCTTACCGCAAAGGGCGGAGATTGCCAAAAGAGGAGTGCCGCAAGCCGGGCGAGGAAGCATTCCCTCGGCGGCTGAAGCCGCGCCTTTCAAAACGTGGACGAACCAGGTTTGTGGTCTCCCACCCTTGAAAATCCAAGGGTGGGGCACCCGGCTTGGTGCGCAGGGTCGATTATGTGTTCCCAGGTCTCAAAATCGAGACCTGAGGCACCCCAGTTCGAGATAGAACTTGCGAAAGAGCCGGTCAGCTCTGTCCAATCCCACCCTTGAAAATCCAAGGGTGGGGCGCCCGGCACTTGTACCTTGAATCCACCCACCCGGCGGAGAATGCCAAAAGATGAGTGCAAAGACAAGCCGGGCCTGGGATGCGATCCCAGGCCCGGCGATGGCTGTTCGGAACGGAGCCGCTACTGTTGCGGAGCCGGTGCCGGTGAGGGCGCAGGCGCTCCCGCAACGGGAGGGATGGGCGTGGGTGGCGGAGGCGCAGTGTCTGTATCCGTCTTTTTCTTTTCGCTGAAACGAGTCTTGTCCTGAGTGGTGGCGGAGTTCTTCTTTTTCTTTTTGGATTTGGAGGTGTCGCCGGCCAGGCCCAGCGGAGCCGATTGCGTCTGGCGGTCGGCCACGTCGGCGGCGTCGGGCGGGGCAGGGGCGAGAGCGTCGGGCTTCGGCCCCTTGGCCTTGGGCTGTTTGGGGACTCGAGCACGAGCGCTGAACCGGGTCTTTTTGTCGGACGCGGGAGAGGCTTCAAGCGGATTGACCGGCTCGGCGTTTTGAGCCACTTCAGGAGCAGCAGGAGCGGCGCCCGCGTCCTCCGTCTTGAGTTCAGGATTGGCGGCGGGCAGTGTCTTGGTAGGCGCCTGACCAAACCTTATCTTTTCTTTCTTTCCGGGCTTCATTGAAGCGTCGTCGGCGCTTTTTTTACCCTTCTTCTTTGACGGCGCCGGGGTGGCAGCGGCCTCGGCAGTGGGAGGCGCTGCTGCTTGCGGCGACTTCTGGCGGAAGGTGTGTGTCGTCTCGCGGAAACGGGTGCGCTCTACCTTCTTTTTCTTCTTGGGAGAAGGCGGCGTGTAGGCGGCATAGGAGATGGGAAGAACCCGCTTGTTGGGGCTGGCTCCCGTATCGTCGAGGCCCGGCTTGATCTCGACGTAGGCGTCCTCGCGCATTTTGGTGAGATAGTCGCGCATGGCCGGCTCCATCTTGTTCATGTAGAAGGCCTGCTCCACGTCCTGTTCCACATCCTTGTACTCAGGAACGCCGCCGGGAGTGTGATGGATGACCTTGATAATCACGTAGCCCTGCCGGGTGCGAATGGGCTCGGTAAACTCGCCATCCTTCAAACCGAAGGTGGCATCTTCAAGCACCTTGGCGAGTGCGCCGCGGCGGAACTGGCCCAGGTCGCCGCCCTCGGCCGCCGTTTGACCATCACTGGAAGTGCGAGCGAGTTGCGAGAAGTCGCCGCCAGCCTTGAGTTTGGCCTCAATATCATCGGCCTTGGCCTTGGCAGCGGCCACTTTCTCCGGATCGTCGGGCTGCACCGCGCCGGGCGTGGTAGCGGAGGGCGCCGGTGTGCCGGTGGAAATCAGGATTTCGCTCAGCCGAGCGTTCTCAGGCTGCGCGTAGTCCTGCTTGTGGGCATCGTAGTAGCGCTGCACCTCGCCGGGCGTGAAGGCGACCTTGCGGCCGACCTGGTCGCGCATCACTTCCTGGGTGATGATCTGGTTGCGGATGTTGGCCTTGAAGTCCTCATAAGAGACGCCCTGTTCCTGCGCGGATTTCTCAAGGTCTTCAATGGTGGCCAGCTTGTACTGCTTGCGGATCTCATTCAGGCGGGTGACCAGTTCGGTTTCGCCGTTGATGCCCAGCTCCTTGCCCTTGGAGAGCCAGAGCTGCTGGTCGATGAGATTGCGCAGGAGGTCTTTGTGGGCCTCGGACATCTGCTGCATGGTCGCGCCACGCTGCCTTGCCTCGTCATCCAG
>PLXP01000116.1 GCA_003151435.1 Acidobacteriaceae bacterium
CAAACTGTAGAAGATGAGTCAAAGGTCGGCTTCGGTTGGTTCGGGCACGTTGCATCTCCTCTATAAGGTATCTACAGCGCTGAAGCCGGATCGGGGACAATTTCCGCAGATTTATTCTTCTGGCGCACAACCGACGCGTTGATGAGTGTGAAGAAAAAACAACTCCGTATGCGGCCATCGACTATATTCGCCAGCCTCGGTCAATGCGGCCACGATAGATTTTGTGTTCTTCGACCCTGTATGAGATGAAGAGATCCCGAAATTCGCCGTGCGGACGATAGGCATGTAGTATGCGTCGGATATTGTCCGCTCCCTCTGGGTTGAAGCTATGTACTGCCCATGGTTCGAGGGGAAGGCTGTTCTCAACAACATATCGGGCGCAGTCGAGACCGGTCTTCTCCGTGTACGAGTCATACGGGATTGTTGCGTCGTCGCCTTCGCTTGCCTTCGGATAATGCTCTTCTGCGATGTCATGGTCCCATGAAATTACTTCTGGCATTTCGTGTGTCTGAAGATAGAAGACGAATTCACCGTAGTTCCGGACAAGATCAACGCCGCGGACAAGGGGTACGCGCACGTCGTCAAGGTATAGGACCGACCTGAACCCGAGCCTTTGGCTTCCTCCGTCGTTGTGCTCAAGCCACGGTCGCGGCAGCCAGCGACAACGCGGCATGGATTCTGTCANNCAGGCCGCCGTACGATGCGTGAGGCGGGGCATACGTGGAGTGTCGGGACTTATGGCCTTTTTGAAGATCACCCTGGAAGTAGTCGCGGACGAGGACGATTTACCGGGCGTCTGCGGATCGCTCTACGGGGCTGTGGCGAGGGTGGTTTTCGCCGAAAGTGGCTCCAGATAACGGGTGTAGTTGCGCTGGAGGGGTATTTTTGGTGCTGAGGGCTAAAGCGTCCAGACGATCGAGTTGATCTTGTCCTGAGTGTCTTTTCCCTCAGCGGCGGACAAATAGCGGAGAACAGTGTCCATGTCTTCATGTCCGGTGTACTCCATCACCGTCCTGACATCAATTCCCGCCCGCAGGAGATTGGTCGTGTACGTGGCCCGGAATTTGTGGAGGTACCAGTGCTCACACTCGTTGCGGTTACGACATGCTGTGCACACCCCACAATTGAGTCCAGCACGCTTGGCGCAGCGCTTGAGCATCTGTAGCCACTTCCAGTTCGGCGTGTCGTTTTGGGTGCCAAGCACCAGCCGTCCCTTGTGGGTTTTCTTCCACTGCTTCAAGTCCTCAATCAGGTCGGCGGGAATAGGGAGAGTCCGCTCAGCCTTGTCTTTGATGTCGAAACCAAGGTCGTCCTTTGCTCTGACCGTCAGTGTACCCCGGTCGAAATCGAAGTTGCGCCACTCCAGGAACATCGCCTCCTGCATACGAGTCCCTGTTTTGAGTAGCACATTGAACACGATCTTCTGGTAGGGCTTTTTAAGCGATGCGAAGAACGTGGTCAACTCCAGCGGATTGTAGATCTCAACCTCTGGCTCGGTGAAAGAAGGAGCCTTCTTGGCCAACTCTTTGGTGTCGATGCCGCACCACTTCAGGAACCCAAACATTGAGACGTGCTTGTTGTAAATCGTCCGGGGGCTGTTGCCTTGTTTACGGAGAGCGTCGTACCAGTCG
This sequence comes from Acidobacteriaceae bacterium, assembly GCA_003151435.1. Classification (GTDB taxonomy): domain Bacteria; phylum Acidobacteriota; class Terriglobia; order Terriglobales; family Acidobacteriaceae; genus Telmatobacter. Next base: position 1,632 of record PLXP01000116.1, read on the forward strand.
AGGATGTGTTGCTCCCGAAGCTGGTCCGCGTAGGTAACACCCACAGAGAGCAGGAAGCCATCCGCGGCGAGCTTGAAGGTCTCTGATGCCCGAACCTTACCCCGCTTAACCTGACGGTCGATGTACAAGACAGACTGCTTTTTCAGGTGACGCCTGCCCGGTGCCTCTTTCAGTTGGACACCGGCCTCGGCGGCCGCATCGCGGAGCACCCGGCGTTTGATCTCGTGCTGCAGCTCTGCGGAGGCGAGGGAGGCGTCGCTACCGACGTTCCTGAGCACCGTTTTGCGGCTGTCGTAAGAGCGTAACTCGTAATGCCCCTCGGGGTAGTCGATCTGCTCTACCCCTACCTGCGCGTGGTGCGGGCGAATTTTGCCGTTGCGTCCCATCGCGGCGGGGAAGCGCATCCAGCCGATTGGAGTCTTGCACATCCAGAGCAGTGATACCTTGCGGATCTTCGTTGGCACGTTTTCTCCTCCCCAAAAGTCGTACAAAAGTCGTACAAAGGAGGATATACGGCCTAAGTGGCGTTGTCAATTAAGGACTTACACTACATCAGCAGACAGTCCGTCACTGCCCACCAATTCCTCTTTTGCCATCCAAGTGTTTAAATGCTCAGGTGTGCAGGATTCGGCTTGCGTGTGCCATGCGATCTCAACCCCGCAAATGCGAAGCGGCCCAGTAAGTGCGTCGGAGTTCTCACCTGGCCGCGGAGTTTCAGCATCAAATAAATCATCGTCCTGGGGCACAATTTCTAAAGGGCGTCGGCTAGGATCGAAAGATGGCGCGAAGGCGTTTAGAGGCACCTGTCTTGCTGTTCTTCCTGCTCCTGTGGCCGTGGTGCGGGCAGGCACACGCTTATTCTCTGCTTACGCACGAGCAGCTGATTGATCTCACCTGGAAGGACTCTATCGTCCCGCTGCTCCTGAGTCGCTATCCCACGCTCACGCCGGCGGAACTGGAACACGCCAGGGCCTATGCGTACGGTGGGTGCGTTATCCAGGACATCGGCTACTACCCGTTTGGCGATGCGTCCTTTTCTAACCTCACTCACTACGTGCGTTCCGGCGACTTCATCATCAACCTCTTCCGTAACGCCGGCAATGCCGACGAACTTGCGTTCGCCGTGGGCGCGCTTTCTCACTACATCGGAGATACTGAAGGGCATTCGCTCGCCACCAACCTCGCCGTCCCGGTCGAGTTTCCCAAGCTGCGTGCCAAATATGGCTCCGTCGTCAACTATGCCGAGGGCAAGCATCAGCATGTGCAGACCGAGTTCGCGTTCGACATCAACGAGGTCGCGCACCATCGCATGGCGCCCAGCCATTACTTGAAACACATAGGCCTCGAAGTACCCGTAAAGCAGCTTGCGCTGGCCTATTACCAGACGTACGGTCTCTCTGAGAATTTCTCCGGCACTCGCGGCCGGCGCGTCAATGTCAGTGCCTACCACTTTGCCGTGCGCAGCTTCATTCCGCGCATTGCCTATGCCATCACGCTTCTCCATCGCAAGGGTGAGCCGGCCGATCCAGACACGCCAGAGGTGGCGCAACTCCGCAGGGAAGTAGCAGCCCTGGCGGCGGAAAACGATTGGGACAAGTATCGCCGCAAGGCCGGCATCGGAACATGGGCGCTTGCGGGATTGCTCTACGTGCTGCCCAAGGTCGGTCCCTTGCAAATGGCAGCCATAAAGGGCCCCACGGTGGAGACAGAGGCTGAATATCAGCACAGTGTCGCTCTCTCTGCGGCGTCCCTTCGCCATGTGCTGGCGCGTTTCACGCCGCCGCCGTCTACGCGCTCAACCGCGTCCTTGGCTGCCGCCGCCGATACTGCTTCCCAGCCTCCGCCATCGAGCCCCGCGCCCGCCAATCCCAACGCGAAGCAGGATGTCCCGCGCCAGTCGCGCGACCCGCGCCACCCGCTTCCCAATCGCGACCTCGATACCGGGACTGTGGTAAAGCCGGGCGGCTATCCTCTCACAGACTCCACTTACGCCGACCTGTTGCATGTCCTCACGCGACAGCCAAACTGGCCCATTCCTCCGGGCATCAAGGAAGATATCCTGGCGTTTTACTCCAACCTCGACGCGCCAATCACGACCCAAAAGGACCCCCAGCGGTGGGCCGAGGTGCAGGCGGATCTTGTCACGCTCAACGGCATGCCCACCAGCAACGAACCGGTTCCGTTTCCCACTTACGGCGACGATGACAATACGCAGTAGACGCGCTGCAGACCGGCTCGGTCTTCCGTCATTCGGAAATCAAGCCAATCCGAGTCGTGATTTGGGTCCTGCTGAGGGATAGGCGCCTACCATGTTGCGGCGCGGTGGTTGCTGGGCGCCATCTCCGGCTCCAGCTTCGCCGCTTCGCCGCTCGTTCCGCTCGTGGGATTGTTCGGTCCGCTTACCGGCAAAAATACTCGGAAACAGGTGACGCATCCCTTGCCGGTACGGTAGCTGCGGCAGCGTAGGGTGCCATCGTATTTCTGCACGATGCCCTTGCTGATCCACAGTCCGAGGCCCGTGCCCTTGGTGGACTTGGTGCTGAAAAAGGGCTGGAAGAGTCGCTTCGCATCCTCAGGCTTGATGCCCACTCCAGTGTCGATAATCGAAATGGATGTGCCGGATCGCTGATGTGACCAGTCGGTTGCTTCGCGTATGTACACTCCAAGCGTTCCGCCGCCCGGCATAGCCTGCACAGCATTGCCGACAAGGTTCAAAAACACCTGGCGCAGTTCCACAGGAAATCCCTGCACAATGGGCGCGGACGAATATTTCTTGCGTAGATCAATGTGGCTGAATTGAAGGGCGCGCTCTTGCAGGTCGAGTACGTCGTCAAGCAGATCGGGCAGGTTGACCGCGACGGGCTGCTTCGATTCACGGTAGAAGCTGAGCGTCTGCCGCGTGATGTGCGAGACGCGCTGCAACTCCTGTTCTGCCACGTCTGCAAAGTGGCGCGCCGTGTCGTCGAGAGAAGGATGATTGCGCACCAGGTAGAGGGTGTTGGTGATGGCGGCGAGGGGATTGTTGATTTCGTGTGCGATGATGCCGGCCACGCGCCCCATGGCTGCCAGTTTTTCGGTCTCGCGAAGTGCCTCTTCCGCCTGCAATTGGGCGGTGATATCGCGGCTGACTTCGAGCACCGCGTTGCCCTCGTGATTCATGGTCTTACGGCAGGCAACAACGATTTCAGCACCATCACGGGTCTTCTGAATCAGATTGCCTTGCCACAATCCCTGCTCGCGAAGGGCAGTCTCTACCTTTTCCCTGGGCACCGGAAAAACCGTGCGCAGGGTGGCGTGCATGTCACGACCCAGCATTTCATCTCGGCGCCAGCCATAGAGGGTTTCTGCGCCGGTATTCCATAACTGGTTTGCGCCGCGCAGGTCCCGCACCGCGATGGCTTCGGTGGCCAGGTCCAGCAGTTTGGCGCGGGTGCGGAATTGGTCTTCGCGCTGCCTGAGTTCCTCGGTGCGTTCCGTCACTCGGCGCTCCAGATCGTTGTTCAGCGATTCGAGCTGGCGCGTCTTGCGGTGGAGTTCAACAAAAACTCCGATCTTGGCGCGAAGCACTTCGGGTACCACCGGAACGGAGATGTAGTCGACGGCTCCGCTGCGATAGCCCTGGATTTTGTCGGAGTCGGTGAGGTGAACGCCGGAGATGAAGATGATCGCCGTTTTCTGAAAGCGGGGATGCTGCCGGATCACGTCGGCTAACTCGAAGCCGTCCAGGTCGGGCATGCTCACATCCATCAAGACCACGGCGATATCGGTCTTCAACAGAACACTGAGTGCCTCGCTGGCAGTGTTGGCCTTGATGAGGTTCTCTCCCAGGTCTGCGAGAATCACTTCGTAACTCAGCAGTTTCGCTGGTTGGTCATCCACCATCAGGATGTTCACTTTGTCAACGCCCGTCATCAGCCCCTCACTCCTTGGACTCCCTCGACTCGCTTGCCGGCCATCAACGGTGCAGCCACATGCGAAGCGCAGACAGCAGTTGCTCCGTATTCACCGGCTTGGCCAGGTACTCCGACGCGCCCGCATCCAGGCATTTTTCGCGATCGCCCTTCATTGCCTTTGCGGTCAGGGCAATGATCGGCAAACGGCGTAACGACGGGTTCTGGCGGATGACCCGCATGGTCTCGTAACCGTCCATTTCAGGCATCATGATGTCCATTAGGACGATCGACAATTCGGGCGTGATTTCAATCGTTTCGATTGCTTCGCGCCCCGTTCCGGCTGAAAGGACCGTCATGCCGCGGCGCTCCAGAACGCTGCTCAGCGCGAAAATGTTGCGCACGTCGTCGTCCACCACCAGCACCTTGCGGCCAGCCAATGCGTCGTCAGACCGATGCAGACGATCGAGCATGTCCTGCTTCGCAGGCGGCAGGTCTGCGACCACCCGATGCAGAAAGAGCGCGGTCTCGTCCAACAGACGCTCGGGCGATTCCACGTCCTTGACCACGACGCTGCGCGCCAGCGTGTGCAGTTGCGAATCCTCTTCCGCGGTCAGGTTCCGACCCGTAAACACGACCACCGGCAGATCCTGGAGTTGCGGAGTATCGCGAAGCTTCTCGAGCACTTCGAAGCCCGTTATGTCGGGCAAGCGCAGATCGAGCACTGCGCAGTCATAGCCGCCGTTCATCAGCGTTTGCAGAGCAGCGGCGCCGGAGTCGACCGTATCGATGTCGATATCCTTGTGCCCTAGCAATTCCAGAATGCTCATCTGTTCGGCTGGATTGTCTTCAACCACCAGCAGACGTTTACGGCGAGGCTGCGAGTAATCCCATATACGCGTGAGGGCCTTGTCCAGGCCTTCCGTCGACGTCGGCTTGGTCACAAAGGCGAACGCGCCGCGCGCCAATCCGTGATGGCGGTCTTCGTCGAGCGTGAGCATCTGCACCGGGATGTGGCGCGTCTTGGGATCCTGTTTGAGATGATTCAGGACCGTCCAGCCCAGCATGTCAGGCAGGAAGACATCGAGAGAGATGGCGGTGGGGCCGTACTCCTGGGCCAGCGCCAGCGCTTCGGTGCCGGTCATGGCGCAGAGAACCTTGAACCCCTTGTCTCGCGACAGATCGCAAAGCACATGCGCGTAGTGCAGATCGTCTTCAACGATGAGCAGTACGGCGTCACCTTCCATCAGGTTGTTGCGGTCGTCTTCGATGCGGGCTTCCTGTTCGGCCGCGGCTGCCTGCGCCAGGAACACAGGCATGGCCGGTGCCAGAGCGCTGGTCTTCTCAGCCTTGATGACGCTCGAAGCCGCGGGGCCCATATATGTTTGCGGCAGGTAGAAGGTGAAGGTGCTTCCCTGGCCGGGTACGCTCTTCAGCTGGATTTCGCCGCCCAGCAGGCTGGCGAGTTCGCGGCTGATGGCGAGACCCAGGCCGGTCCCGCCGTACTTGCGGTTCGTGCCCGCATCGGCCTGTTGGAAGGCCTCGAAGATGATGCGCTGCTTCTCCGGCGGAATGCCGATACCGGTGTCGCTCACCTGGAAAGCGATCACGGAGCCTGCGCCAGAGAGGATCGGATGATCGGGGCTCCAGCCGCTGGAAACACGGGATATGGAGAGCCTGACGCTGCCTTGTTCAGTGAACTTGAATGCATTCGAGAGCAGGTTTTTCAGCACCTGTTGCAGACGCTTGGAGTCGGTGACAAGGCTGCGTCCCATGCGCGGGTCACTGCTGAACTCGAACGACACCTTGCGGTTTTCAGCTTCGTGCCGGAACGGCCGTGCGACGGTTTTGAGCAAGGCTCCGAAGAAGATTTCTTCGGCCTCAACCGAGACGGTGCCGGACTCGATCTTGGAAAGGTCGAGAATATCGCTGATGAGGTTGAGCAAGTCGGTGCCGGCGCCGTGAATGGTGCGCGCAAACTCCACCTGCTTGGGGCTGAGGCTGCCGTCGGGGTTTTCCGCAAGCTGCTGGCCCAGCACCAGGATGCTGTTGAGTGGCGTGCGCAGCTCGTGCGACATGTTGGCAAGGAACTCCGACTTGTACTTGGACGTGAGCGCCAGTTCGCGTGCCTTCTCTTCGAGGGCGCGGCGAGCCTGTTCGATTTCCTGGTTCTTGCGTTCCACTTCGTAGTTCTGTTCGGCCAGTTGTTGCGCCTTTTGCGCAAGCTGCTCGTTGGTCTGCTGCAACTCCTTCTGCTGCGTCTGCAATTCCGTGGCGAGCTGTTGCGACTGCTTCAGCAGGCCTTCAGTCTGCATGGTTGCTTCGATGGAGTTGAGCACGACGCCGATGGAGGCCGTGAGCTGCTCAAGGAACGCCAGGTGCGACGCCGTAAATGCGTTAAGGCTGGCCAGTTCGATCACAGCCTTCACGCGATCTTCAAAGAGCACTGGCAGCACGATCACATTTGTCGGTGTCGCCTTGAAGAGCCCCGACCGGATAGGAGCCGTTCTCTTGGGCAAATCGGTGATCAACATGCGGCGCTTTTCCGAGGCGCACTGGCCCACAAGCCCTTCACCAATTCTTATCGTCTGCAGGTGGCCTTCGGGCGTGTCGGCGTAGGCGGAGAGCAGCACCAGTGCGCCTTCCGTCTGAGTGGCCTCGCTTTCCATCTGGTAGATGACGCCCTGCTGCGCGTTGATGAGCGGTGCGAGTTCGGAGAGCAACATGCGGCCCACCGTGCCCAGATCGCGCTGGCCCTGTAACATGCCGGTGAATCGCGCGAGGTTGGTCTTGAGCCAGTCCTGCTCGGTGTTGCGATCCGTGGTGAGGCGAAGGTTATCAATCATCGTGTTGATGTTGTCCTTCAGCGCGGCCACTTCGCCCTTGGCGTTCACCGTGAGCTTCTGGGTGAGGGCGCCGTTGGCCACGGCCGTCACAACCTTCACAATGCCGCGCACTTGCTCTGTAAGGTTGGCCGCCATCACGTTGACATTGTCGGTCAAGTCCTTCCACGTTCCGGCCACACCGGGCACCTGCGCCTGTCCGCCGAGCTTGCCTTCCGTACCCACTTCGCGGGCCACGCGCGTCACTTCGGCGGTGAAGATGCCGAGTTGCTGAATCATGGAATTGACGATGTTGGCGGAGCGCAAGAACTCGCCTTCCAAGGGGCGGCCATCCACGTCGAGGCGCACCGTCTGCGTCAGATTGCCCTGCGCCACAGCGGCGATGGCGCGGGTCACTTCCGTGGTCGGGCGCAGCAGGTCCTCGACCAGCGTGTTGACTGAGACTTCCATGTCGTCCCACGCGCCGCGTCGCCGCTCGACCCGGATGCGTTCGCGGGTCTTTCCCTCTTTGCCCACAGCCTGGCCCACACGCTTCAACTCAAAGGCCATCTGCTCATTGGCGGTAACAATCTCGTTGAAATTGTCGGCAATCTTTCCGGCCAGGCCGGTCCACGCCACGGGGAGGCGGACGCTGAAATCGCCATCCTTCATCGTCTGCAAGCTTTGCAGAATGACTCTCAAATACTCGGCTGAAGGGTGGTCTACGCCGTTCCCATTGGAGGTTGAAGGCTCTAACCCATTGCTGGGATTATTGTTCGTTCCGTCTTGACCAAGGCCGGGCTGCTCAATGGAGGTCGCCATTGTCACGTGCTCCTGCGTGATTGGATTGGGAAGGCCAGTCATACCCCAAAATCATGGAACGCTGATTCCCAGCCCTGTTAATCGGGCTTGGGCTCGCGTTGCACGGTCCGAAATTTGCTGTGTAAGAATCAGATGCGAGGGGTCTTAAACGGGTTGTTTCAAGGTGCGACTGGACCCGAGCAGGCTTGCCCAGTCCATGAAGTAGATAGAAACACAGTGTAACGATCAGATTTTGGGCGGATATGTCGCGGTTGACGCGATCATTCGCTCAGCGAAACCTTCAAACTGCAGCTCAATATGAAGCAAAACTAATGCCAATCGCGACTCGGTCAGGAACGCGCTGACCGCCAAGCATCGCAGGATTGAACTGGGCTTTGCTAACCGCCTTCAGCGCCTGTTCGTCCAGGCCATCTTCCATGTGTTGCAAAATGTGCAGATCAGTTGGACGTCCGTCTTCGGTGACTAGCAAGCTGACGAGAACGGTCCCCTGCAGCCTTTCTCTTCGAGCGGCGTCTGTATATTCGGCGTTGGGCCAAACCACCGGGGAGGGATTCTTATTGAACTTGCCGTGCTCTATCGCCGGTATTCCCGGTTTCCGATCACCTCGGAATTCAACCCAAATTTGGCTCAGTACTGGGATGGCACTGTCGTGCAACGTGCCGGGCGAGAAGGTGGACTGTTTCACAGCTTCGATCGCGGACGCATCGAACGGACTTTGATGGGTGTTTTCCAACTGAACCGATGTGGGGGTTCCATCGATTCCGATGATCGCACTCACAACACAGATGTGCTTTACTTTCGCGAGTTGCGGGTCGGCGGGGTAATTCGCTGGTGCGGCTCGGGCAGGCTTAGGCGGAACGATGCCGCCTTGCTGATAATAAGTGCCGTCTGCCTCGGGATGCGGCTTCGGAAGCTGCGACCAAGCCCCGGTGCGTAGCAAACTTAAGAGTAAAACTGCGAGGCCAGCCTTCAGCATCTGATAACTCCCGTGTGTTGAGTTGGAGGACACAAAAACTCCATCATACGATTCCCAACTCCCGCAGCAGGAACGCATAGTCGAACGCGATCTCCTTCAGATAGTCATACCTTCCGCTCGCGCCGCCGTGTCCGGCCTTCATATTCGTCACAAGCAGCAGGGGATTGTGGTCCACCTTCAGCATGCGCAACTTGGCCACATACTTGGCCGGCTCCCAATACATCACCTGGCTATCATGCAGGCTGGTCTTCACTAACATCGACGGATAACTACCCGCCCTCAAGTTATCGTACGGAGAGTAACTCAGCATGTATTGGAAGTAAGTCTCTTCGTTGGGATTGCCCCACTCCTCATACTCGGGGACAGTCAGGGGCAGGGAAGCGTCGAGCATCGTGTTCATTACATCCACGAACGGCACATGCGAGACGACGGCGCGAAACAGATCGGGCCGCAGGTTGACGACCGCGCCCATCAGCAATCCTCCTGCCGATCCGCCCTCGATGGCCACGCGTTTCGGGTCGCCAAAGGCCGCCGCGGTCAGGTACTCCACCGCCGCAATAAAGTCGGTAAATGTGTTGCGCTTCACCAGCATCTTGCCCGCGTCGTGCCAGGGCTTGCCCAGGTCGCCCCCACCGCGAATGTGCGCGTACGCCAATACAAAGCCGCGGTCCAGCAGGCTCAGCCGGTTCCCGCTGAAGCCCAGCGGCAGCGAGTAGCCATACGACCCGTAGCCATACACATACAGCGGATTCTTGCCCGCCTGCCGCATGTCCATGCGATACACCAGCGACACCGGCACCTTGACGCCATCCTCAGCGGTAGCCTCCACGCGTTCGCTGGCGTAGAGCATGCGGTCAAAGCCCCCCGGAATCTCCACCTGCTTCAGCAGCGTGGACTCGCTCGTTTTCAAATCGTATTCATACACCGAGCTCGGTGTCACCAGCGACTGGTACGCGTAGCGGAAGGCCGTGGTATCGAACACCCGATTGATGTGCGGGTAGGCGCTGTACGCCGGTTCAGGGAAGGCGATCTCGCCCGCCTGTGTCGCCTCTGCTCCATCACCGGAAAATTGCCACAGCCGCAGACGAGGCAGCCCGTTCTCGCGGTCGCACGCGATGAAAAACGAACTGAACAGGTCCACCTCTTCCAGCATCACGTCATCGCGATGCGCGATGCGCTCCACCCAGTGCTCGCGGTCCGGCGTGGCCACGGGCGCCGTCACCAGGCGGAAATTGCGACCCTTGTCGTTGGTGCGGATGAACCACAGATCGTTGCGATGGTCGATGGAGTACTCATGCTCCTCCTGGCGCGGGCTGATCACGGTGAACTCGCCCTCCGGCTCGTTGGCCGGCAACACACGCGATTCGCTGGTGGTGTGGCTGGATGAGTCCATCACCACAAACTTGCCGTCGCGCGTGCGCCCCGCAGCCAGGTTGAAGCGCTCGTCGTCATCCTGGTAAACCAGCACGTCCGCGGCGTAGGGTGTGCCGCGCATGTGCCTCCACAGTTGAAATTGGCGCTTCTGCTCTTCGTCCTCGACGGTGTAGAAGAGCGTGAAACTGTCCGCGGCCCACACCACGGAGCCCACGCGCTCCACTTCGCCGGGCAGCGTCTCGCCGGTCTCCAGGTCCTTGACGTGCAGGCTGTATTGCCGGAATCCCGTGGTGTCGACGGTGTACGCCAGCCATCGCCCGTCGTCGCTGATGTCGGTGGCGCCGATGGCGAAGAATGCGTGTCCTTGCGCCAGCGCGTTCCCGTCCAGAATTACTTCTTCGTCCGCGTCCTCCGCCGGCCCTGAAAACTTTCCGCGCTTGCGGCAGAGGATGGCGTACTGCTGGCCCTCCTCGGTGCGGGTGTAATACCACCAGTGGCCGTCGCGATAGGGAACGGAGACGTCGGTCTGCTTTACGTGGCTCAGCATTTCCTCATAGAGATGTTCGCGCAGTTCCTCCAGCGGAGCCATCACGGCCGCGGCGTAGGCGTTTTCCGCCTCGAGGTACGCAGTCACGTCGGGGTGCTCTCTGTCGCGCAGCCAGGCGTAGTCGTCCGTTAACGTGACACCGTGAAGGCTGGTCTGGGTGGGTTCCTTGCGGGCGACGGGAGGCTGGTAAGTCTCGATCTGGGTCATGTCCTTCCCAGTTTAGTGCAGCGACAGCCTTTAGCTCTAAGCCATCAGCCTTTAGCTTCTAGCTTCTAGCTTCTAGCTGATGGCTTACGGCTTACGGCTGCGTCGGGAACTTTCTACCCTCCATCCGCGTACAATTGAGAGCGATGAAAGGCTTTTCTCGCTCTTCTATGACTGGTTTCCGGCTGCTGGTGGCCGTTGTTGTTCTGATTTCCGGTTCGGTGCTGCTGGCCGAACGGGTTGAAGACCTGCCCAAACCCACCGATTACGTCAGCGACTACGCCCACGTACTCTCACCGGCCGCCGTGGCACGTCTCGACCACATCTGCGCCCAGCTCGATCACTCCCAGGCCAACGCTCAGGTCGCCATCGTCACCGTCAAGACCCTCGACGGAGACGACGCAGCGGACTACGCCAGCCGCCTTGAAGATAAATGGAAGATGGGCAAGAAGGGCTCCGATCGCGGCGTTCTGGTGCTGCTGGCCGTCAACGACCACAAGCGCCGCATCGATGTGGGTTTCGGCCTCGAAGGCATCCTGCCCGACGGCAAAGTGGGCGACATTGGCCGCGAAATGGTGCCCGATCTGCGGGGCAACGACTTTGACGGCGCGGTAACCCTGGCAGTGAGCGAGGTCGCGCAGGTGATCGCGACCGATGCAAAAGTCTCGCTCGACGACGAGCCGATGCAGGACGCGGGCCGCCCGCCCGTCCGCCATGGCATCCCCATCGGCAAAATCATTCTCATCATCATTGTCCTCGTCTTCTTTGGCGGATCGGGGCTGTTCCGCCTGCTGTTCGGCTTGAGCTTGTTGTCTGGTGGGCGCGGCTGGGGCGGTGGTGGCGGTTTCGGCGGAGGTGGAGGCGGCGGCGGGGGCTCAGGTTTCGGCGGCTTTGGCGGCGGCAGTTTCGGCGGCGGCGGTGCCGGTGGCGATTGGTAGTCAATCAGGTTTAGTAGGGGTCCGCCGCGGCGGACCGGAGGAGAAAGTACTGTATGCGTCGTGGAATGATGGTTCTTCTTGCAGTGGCGGCGGTCATTGTTCTTGCCGCTCTCTTTGTGTTCGGCAGCTTCAAGAGCGCCCAGAACCAGCTTGTGCAGAAGGATGAAGGCGTCAAAGCGGCATGGTCGCAGGTGGATATCGATTTGCAGCGCCGTGCCGACCTGATTCCCAACCTGGTGGAGACCGTGAAGGGATTCACCAAGGAAGAAAGCACGGTCTTTGGCGACATTGCCAACGCCCGCGCCGGCCTGTTGAATGCCCACGGACCCGAGGCCAAGATCGCCGCCAACGGAACGCTCGACTCAGCCTTTGGCCGCCTGCTGATGCTCACGGAAAACTACCCGCAATTGAAGTCCAACGAGCAGTTCCTCCGCCTGCAGGATGAGCTTTCGGGCACTGAGAATCGCATCAGCGTGTCACGCCGCCATTACAACGAGACCCTGCGCGACTACAACACCTTCGTGCGGGCATTCCCCAACAGCATCTGGGCAGGCATGCTCGGCTTCCACCCCAACAATGCCTACTTCGAGGCCAGCGCCGCCTCGCGCACGGTTCCCAACGTCAAGTTCTAAACCAGCATTCAATCCAAACCAAAAAAGGCCATCCCGTTACGGGATGGCCTTTTATTTGAGGTCGCGTTGCGTGGGCTACTTGAACGATGCGATGGCGCTGGCCTCGTCGTCGTAGATGTCGAAAACGGTGTACAGCTTGGTCAGCTGCAGCACGTCCTTCACTTTTTTTGTCAGGCTCAGCAGCTTCAGGCTCGCCGCCTGGTTCTTGGCGGTTGTGAATGCGCTCACCAGTTCGCCCAGCCCCGAGCTATCGATGTAGTTGACGTCGCCCATGTTCAGCAGGACATTTTTCAATCCCTTGCTGATCAGGTCGCGAATGGCCTCGCGCAGCTGCACACTGCCCTCGCCCAGGGTGATTCGCCCGCTGAGGTCCAGAACGGTGACGCCATCCACTTCACGGGAAGCAATAGTAAGTGCCACGGAAATTCCTCCTTTTCGAGTAGTTACGGTTATAGCACTTCCGGGGAGGATTGATGAAGAGAAAGCGCAAACTACCCAAACCTTGACCAGGAAAGGAGTCAACGTTCGCCTTCACCGTGTCCTCAAACAAGTGCTCTACATTTGGTCGCCCGTTTTGTCGTTCGCCGTCGCCAGATGTTTCACCAGCGTCAACTCGGTTCCGGGATGCAGTTGTCGAAAGTGTACCTCATCCATGAACGACCGGATGAGGAAGATGCCGCGGCCGGTGCCGCGCAGCAGGTTTTCAGGGGCAAGCGGGTCGGGAAGCGTCTCCGGATCCAGGCCCTTGCCCTGATCGGTGATGGTGAACACAAGGTCTACGCCGGTGTTTTCAAAGCTCGCGGTCATCTGTTTGGCGGGGTCGTATTCGTTGCCGTGCAGCACGGCGTTCACGGCGGCTTCGCGGACCGCCATCGTCACATGAAAGCAAGTGTCCTCGTCGAGGCCGGCCTCACCGGCCAGCTTCTCCGCGATGGATTCCACCTCGCTCACGCTGTCCATTGTCGATTTCAGAACAATGGTCTGTCGTCCTGCCCTCGGTCCGCTCAACTGGTCCTGAACCCGCCTCTTCCGGTGCGGCAATCGGGTTCATGTGCCCCGTCCCGCCCCTCAGCAACCTTCAACGAAGTTTCACGTCTGGAGCCAATTGTGTCAAGAAGCCGCAGGCCAAAGTATCAAACCATGGTTCATTGGCAATGATTCCATCAGCATGCGGGAGGCGCGAACCCGCTCAGACCGGCTACACTTTCCTCATGCAGCCTCGCACTTCGGCACGCGTCAGCCTGACAGCGCTGCTCGGCACCCCCGTGACCGATGCGCAGGGTCATCTGCGCGGCCGGCTCAAAGACATCGCGGTCGCCACCGGCCCCGACGCGGGCAAAGTCGCAGGCCTCGTGCTCAAGACCCGCACCGGCCTCTTCATCGTCCCCTCGCAGGAAGTGATGGAAACCCCCGCCGGCACGCTCGAACTGCGCTCCTCCGGCGCCATGGTGCCCCTCAAGGACGAGGGCAATTACCTCTACCTGCAGCAGGATCTCATCGACCGCCAGATCATCGATGTTCATGGCCGCAAGGTGGTCCGCGTCAACGACGTCGATCTGGAGTGGATGGGGCACGGCGCGGCCCACCTTCTCCGCGTAGCCGAAGTCGAAGTGGGCCTGCGTGGCGCCTTCCGCCGCGTGTTCAAGGGGTTGTTGCCCCGCGCAAGGCTCGAGGCCCTCTCGCGCAAGGTCGCAGCCCGTGGCATTCCCTGGCAGTTTGTCGATGTGATTGAAGTGGACCCCGCCCGCCGCGTCAAGCTGCGCATCGAGTATGAGCGCCTGGCTGAGATGCACCCCTCCGACCTGGCCGAAATTCTTGAAGACCTGGCCCCCGCCGAGCGCGAAGCCGTTTTTACGTCGCTCGATGAGGAAGTGGCCGCCGAGACGCTGGAAGAGGTTGAGCCCAGGCTGCAGAAAGCGTTGCTCGAAAAGCTGGATGAAGAGCGCATCGCCGACATCGTCGAGGAGATGGACCCAGGCGCTGCCGCCGATCTGCTTGCCGAGTTGTCCGAGGAGCAGTCCGACGCCATCCTCGAGGAGATGGAGCCGGAAGAGCGCCATGAGGTCGAGGAACTCCTCGAGTTCGACGAGGATTCAGCCGCCGGCTGCATGACCACTGACTTTGTCTATCTCGGCATGCACGCCAACGTTGCTCACGCCGTCCAGGCGCTCCGCAGTTTCGACGGCGACCCGGAAAGGGTCACCGAGGTGTATCTGCTCGATGAAAAGCGCGTCCTGCGTGGTATGGTTTCGCTCGCGCGCATCGTCATGGCCCAGCCCGACGCCCGCCTGTCCGTGCTGGCCGAGCCCCGCGTGCTGTCATGCCCCGCCGACCTCCACCAGAACGACCTGGCAGAGATGTTCGACAAGTACAACCTCCATGCGCTGCCGGTAGTCGACACCCAGGGCCGCATGGTCGGCGTCGTCCAGGCCGACCACGTCATCAGCTTCCTCCGCGACAAGCTCTAAAGTCGAAGTTCGCTCTTCTCCGCCGCCTGTTGAGGCGTTTTTGCACCACT
>PLXP01000050.1 GCA_003151435.1 Acidobacteriaceae bacterium
TCCGGGTCATAAAGTTCCGGGTCGCGGTACTCGCTTTGTTGGTCATCGCTATCCACCTCCGAGTGGGCAAATCCGTGGCGTTCGGCAGAGATATAGGTGCTTCCCTCATCCAAGATTTCGTTAAAGCGTCGCGCCCCCTCATCGCTCCAGAAATCGAAAGCTGCTTCGTCCTCCCCTCTCGTTTCCGCCTCCGGCATGTTGTTCTCATTCGTTCGCATCCGACGTTTCCTTTCCGGGGCACGCATTTGGCGCAGCGTTTCCCCTCACCTGAATTGTCGGAGCAAACGAATGCTTTGGAGCCCGAGGAGTACCTCGGTGTTGTTCCTGCCGGGCACATCCATTGATGAACAGTCTGCAGGGTTCAGCGATTAGGGTTTAGCTTTCGCGTCCCACCCAGAATCTGTCGCCTCGAAGCGCAGGATTACCGAGGTGAGCCCCAGTGCCCGAGCGAGCGGTAGGAGTCTGCTGAGAGGGAGAAGCACATGACCGCATTCTGCCTTTGACAGGAAGCTCCGGTTCATCCCTCCCGCCATCGCTGCGAGCTGGGACTGACACATGTGATGTCGCTTGCGCAGAGTCCGGAGCACGAAACCGATGCTGCGGGCCAGCTGCTCGTGCTGATCAACGGGAAAGCAACCGAGCAGACTGTCGATCGGGGCTACCAAGTATTCAAGTCCGAGAGAAAGATGACACCGCACGCAAGTGCCGTTGCGTGGGAATTGGCGAGTTCGGCAGCGAAGGCACGTGATCGTCTCGCTGTCGCGTATCGAGGGTACAAAATCCAGAGTGGGCATAGTTTCCTTTGGTTGCGTAGGGCAGTCGAGATCGTGGAAACCAGTTCGACGCGGGCCGGGCAAAGGCGCACACGCGGTTGGCGGCGGGACCCAACATTGCTTCCCGCGGCGAGTTCTAAGTCCGTCTTGAACCGATGGTCTCGTTGCTGTGAACGACCGAGACGAGATTTGAAGGTGGGCAGAAAGGCCTAAATGGAGAAGGGATACGGAGCTACTGCCTACTGACCACGAAGCATCGTCCGCACCTTGTCCCGAGGTCGTGGCCCGGCTTTAATGCATCGGATCTGTTGAGCACTCAAGGGGAAGGCGCAGCGAATTCCGTGGTCGGCACACACCCTGCACACGAGGCGATCACAACACTCAGGAAGCTGCGGTCGGGGAGGATCGGAGGACTGATGCCGAATCAGCATTCCGGAACTCGACCGCCGGGGACCATCATTATAGAATCAAGCACTTGCCTCTAAAATGAGCCCGCACGGAAGCGCTCTTGTCTGGTCGCCTAAGGTACTGATTTGACGCATTTGTGTACGCACGGCATGGCACAGTCTGGGGCACAGCTGATTGACAGCAAAGCTGTGTTGGATTCCTTCTTCGAACGATTTTCACGCATGCGCGTCAACATCACGCAGAGGGCCAGTTGGTCGATCAATGATGATCTGCGAGCGCTCGATAATTAGCACGTGCAGTCTCACATTCCCATCGCCGTAGAGGTGATCCCGATTTGGCAATGACCCGCCCCGGAAACCTCTGCCGCGCGAAATTGGAAATCTCGGCCTGCAACCTGGCGAGGATATCGTCCTCATCTATCACTCACTACTTGGTTGGCAAGCCCGTATCAGCTTTCGGGGGCATTTGTTCGAGAAGCCGGTTGATCGGCCAAGTGCCGAAGATATAGGGCGATCTGACAGCTCGATGAGTGCAACACCCGAATTCGTCAATCGAAATTTGTAGCGGCAGATCGTTTGCGGGAATCGCTCCGGGCCCGGCGCACCCTGCGTGAATCTTGAAGCTTCCTTAGCGATACCAAACGACAGCGTAGTGAGTTGACGCTCCATGCATCTCGAGGGCGTCGCAGGTGTACCGTCGTGCTCAGTACGGTCTGTGTCCCTCTGTTTTGCCGGGCCAGGTATCGGTGCGGAAGGGAACAGCCGGAAGTCCGGCGCCATTGAAGAGCGTGGCTGCGGGATTGGATTGCCAGGCGTAGCGCACCTGCGTGGGATTGGGTACGGACGGAGATGAGACGACGACCGTGTCGCCGTCGATGCGGGCATCAGCCCAGACCCACTTGCGGTCGTCTCCGGCGATCGTGAATTCTTCGAGCTTGTCGCCTTTCACGACAAGTCCGCCGTCGGTGTGGGTGAAGTGCAGGCGGATAGAGCCAGGGAGGCGTTCCACGGATTCGAGCGTGGGGCCGGAGTAGACGAGGTTCTTGCCGTAGTATCTTGCCAGCGCGCAGAGGGCGAGACGATCGCCGACGGGCTGTTTGTCCTTGGCGTGGATGTTGTCGGGATCCCCGGTGTCGATGGTGACAGCCAGGCAGGCGTTGGGAACGGTGGCGGCTGCGAGGGCTTGCGATTCCCGGGTTTCGGTCCAGTCGTCGCCGTCTACCGGGACGGGGCTGCGCTTTGTGAAGGCGGGCAGGCTGACGATGTAGAAGGGGAAATCGCCCTGGGCGAAGAGCGAGCGCCAGTCGGCAATCATGGCGGGAAGGATTTTGCGGTACTGGTAGCCACGGGGTGAGTTTTGTTCTCCCTGATACCAGATGGCGCCGGTGATGGAGAGCGGAGCGATGGGGGCGAGCATGCCCTCATAGAGGACGGTGGGCATGACAGGCCAGTTCTCATAGGCGATGGGCAAGGGTTGCGGTGGACGCGCGTCGACGCTGAGCTTGGCTTTCCACTGACCCGCGAGCGGGATGCGGGTCTGATCGCCCAGAGTGAGATGCAGGTCTTCGAGCTTGGAGAGAAAGCCGCCATCGGGTTTCGTTTTAAGGACGCGAATGGCGATGACGTTGCGGCCAGGCTTCAAAATGCCATCGCGAATGAAATACCTGCGTGGATTCTCGACCCAAGCGCTGCCGCCGACTTCGGTGCCATTGATATAGACGGTGTCCATGCGTTCTATCTCCCCAAGGGAGATCATGTTGCCGTCACGAGGGAATGGGCCTGGGGTCGGAGTCGATGCCGGGGCTACTGGCCTGGGTAACGGATCGGGCAGAGTAATGTCTTTGCGGAACCAGACGAGGGCCGGGGTATCGGGCACTCCGAGTTCGGTGAAGCCGCCGGGGACCGGTACGGTTTTCCAGGTCGAGTCGTCAAGATCGGGGGCTGCCCAGTTGTTCTTCTGGCCGATGTCGTACTCGTCGTACCAGTGCGTGACATAGTTGCCGTATTCGGGCGCATTTTCGGCTTTCAGCCGGTGGAGTTCGGCAAGCGGGACATCGAAGTCGCGGAGTGGACGGAGCGCGGCGGCGCTGGTCCACGATTCGGCAGGCGTGCCACCGACAGCGTCGATGACGAGGCCGATGGGAACGTGAATCTCCTGCTGGACCCTGCGGGCGAAATAGTAGCCGACCGCCGAGATCCAGCTTGCGTTCTCCGGGGAGACGACGCTCCAGTTGCCTTCGATGACGTCGACGTGGTGATAGGCCGGATGACCGCCAACGGTGAAGAAGCGAATGTCAGGGAAGTTGGCCGTCTTGATTTCCTCATCGGCATTATTAGTGAACCGGAGGGGAAGGCCCATGTTCGATTGGCCGCCGCAGAGCCAGATGTCGCCGACGAGGACGTTGTGCAGCTCGACGGTTTGGCGGCCAGCGATCTTCACGGTGTAAGGACCGCCGGGCGCAGGAGGCTGAATCCTGACCTGCCAGCGGCGGTCAGCGCCCGCGGTTGCGGTTGCTGTGTTGTCGCCGATCTGGACGCGGACGGTGTCGCCGGGGTCGGACCATCCCCAGATCGTGTCGAGCTTGCCGCGCTGCAGGACCATGTTGTCGCCAAAGATGGGGCTGACGAAGGGAAGAGGCCTGGCAAGTGAGGCGGTTGCCCCCTGGCCGGGTGTAGGCTGCGCAAATGCTGCAACGCTCGCGGCGAACAAAAGACCTGCGGCAAGCGATGTGCTTTGAACGTGTCTGAACCTCATAACTCGAAACCTCTCACCATCAGCGTGCGGGCTCCTGGCACTGAAAGTTGCGAGCGTCCTGGCTGTCGCCGGTTCCGATGTACCGCGCATGTTTTGGGTAAGCGCACAGCGGTCGGCTGCGACCGGGGAATGCCTGACCCGTAGCGATCACTGCGTCGGGCGCGGTGCCTTTCTCGACCCAACTGACGACGGCGGTGAGCATGTCGAAGTGATCGAGAGCGGGGCCGCCGCCGCAGTGGGCCATGCCGGGGACGAGAAACATACGGCTCCATTCGGAAACCTTCTCGGCACCGCCGTTGGTTGCGGCAAGCGATTGGTAATAGCCGATCGTGTCGAGCGGCGAGAACCACGGATCGCTGTCGCCATGGAAGAAGATGAGCTTGCCGCCGTTGAGAGAAAAAGTGGAGAGATTCGTGGAGGCGGGCTCGACGAGCGGATCGGAATCGTGCAGCGCTTCCTTGTCGACGTCGAGTTCAGTGGCGGTGGTGTAGGGGCCGAAGATACCGCGCGTGCCCATGGCGAGCAGGCCCGAGACGCCGCCCTTCATTGTGATGCCTGCATCGTAGAGGAAGCCGGGATAGACCTGGGTGCCGTAGGCGTTCTTCGGGCCGGCGAAGGCCTTCTTGATGGCCGCGATTTTCTCGGGCGCGATGCAGCTTTCGCTTCGGCCGGACTTGCAGGCGAGGACCGCGGGATCGAAATCGCAGCCGAGAGGATCGGAGAGCATGCCGTCGGCGACGCCGTCCTTCGCGTCGCATTGCTTCATGAGGGCATCCATGAAGAGCTTGCGATCGTCGTCGGTGAGGAACTTGTCGATCTGCGGCTTACCGGATGCGTCTTTGGGGGCGGCCTGGTTGTAGGCGACAGGGATCCATTGGGCAATCGCAAGGTTGGAGAGGCCAGTGCGCATGGCTGGATCGCCGGATACGATGCCGTTGAAGACCGTAGGATAACGCTGCGAGAGGATCATGCCCTCGCGGCCGCCTGTGGAGCAACCGACGAAGTAGGAGTACGCCGCAGGTTTTGCGTAGTAGTGCGCGATGATCTGCTTGGCGACTCCGGCGACTTCAGCGTTGGCGAGGAAGGCGAAGTCGAGATAGGCCTGCTGGTCGCGCATGAAGGAGAAGTCAAAGGGACCGGTCTTCGCCTTGTGTCCGGTGTCGGTGCTGGCTACGGCGAAGCCGCGGGAGAGAGCCGGCTTGTCGCCTGCGTAGTTGGCACCCGCGGGATAGGCCACGATGCCATTGCCGCCACCGCCGCCCTGCATCATGAAATCGCCGTTCCAGGCGGATGGATCGGGCAGAGCAACGGCAAAGCCGATGCCGAACTCCTGGCCGTCAACGCCCTGCCGGCGATTGATGACACCATCGACTCGGCAGTGCGCGGGCAACGGTCCGATGGCGGGAGCGTTCGGATAAGGCGGCGGTACTGTTGTGCCAGCAGGAACGGGTGCAGCCTTGGTGATTTCGACGCCGGCGATCTTGAGGCCGGCGAGAGAGGCACAGGGGTCGGCCAGTTGAGACTGGGCAGCCAAAGGCGCCGACAGCACAGCCGCCAGCAGAAGCAAGAGTTTGGGATGCATCATAACCAGCCTTCTTTCCCGCGAAACGGATGTGAGCGCGGCGTGGGCCCTTTTTGCTTTGCAGGGTCCGGCGCAGCGGCAGATTACTTGATGGTTGCCTGGACTTCCTTGCCTTCGTAGCTGATCTCTGCGTTGGCCGCGCCGGTTGCATCCACGCCGACGCCATGTCCGTCTGCGACCAGGACGACGCGGAACTTGCGGCTTTCGGCCATTCCGGGGAATGAGCCTTCGCACGCGCCGATTGTGAGAGACGAGCTGCGATCGTTCCAGCGGATGGGGATGACTGAATGCTGACCTTTCTCGTAGTCGTAGCCGTCGCCCGCGTCTTCATAGAGGTCGAATTCTCCATCGGCGCCGCGATAAATGCGAAGCTCGATGGGCCCCGCAGGATCTTGCGCCGCGTACTCGATCTGCGGACCCATGGGAAGGATGGAACCGGCGCGTACGAAGAGCGGCATACGATCGAGGGGCGCTTCGGCTTCGATCTCCTGGCTGCCGTTGAGCGATTTGCCGGTCCAGAAGTCGTACCACACGGCAGCTGCCGGTAAGTAGACACTGCGTTTGGTAGCGTCGGCTTTGAGCACGGGGTTGACCAGGATGGCTGGGCCGAACATGAATTGATCGCCGAGGTTCCAGGTCTTCGGATCTGTACGCCAGTCCATGACGAGCGGGCGCTGGATGGTGTAGTCCTCGCTTGTTACCTTCCAGGCCAGGGAATAGATATACGGCATCAGGCGGTAGCGGAGCCTATCGTAGCTCACCAAGATCGGCTCGACTCTATCGAAGCTCCACAGCTCGTTATGCGGCCGATGCCCATGCGTGCGAAAGATCGGGCAGAAGGTGCCGTACTCGAACCAGCGCGCGTAGAGCTCCTGGAACGCGGGATCGGCGAGAGGATCGTCGTGGGGCGGCCAGTAGCCTCCGATATCCGTCGTCCAATACGGAGAACCCGACAAGGCAAAGTTGAGTCCGGCAGGGACCTGGTGGCTCAGGCCCCAGTAGGTGCTGTAGACGTCTCCCGACCAGACGGTGGCGCCTACGCGCTGCTGGCCGAGGAACGCCGAGCGCGTGAGCAGAAAGACGCGCTTACTCTTGTTCTGCGTCTTCCAGTGATCCTGCACTCCGAGGGTGTGTACGAGCGGGAAGACGTTCGTGAATTCGGCGCCGTTGCCGATCGCGAGCTGGCGGCTGCTGAGGATGGCGTCGCCCATGTGCGGCCAGTATTCTTCGGGCTCGGCGCTATCGAGCCAGAATGCGTCCCATCCCTGCGCCAGCAGCTTGCCAGGCAGGTGCTCCCAGTAGAGGTCGCGCGCCTCGGGGTTGGTGGCGTCGTAGACGTGCGCGCCAGACACAAGCTCGTGCTTTGCATCGAGAATCTTATAGGTTTCGGACTCGGGATCGAGCAGGCCCCAGACAGAGATCATGGCATGCACGTTTTCTTCGTGCAGGGCCTCGAGATCTTGCGCTACGTCGTGATAGTTGGAATTGAAGACCGGATTGCCTTCGGTCTTCCACCAGAACCAGTCCTGCACCATGGCGTCGAGCGGGATATGCTCGTGGCGATAGCGTTGCGCGATCCCGCGAATCTCGTCGAGCGATACATAGCGATCCTTCGATTGAAAGAAGCCATAGGCCCACTTCGGCAGCAAGGGCGTATGGCCGGTCATGGTGCGGTACTCATGCAGAATGGCGTCGATCTCCGGGCCGTAGAGCAGGTAGTAGTCGATCGACTTGCCGGCGATCGAGGTCAGCTTCACCTCGAGCGGGAAGCGATTGTCGAAGTAGGTGAGCGCCGCCGTGTTCCACATGAGGCCGTAGCCCTTGCTCGAAATCAGTAGAGGGATCGCGACATCAGTGTTGTTTTGACCCAGTTCCACCGTGGCGCCGCGATAGTTGAACATTCCGCTCTGATGCTGGCCCAGGCCGTAGAGCGCTTCCGTGATCGATGGAGAAAAGCGGTCCGTGACGCGGTAAGTGTGATCGCCATTCAACTCGACCGGCTCGTACGTGCGCGGCATGCTGGGGCCCTCGTTCAGCAGCGAGTCTCCACCGGCCGTGTGAAAAGAGAGATTGCCGCGCTCGTGATCGACGATCACCTCAAGCTGTGCAGTCTTCATGCTGGCCGCTTTCGCATCTTGTGTGAAGGTGAACGGCGCTCCGGGGCAGGATTGCTGCGCGTCGAGCATCCATGGGCGCGGCGACGCGGAGGCTGAGGGTTCGGGCATAGCAACGACGTGAATCACCGAGGCAGTACACACGGTGACCTCGAGGACTTCCCTGCCCGCGGTGGCGCGGATGCCTTGGCTTGTCTGTTCGACTTGCGCAGGCGGAGGGCCAGGCATTTTCTGGCCGGGCATTTGTGCCTTGGCCATTGGCGGGGTGACCGAGAAGAGAAACAGGATGGGCATAGCTGCCCAAGAACCACGACCCATACGGAGAATTCCTACATTCGAAAGCATGTTTGATCTCGACTTTCTGTTCGCTCGCTACTTTGCGCGCTGTTCATGCCCGCGAGCCACCTGAAATCCCATGTAACTCTGGAGCGATCATCTGCGCGGCTAACGGCAATCTGCTGTGAAGCAGAGATTCTTGCTGAAGAACGGCAGCACATGGTTCTGGAAGCGATCGGCGACTACGCTGACATGCGTGCCGGAATAGACTTCAAATGTATTCGCGATCCCATAGTTATCGAAGATGGCGTGGAGCTTGCCTGCGTCGATGCGCAGGCCATCCTGATCGCCTACGTCCATGGCGATGGCTCGGTACTGCTTGAGATTTCCGATGTACTGATCGACAAAGGCCAGGGGTGAGTTAGCCGTGAATTTCGCCACGATCTCCGGCTGGGGAACGCCGTCTTTGGTAGGCAGATCGAAGTAGAGCGGAGGGTTCTTGGGATCGGGAGCCCACGCCGCTGCCGTTGCATATTGTGCGGAGGCGAAGCCGGGCGACTGTGCCGCCAAGTCCGCGGGAGACTTGGCTGCGGCAACCTTCTTCTCGTTGGCGATCGCCCTCTCCTTCATCTGATCGGCAGGGCCCGGTCCGCCGCCCGCCATCGAAGACATGCAGCACGGACTCATGATGTAGAGAGCGCCGAAGACGTCAGGATGCTTCATGCCGATGCGGGACGCGCCATAGCCGCCCATGGAGTGGCCGACCAGACCGCGGCTCTGCCGATCGGGGATGGTGCGGTAATGCGCGTCGATATAAGAAACAACGTCGTGCCATATGAACTTCTCGAAGTCGCCGGTAGTGGCGGAGCTTGAATACATCGAGCCGTTGTAGATCGTTTTGGAATCGGGCAGGACGACAATCATCTCCTGCGACCCTTTCGCGAATGCGCCTTCGAGCGTTTGCGGGACGTGGATCTCGTGCGTCCACTGCTCGGCGCCGATGGAGTAGCCATGCAGCGCGTAGACGACCGGATAGCGGCGCTTCTTGCCTTTCTCGTAACTAGGAGGCAGGAAGACGATGACATCGCGATCGACGGCGTCGCCTTCGAGGTTGCCTTCGAGCGCGTCGCCGTGGATTTTGATGTGCTCCACCGCGACCGGTTTTGCGTCAGGGATGACGTCGGGAACGTTCGTCTTCACCTGGGCAGTGAGCCACGGCCCGGGCGCGATCGCCAATGTGATTACGCACGCACCGAACAACTTCTTTGACTTCATTTGGACCCTCTCCAACACTCGGTTTACTGCACGGGATATGAATAGATGTTTACGCTGAAGGGGCGCACGGTAATGATGCCGGGAAATGCGCCGAGCGTTTGTTCTTCAACCTGAACCTCGGGCTTCTTATCCACCTGCACCGTTGCATCGATGGAATCGGGAGCCATTCGCCACAATTTGCCCGCACTGGTAAGTTTCGCTCCATTGATCGCAATCATAATGCTCTGCTCGGAGTCGGATGGATTGAGCACGGCGATGGCGAGGGTCTTGCGGTTCTCGCTGAACGCGGCGCTTACGTCGAGCGGGTAGGTGTCGCTGCCGGGATTGATCGCCGGTTGGTCCCCGCCGGCCGGAAACGTCGGCTTCGGCTGCGGCGAGTCTCCGGTCACCTCTACGGGGATGGTGCCGAAGTGATCGCGGTACATCTTGAAGAGCATTCCTGTGGGATTGAGTATGGCTTCTGTGCGGTTGGAACTCATCATCGCGGTTGCGAAGGTAAATGCGCCCATTTGGAAGATATCGGAGTGGCGGAACATTTCGTGGAAGGCCCATGCGTACGCGGGGACGGTCTTGTAGGAGTTCGGTCCGCCTCCGAAATACGCCCACTCGTCGATGGCGATGGGAACGGGCTTGGCGCGGAGCGCGGGAATGCGCTTCAAGTATTCCTGATAGTGCTCATATTTAGCGCGGACCTGGACAGCCGGCGCGCGCTCCCACTCGATCAGTGATAGAGGAGGATCGATGGGCACCTTCTTCTGCAGTTTCATGTCAGTATGCTGCGTGCCGGACGCGTAGTAGTGCTCGCTGACCATATCGATGTTATCGAGGCAGTTGAGGAGCATCTGACCGGTCCAGTCGGCTGGCGAGAGATAATCGGGGACATACTGGCCGTTGATGCGGCGGGACTGATCGGCGCCTTCCATCACATCGGGCATGGCGCCGCCGGCGATCAACTTGATGGATGGGTCAACCGCTTTCATCTCCTTCGCGAATAAGTTGTGCTTCAACTCGAATTGCGGAAGCGACATGGCGCCCATCTGGTAGTCGCCCCAGGGTTCATTTCCGACGCCCCAGAACTTCACGTGGTATGGCTCAGGGTGGCCATTCTGGTCACGCCGTTTTCCCATGGGCGTAGTAGCGGCACCGTTGGTGTATTCGACCAGTTCGCGTGCCGACCATGCGTCGCCGAAGCCGGCATTGACGGTGATATAGGGGTCGGCGCCGAGGAGACGGCAGAGCGTGAGGAATTCATCGGTGCCTACATCGTTAGGCTGCACAGCGTGCCATACGGGATCAAAGATGGGCGGACGCTTGTCGATGTCACCGACGCCGTAGCGCCACTCGTAGGCGGAGACGAAGTTGCCGCCAGGGAATCGCAGAACGCCAAAGCTCAACTGCTTGAGCGCGGCGATCACTTCCGGCCGGAAGCCTTCGATGTTGTCCGCGGGCATGAGCGAGACCGCACCGACGTGGAAGGACCCTGTACCTGTGCCGGTGATCTCAAGTGTTGCGTTGTCACTGTCCGTTGCGGCCGTATAGCGCAATGGGAATTTGCGATATCCCGTGCCGGTCGTCCGGAGATTGATCGTCTGACGATCAGTGGATTCCTTGCCCCAGATAAGTGAGACCTTGACCATTGCGCCCGGAAAGCTAGTAAGTACGATACGTCCAGTGTAGGCCTTGCCTTTTCGAACGGCGATTCCGGACTGGGCCAAGCCGCGCGGCACTTTCCCGTCGAGTTTGACAACCAGCGACTGAACTCCGGTGTAGGACGATTTGGTGTCCATCGTGACCACGCTCTCACCGATGGGTGCCCACCAGCGAGTGGGCACGCGATTGAACCGGGGATTGCCTCCTGCATTTCCAATCACGGGAGAAGGTGTAGGAGCGCTGACTGCGACGGGGTAGAAGAACTTGCGATCGACAAGCATCTCAGACCAGACGCCGGTGTTGACGATGTCTCCGCCGTGCTCCAGGAACTGACCATAGGTGTTCTTCGAAATGGGAGCGCCTGTCTTCGAAGTATCGATCGTTGCGTTCACAATGCGAGCCTGAGACGAAGAAGTACAGGGCAGCGTCGACAGAACCAGGAGACACAATGCCGCGCGCAGAGAAAGCGTTTTCGCGAGCTTTTGGAATTGGTGCATGGTTCGTTTTCTCCTCATATTTGGATGGAGCGAAATGCCGATGCCTTCAGGCGGCGCGTTAGTATGGCTCAATCGAGATGACAGTCACGGATCGGGGCGCTACGGTGAGTGAGAGCTTGCCGTTCTGAAGTTTCACTGCAGTCGGCTTCGGAACAATTGCATTCGGCGATTCGAAGGTGTTGATACTGTCCACTGCGGCTCCCGTCAACGTCTCCGCCTTGGCCGACTTTGCCGTTATTCCTGCGAGGTCAGCATTGATGGTGGCGGGGTCTTCCGCGTCGAGGTTGGTGATCTCAAGCAACAGCTGTCCATCCGCGCCTTTTGCGGCAATGGCGTCAACGCGCGGCAGGGACACGCCGCCGTGCGTGTAGGTGCCCGCGTCGAAGACCACCGGCATGAACGTCGCGTCCTGAAACGGAACGTACATCTTGAAAACGTAATAGGTAGGTGTCAAGACTAGCTTCTCTTTGTCGGTGAGGATCATCGCCTGGAGCACGTTGATCATCTGCGCAATGTTAGCCATGCGCACGCGATCGGCGTGACGGGCGAAGATGTTCAAGTTGAGCGCGGCCAGGATCGCGTCGCGAACGCTGTTCTGTTGGACGAGAAATGCCGGATTGGAGCCGGGCAATGGCGCGTGCCACGCTCCCCACTCATCCACGCTCAACGTGACCTTCTTCTCCGGATCGTACTGATCCATGACGACCTCCTGCTTGCGCAGGAACTCATCCATGAAGAGGGTGGATTTGATGGTTTTGACGTAGTCGTCCAGCCCGAACTTCTCCGAGGAGGTCGAGGGTGGCCAGCCATTGGGAACCGTATACCAGTGAAGCGAGACGCCGTTGATATCCCACGCCCAGGTGTGCTTCTTCCACGCTTTCATCACTGATTCAGTCCACTCGGTGTCAGGCGTGCCAGGACCCACCGCGATCTTCAGCATCTGGTCCTTGCTGCGTTGCGCAGGGTTCATATTCAGCACGAAGCGGCTGTACACCTTCATCAAGCTCACGTAATAGTCGGGCGTCATCGCGCCGCCACAATCCCAGCTTTCGTTGCCGATGCCGAGAAAGCCGACCTTATAAGGCTCAGGATGGCCATTGGCGGCTCGCTCTTTGGCAAGAGCCGTCGGCGCGGCGGCGGTCATGTACTCCAGCCACTCGGCTGCCTCCTCGGTCGTTCCTGAGCCGACATTGATGGACACGTAGGGTGTGCTGCCAATCTGCTGGATGAAGTCCATAAACTCATCGGTGCCGAAGACATTCGTATCGATGACGTCGCCCCAGGCGGAGTTCACGGTTGCGGGTCGCTTATCTCGAGGGCCGACTCCCTTGCGCCAGTGATACTGGTCGGCGAAACAGCCGCCGGGCCAGCGGACGTTCGGCACCTTGAGTTCCTTGAGCGCAGCAACGACGTCGTTGCGGATTCCACGGGTATTCGGAATAGATGAGTCGGGGCCGACCCAGATGCCTTCGTAGAGGCCATGGCCGAGATTCTCGGCGAACTGGCCGAAGAGGTTGCGATCGATCTTCGGACCCGGCTTCGACGCATCGACAGAGAGATGAACAATGTTGTCGGCAGCCAACAACGGCGCAACCGAAGAGAAAACAAGCAGACAGAAAACTGCAAGAACACGACGCGCCAAAGACTCTGCCTCCGTTGAGCCGTCGGAATTCGAGGCACGAGATTTACAGCCGCCGTTCTCGTATTCCGTTCCGGAACCCTCGAATATACACAGCACAAGCCAGAGCGAACAAGCCAAATAAATCGCTTTATTTTTCTAGGATGACGGATTTAACATGCCGATGGTTGATGTTTGCAGACTGATCCGGTTCCAAGCCGGCTCTGTCTCGGTAAACGTTTGCGCGGAGGTGCGTTTTGAAAGTAATTGGATTCGTGATGCTACTGGCAGCGAGCTTCTGTTTTGCGCAGGAGCCGGGTGATTTCAAGCCCGCAACATCGAACGTTCTGGATGCGCAGTATCCGAAGGTGGACGGCAACTCGCGCGTGCAGATTCGGTTTAAAGCGCCTGACGCGACGAAGGTGAAGCTTAATTTCTGGAGTGGTCCGAAGGTGGACATGGAAAAGCAGGCGGACGGTTTCTGGATGTTCACGACGCCGTCAATGGCTCCTGGACTTCACTACTACACAGTGATCGTAGATGGCGCGGAGGTGAGCGACCCTGGAAGTACTGCCTACTTCGGCGGAAGCAAATGGGCGAGCGCGGTCGAGGTACCTGAGGCGGGAGTGGACTTTTACCAGCCCAAGGATGTTCCGCACGGGCAGGTGCGCGAGATCTGGTATCACTCCAGCGTGACGGACACGTGGCGGCACGCATTCGTTTACCTGCCGCCGGATTATGACGCGCAGACGAAGACTCGATATCCGGTGCTCTATCTTCAGCACGGCGGCGGCGAGGACGAATCCGGGTGGATCCGGCAAGGTAAGGCAAACTTCATTCTCGATAACCTGATCGCGAGCGGCAGCACAAAACCGATGATCATTGTGATGGCCAATGGATATGCCAGCCGCGCAGGATACGTAGTCCCTGACCTGACTGGAAAGCCATTCGGCTCGCCGGAATTCATGAAGGTGATGCAGGAGCGGATGGGTGCGTTCGAAGACGATATGACGCCGGTGCTGATTCCGTTCATCGACAAGACGTTCCGGACAATTCCCAATCGCGATCACCGCGCCATGGCGGGGCTTTCGATGGGTGGCATGCAGACTTTCCAGGTCACATTCGATCATCTCGACTTGTTCTCATACATCGGTGGATTCAGCGGAGCGGCCAATGTGTTCATGATGGGCAATAACAAATTGGACACGAAGACAGCTTTCCACGGCGCGATGGCCGATCCTACCGCATTCGCGGGCCGAGTGCATCTGCTCTGGATTGGCGTGGGAACGAATGAGCCGGAACGGATGAAGTCCGGACTCGAGAATCTGCACGGGTCCCTCGACGAAGGGAAGATCCAGCACGTGTTTTACGAGTCGCCGGGTACCGATCACGAATGGCAGACGTGGCGTCGCGATTTGAAAGATTTCGCGCCGCGACTGTTCCAGGCGCCAACGCAACCGGCCACTTCCGCGCGATAACAGAGGTTCACATGAGCAGATACATGACGCAGATGATGCAGAGATTTGTCCTGGGAGCTGGAACGCTTCTCTTTGTCTTGACCGTACAGACTGCGGTTGCCCAAGGTGCGGCGTCTCCTGGGTATCTGGACACCAATTTGACGCCTGAACAGAGGGCTGCCGACCTGGTGCGCCGAATGACTCTCGCGGAGAAGGCTACGCAAATGCAGAACAACTCCGCGGCAGTGCCACGGCTCAACGTTCCCGCATACCAATGGTGGAGCGAGGCCCTTCACGGCGTCATCAACGATGGCGTAACCGAGTATCCCGAGCCCATCGGCCTGGCTGCGACTTTTGATGCGCCGGGAATTCACACCATGGCAGCCCAGATTGGCATCGAGGGGCGCATCAAGCACGTGCAAAATGCGCGCGAGGGACACACCGGCATCATGGGGGGCCTCGATTTCTGGTCGCCGAATCTGAACATCTTTCGCGATCCGCGCTGGGGTCGCGGTCAGGAAACCTACGGCGAAGACCCGTTCCTTACCGGCCGCATGGGAGTTGCCTACGTGACCGGATTGCAGGGCGACAATCCGAAGTATTACCTCGGCATAGCAACCCCGAAACACTATGCCGTACATAGCGGGCCGGAGCCCACCCGACACTTTGCCGATGTGGACGTGAGCAAGCACGATCAGGTCGACACCTACGAGCCAGCATTCCGCGCTGCCATCGTGGAAGGCAAAGCCGGCTCTGTGATGTGCGCGTACAACGCAATCAATGGCGAGCCCGCATGCGCAAGCCAGTACCTGCTCCAGGACCAGTTACGCGGCAAGTGGGGATTTCAGGGGTATGTGGTTTCAGACTGCGACGCGGTTCGCGACGTGGCAGCCAATCATCGTTACCGCTCAACCCAGGCACAAGGCGCGGCTATTTCAGTAATCAGGGGCATGGATAACGAGTGCGTCACCTTTACCTCAAGATTTGGAGAGCCCGTCGAAAAGGCCTATATCGACGCTGTACAACAGGGATACCTGCCTGAAAGCACACTGGACACGGCGCTCATCCGCCTGTTCACCGCGCGCATCAAGCTCGGCATGTTCGACCCGCCTGACATGGTTCCCTTCACCAAGATCGACGAGAAGGAACTCGACAGCGCCGAACATCGCGCCCACGCACGCAAACTCGCGAATGAGACCATGGTCCTGCTAAAGAACGACGGTCTGCTTCCCATTAAGCCGGGGATCAAAAAGATCGCCGTCATAGGCCCGCTGGCCGACCAGACCCGGCCGCTGATCGGAAACTATGCTGGTCAGCCCACGCATATCGTCTCCATCCTCGACGGTCTGCGGACTGAGTTTCCCAACGTGACGATCACATTCGTCCCCGGAACCCAGTTCCTGCGCACTGATGGAACCCTTGTGCCGGACGGCCTGCTTACTACTCCGGATGGCAAGCCCGGCCTTAAGGCTGACTACAACGAAGGAATGCGGCGGGGACCGGGGGCTGGGGAAACGAATACCAAACCGCTCGTCAGCCGTACGGAAACGAATGTCGAACTCACCGAAAATAACCTGCCAGCAGAAGTTGCCGGAAAGAAGACGTTTGGGGCACAGTGGTCAGGATTCCTGACACCCACGGAATCAGGGGACTTTCTTCTCGGCATTCGCTGCGAAGGATTCGGAAGGCTTGCGGTTGATGGCAAGCAGGTAGCGACGGCGTTCGGCGGTGGCACGCGAGGACTCTCATCGGGCGTGGGCCGCGTCCACCTCGAAAAGGGACACAAGGTCGCGCTCGAGATCTCCTACGGAACCAGAAATAGTAAACCCCATGCCGAACTGATCTGGGCCAGGTACAACGGCGCTCCTTCGCCAGAAGCCATTGCCGCGGCGAAGAATGCCGATGCCGTGATTGCCGTGGTGGGAATCACAAGTCAGCTCGAAGGCGAAGAAATGCCGGTGAGTGAACCGGGATTCCTGGGCGGAGATCGGACCAGCATCGATCTGCCCCAGCCGGAAGAAGACTTGGTGGAAGCTGTGGCTGCCACCGGCAAACCGCTCGCCGTGGTTCTCCTGAATGGCAGTGCCCTCGCCGTCAATTGGATCAACGAGCATGCCAACGCCATCCTCGAAGCATGGTACCCGGGAGAAGAAGGCGGAGCGGCAGTGGCCGAAACGCTGAGCGGAAAGAATAATCCTGCGGGTCGGCTGCCGGTTACGTTCTATACCGGCGTCAGCCAGTTGCCAAATTTCGAGGACTTCGGCATGGCCAACCGAACCTACCGCTATTTCAACGACAAGCCTCTTTATCCGTTTGGCTACGGCCTCAGCTACACGACCTTCAAATATAGCGACCTCAATGTTCCGGTGCAGGCGGTGCCAGCTGGGCAGCCTGTGAGTGCCGATGTGACGATCACCAACACGGGCAAAGTTGCGGGAGATGAGGTTGTACAGGCCTATCTCAAATTCCCTGCTGTGAAGGGTGCGCCGCTCGTAGCTCTTCGCGGATTCCAGCGTGTTCATCTTGAACCGGGCGCGAGCCAGAAGGTTCATTTCGACTTGAAGGACCGCGACCTGGGCATCGTGACCGAGGACGGAAATCCAATCATCGCTCAAGGTGATTACACCATCAGCATCGGCGGAGGCCAGCCGGACACAGCAGCGCCAGCGGTGACCGGAAAGTTTCATATCGAAGGCCAAGTTGCCTTGCCGGAATAAAGGGCTACATTGAATCCCGCTCAGGGATAGAGGGGAATTCGTGCAAAGACGGGATTTCTGCAAACTACTTGCGATCGCTGCGGCATCGAAAGCTTTGCCATCAGCTGGGCGAACTGCCCAGGAGAGCCAGCCTGGATTGCCGAGTGGGTTCAACCAATACACGCAGGACTACGCTCAGTTTTGCGCTCAGCCGCCGGAGAAGAGAGTCTTCTACAAGGTCAGCGATGGAAAAATCATCGAGGAACGCCTTGAGGAGGTCGCATGGCAGCCGCCGGCATGGAACTACAACCCGGTTGCGCAATCCGTCGCCGGTGGGCTTTGGGATGATGTGCCCTTAAGGTCGCCAATCCCCGATCTCGCTGGCGATGGTCCGTTCAAACCCAAATGGGATTCGTTGCTTGAGTACGAAGCACCGGATTGGTATCAGGATGCCAAGTTCGGCATTTGGGCTCACTGGAGTCCGCAGTGCGTTGCCGAAGCCGGGGACTGGTATGCGCGCAATATGTATATCGAGGACCAGCGCCAGTACAAATATCAACTTGAACATTTCGGTCCGCCATCGCGATTCGGATACAAGGACCTTTGTGCACAGTGGACCCTGCTGAACTGGGACCCGGACGAGTTGATTGCACGCTACAAAAATGCAGGCGCGAAAATATTTGTCGCTCTGGCCAATCACCATGACAGCTTCGACGCGTGGGACTCGAAGCATCAGCCTTGGAATGCCGCTGCCATCGGTCCGCACCGTGATGTGATCGGCACATGGGCTGCGGCGGCGCGGAGGCAGGGGCTACGGTTCGGTGTGACGGTGCATCAGGCGCGCAACTGGTGGTGGTTCCAGCCTTCGCATGGCGCTGACAAGTCCGGCCCGCGGACTGGCGTTCCGTATGATGGCCATCTCACGCAGCCAGATGGAAAGGATCAGTGGTGGCAAGGGCTCGATCCCCAGCGACTCTACGGCGTGAAGCACCCGGCTGGCTCCCTGCCCGACACATCCTATGTGAAGAACTTCTACGACCGGACCCGCGATCTCATCGACCAGCACAATCCCGACTTGCTTTATTTCGATGATTCGCTGCTGCCGCTCGGCTGGGCCGGATTGAATATCGGCGCGTACTTCTACAACAAGAGCGTGAAGACGAATGGCAAGATGGAAGCCGTCCTGAACGTCAAGGATGTTCCGGCCCGGCTGGCCAAAGCGGTTGTCGCTGATTATGAACGGGGGCTGACTGCCGAGATCATGAAGCATCCCTGGCAATCTGAGACCTGCATCGGCGCCTGGCATTATCTTCGCTTTCTCTACGAGAAGCCGGGGGAATACGGCGGGTATCTGCCCCCGCGCGATGTGATCCACTGGTTGATTGACACTGTGAGCAAGAACGGCACGTTTATCCTGAATGTTCCCGGCAGGCCCGACGGAACCATTGACAGCAAGGAAATCGCGGTGCTCGACGGCATCACAGCATGGATGCAGACCAATGGCGAGTCGATCTATGAAACTCGGCCGTGGAAGGTTTACGGTGAAGGCCCCAATAGCGTAAAGGCGGGGTCCTTCCAGGGTGAGAGCGTGAACAAACTGGGAGAAAAAGATATCCGATTCACGCGCAATAAGGCGATTACTCTAATCTACGCACTGCTGCTAGGCTGGCCGACAGAATCGTTCGCTGTGCAAGCTCTGGGACTCTCAGCGGCAACAAAGCCTGGGAGAATCGGCAAGCTCGAACTTCTGGGAACCGACCAGAAAATCAGCTGGAAGCAGCAGGACGATGCTCTGCGGGTGGAGCTTCCAAAGCTCTATAAACCAGCGGTTGATTATGCCGCCGTGCTCAAAGTGACATTGGCGTAAGCGAAAAGACCGTGGCTCGCTGGTCGCTCAGCCGATGTCTGGAAGCCTGACCGGAACGCTGCGGGAACAGATGCTAATATCACGTCGATTGTCGAAATCACAACTTCAAGCTCCGGAGATGGACCAATCCATGCTTCATTTTTTCATGCGGCGCCTGTGTATTGTCGTGCTTGGGTTTCTTGCGGTCTCACTCGCTTCCGCACAGGCGAATCAGAACTCGTTGCGTCATGTCGCAGCCGACGTGAAAGACACACGCGGTCCGGTTGATCGCTTCTTTGACCTTTCAGTCGGCTCCGATTATCCCGGAACGTTGATTCGAGATGACAGCCAGGCGCAGCTCAAACTTGTCACCGGCGAACTCGGTTTTCGCTACATACGATTCCATGGCATCTTCCATGATGTTCTGGGAACGGTCCGTGACGAAGATGGAAAGACGGTGTACGACTGGGCCAAGATCGACCAGCTCTACGACGACCTGCTGGCGCGCCACATCAAGCCGTTTATCGAACTCGGCTTTACTCCGAAAGCGCTGGCAACGTCCGAGAATAGCATCTTCTATTGGCACGGGAATACATCGCACCCGAAGCCAGATGGCTGGCGCAACCTCGTGGACGCTTTTGTCCGGCACGTTGAAAGCAAGTATGGCAAAGACGAAGTACGCGCCTGGTACTTCGAGGTGTGGAACGAGCCGAACTTGTCCGGCTTCTGGGAGGGCAGCGACCAGAAGGCATATTTCGAGCTCTATGATCTGACCGCCAAGACAATCAAAATTGTCGATCCCAACTTGCGCGTCGGCGGCCCCAGTACCGCCGGCGCAGCATGGGTCCCCGAATTCCTGGCGCATGTCAAGCTCAGCGGCACTCCAGTCGATTTCGTGACGACGCATACTTACGGCGTCCAGGGAGGATTTCTGGACGAGAACGGAAAGAGCGATACCAAGCTCGATCCTTCTCCAGACGCAATCATCGGCGACCTGCGCCACGTGCGCGAGGAGATTTCAGCATCAGCTTTTCCTGGCCTTCCGCTCTATTTCACTGAGTGGAGCACCAGCTATACGCCACGCGATTCCGTGCACGACTCCTACATCAGCGCGCCCTATATCCTCAACAAGCTGAAAGCCAGCCAGGGGTTGGTGCAGGGCATGAGCTACTGGACGTACACCGACCTGTTCGAAGAACCCGGGCCACCGACCGCTCCCTTTCAAGGCGGATTTGGATTGCTGAATCCTCAAGGGATCCGCAAGCCGGCGTACTTCGCATACAAGTATCTGCATGCGCTTGACGGAAACAGCCTTGCAACGAACGATCCGCAGGCGATGTTGTCCACAAAGGATGGAAACGTGACGGCTGTAATCTGGGACTTCGAACAGCCGGAACAGAAAGTCAGCAATCGCTCCTTCTATACAAAGGTGATTCCATCGCATCCAGTCGCGCCTGTGCATCTGCGTCTGACACACGTTGCGACAAATTCCACGTATCACCTGGAAGTGCACCGCACCGGGTTTCATTCGAACGATGCTTACACGGCCTACATTGAACTTGGTTCTCCCCCGAAACTGACTGAAGCGCAGATCGTGCATTTGAACGACCTCACGCGCGATCTTCCGGAGACGGATAAGGTCGTGCGCAGCGCCGCCGACGGCACTATTGATGTCACTTTCCCGATGAACAGCAACGATATTGTCCTGGTGAGGCTGGTTCGTAACCCGGCAGCCAAGTGATCGATCTGCGGCGTATCACTAACGAAGGGGAGCAGATGAGCGAGAGGATGCATCGAACAATCTACGTCAATCGCAATGTGTACTTCTTCGCCCTGCTGCTGGCTATTATCTCTGTTGGGCTCTCACACCCCGCACCGGCCGCGGAGGACGCGTCTGCGCACCCAACCTGGCCCGGTCCAGGGCAGCTTTTTGTAGGTACGTGTTATCAGCCCATCGACCGCTCACCCGAGCAGATCGACCGGGATATCGCCATCATGAAGCGCGCCGGCTTTAATGTCGTGCGTATGGGCGACCTGTCGTGGGATTCCTTCGAGCCATCGCAGGGCAAGTTCACTTTCGAGTGGTTCGACAGCGTCATAGACAAGATGCATGCGGCCGGAATCCGAGTGATTCTGGACATTCCGGGCTTGCCCGCTCCCATTTGGCTGCATCGCGCATATCCAGGCGTTGACATCGTCGCGCAGAACGGCACGCGCCTGCCTCCCGCGGAACGCTATATGGACGACATCAGCGACCCGAATTACGTCCGCGAGGTCAGCATCATGGCCGACGCCCTCACCGAGCGCTATGCGCATCATCCCGCGGTCATCGCCGTAGGTTATGACAATGAGATCGGAAACGGCTTCATATCGTATTCGGAGGCCGACCGGCAGCTGTTCATCGCATGGCTGAAGAAGAAGTACGGAACCATTGATGAACTAAACAAGGCTTGGGCAACACAGAGGTGGTCTCGCCGGTTGAACAGCTTTGAAGATGTCGATCTGCCGCTGGCGGATGGGCCCGGACCGTCGGAACGCTACCTGGACTTGCATCGCTACTGGTCTGACGTAACCGTAGCGCGCCTCGAGGAACTCGACGCAATCCGTCGCCGCAACATGCCGGAAATTCCATCCATCTCAAATCTATGGGATACGGCGGGCAGGAGAGGCTTCGACTATCTCAGCACGTACAAATCGTATGTATCCTTCGGCGCCGAAGGCTTCTATCCTGGAGACCCCATCAGCGGTGCTTTCGGCGCGCTCATGACCAAGGGAGATTTACCAACCCCGATCTGGTTCAACGAATTTACTGCGGGCGGCGGAGGGTACTACGGAACACCCGGCCGGAGCCGCATGTACGCCTACCTTGGACTCATGATGGGAGCCCAGGGGATTCTTGCCTGGACGTTCAACAGTCACCAGGGAGGAGAGGAACAGGCGCTCTTTGGGTTGGTGGACCACGACGGAACTCCGTCGTGGAAAGTGGATGAGTTTGCACGTATTGGCGCGGAGTTCAAACAGCTTGCGAAATACGGGTTCCCGCGCTATACCCATCCTGAAGTGGCCATCGCCTACTCGTTCGATTCTTTCGTCGCATCTCACCCCAACGGCCCGTCCAATACAACGCTGCAATACTTCAAGCCTCCCTACACCGAGCAGGTGCAAGGCGCCTTTGAGCCATTCTTCCGTGCCAATCTCGATACCGCCATCATCAACATCGGGCATGAGAGCCTTTCACCCTACAAACTGGTTGTCGTACCAGCTGATTATGTGATGGATGTGGCGAGCGCAACGGCACTGCGGGAATACGTAAGCAATGGCGGCACGGTACTAATGACAGCATTCTCAGCCAAAGTGGATGAGCATGGGCGATGGTTCGACACGCCGCTGCCCGGCAGGCTGAGCGATGTCTTCGGGCTGAAGACAAATGCTTTCTATGATTCGACGGCGTTGAAAATCGATCTGGATGGCAAGTCAATCTCTACCAACTTACATCGATATGAGGTTCTCGAGCCCTCCACGGCAACGGTGCTCGCTCGCTTCACAAATGTTCCGGATCATAGCCCGGCAATCACGATCAATAGATTTGGTAAAGGCAATGCCCTCTACCTGGCGACCGAGTCCAACTCTTACACCATCGGTTCCGTACTCCAACGCGTTCTTCGCCTTGCAGGCATTCAAGCTGGGCCTTCCACTCCAGAAGGTGTTTACGCCCGATCAGTAGATGGCCGCACTCTGTATGTAAACACGACCGAAGAAAAGAAGACCGTGGCCCTAGAGGGCAGCAAACGGGGAATGCTGACCAATCGGATTTATGAAGACGCTATAGTTTTGGATCCATTGGCATCGGATCTTGTCCAATGAAGAAGAAATGCCTGCTGGTGGATCTTAGCCCAGACAATTGGGAACCTGATGGCGCCCCATTCAGTTCTAAATGAGTGCATCATCGCCAATGCCCTCACCGACGACACCACTTGAGCCACATGGCTGAATAGTCGCCATGTCGGACACTTGTCATCCTGTATATAGTTATGGCCGATCGGGCTCGAGCCAAAGCTGCCCAAAAAGCCAATTTACGCGACAAACTATGGCGCCGTTATTGACGAAGCTGCCGGCAGCACTGAACCACCGCCGCAGCGTTTGAGCGTTGGCAATGCGTAGGGGTGCTCTCTGACTGGATTGGGATCGAAGTCAAGCTGATGTACGATGTTGTTGTTCCGCGCGGATCCGTTCGGCGGAACACACGAGTTGCTTCCGTGCGGGCTGCTTGGGGGTGATCTCGTGAAACTGTTCAGAAAGAACAAATCGAAGTATTACTGGTATGACTTCACGGTGCGCGGCGAGCGCTACCGCGGGTCGACCAAGGAGAGCAACGAAACGAGAGCGCAAAAGGCTGCCGCTCTCAAACTCGCTGCCACTATCAAGGGCAGCGACCCGCTCGACAGGAAGCCACCCACGCTTCGTGAATACTCGAAGGATTTCCTTCAATGGGTGGAAACAGGAAGGCTCGAGGCCGACAGCCGCCGCTATTACAAAAACGGCTGGCGACTACTGGAGCAGACGAAGATCGCCGGAATGCGCATGAACCAGATCACCAAAGACGAGGTCGAAAAGCTGCTGTTCCCCGGATCGGCCTCGAACGGCAACAACGCGCTCCGGACGTTGCGGAGGATGTATTCCAAAGCCAAGGAGCACAGGATGATCTTTGAGGTTCCCGACTTTGCGCTCTTCAAGGAACGCGGGCGGTCGCTCCGCCTCAACGACGAAGCGGAAAGGAGGCTGTCAGCGGTGGCCGAACAGCCGCTGAAGGACATCATCGTGGTGATGCGCGACACCGGAATGCGCAACGCCCGCGAACTCTACTGCATGCGGGTGGAGAACGTGGACTTCGATGCCGGGACGATCTTCACGCCGGACAGCAAGACGGAGTCCGGCCGCCGGTTCATCCCGATGAGCAGCCGCGTGAAGCAGACTCTCGAGGCGCGCTGTGAGGGACGGAGCGAGGGCTGGGTGTGGATGTCGCGTTATAAGGGAAAGCACATTGGGGAAGGGATGGTGTACCGGCAATGGGCGCGTGCGAGGCAAGCCGCGGGGCTGCCCCGCGAACTCGTCCTCTACTGTGCGCGCCACGACTTCGGCAGCTTCGTGTTGGCAAAGACCGGAAATCTGAAAGCGGTTATGAACGCAATGGGCCACGGTGACGTAAGAAGCGCCATGGTCTACCAGCACCCGGAAGGGGAAATCATTCGCAACGCGCTAAACGCACGGCACATTTCGCGGCCCACCGTGCCCAACGACAACCAGGCAAATGCTTGAACCTAACCTGGATTGGTCCCCAAACAGCCTTTCGAGGATGCTGATGCCGGATCAGCCTACCGATAAACATGTCACATGGGCGTTTTTCATTATCTATATGACGCGAATGCTCCTCGGTAGTGCGGATTCAGAAATCCTCTTGGCAATTCGGACACTCTCGACTCAAACTGCATCTACTCTAAGCGCAACGCACTTAAGGGATCCACTCTTGCTGCGCGGCCTGCCGGTACCGCGCTTGCTAATAGAGCTACGAGTGCAACACCAAGAATCGCGAACATATAGCTCGCAACATCGAGAGACTTCATTCCGTACAACGAACTCTCCAGTCCCCTGCCAGCGGCCATAGCCAGCGGAATCCCTATTGCCACCCCGGTCGCCGTCAGCACGAGGCTTCCGCGTAATACCATCCATACGACCTGTAGGCGTTGCGCGCCCAGTGCCATGCGCACACCGATCTCCGCACTGCGGCGGCTCACACGATACGCAAGCGTTCCGTACAAACCTGTCGCAATCAGCACCACGGCCAGCACACCGAAGCAGCCCGCGAGGCGGGCAAAGAGAGCCTGTTGTGCTATGGACTGCTCAAAAATCGCGCTCTGCGTCATCGGCTCCAGCAACGGCATGTCGGGATCAATCTGTGTGATCACCTTACGCACCGTCGGCAACATCGCCATCGGTTTCCCCGGCACACGCATCTCGATATTGAGCTGATTCACCGCGCCCTCCTGCGTGAACACGGTCCATAGCATCGGCATCGCCTCTTCAGTGATGCTGGTGTACTTGTGGTCTTTTACCACACCCACAATGCGTACAGTCTCGTGCCCCGTTGGGTCACTGAGTACGTGGCCTACCGCATTCAACGTGCCTACATACTTCTTTGCGAAGGTTTCATTCACGATCAAAACTCTGGGGGCGGACCCAGAATCGGCATCGGAAAAATCTCTTCCCTGCACAACCTGTACACCCATCGTGCGAAAGTAGTCCGCGCCTACCGTGTTCTTTCTGTAGCTTGCCTGTCCCGGCTCTAGTCCATTCGGTTTGTGCCCATCCACGAGCACACCACTGTCGTTGCTGGACCACCCAGAACCAGGTCGTTCGCTAGCCATCGAAACGCTCTCCACTCCTGGGATCGTTCGCAGCCTTTGCTGCAATGCGACAAAGAAGGCAATACTCTCCTCCTTGCCATGTACATTCTGTGGATTTATACCGAAAACCAGCAAGCCTTCCGGCTTCTGTCCAAGAGGAGTCTTCAACAGGTTGCGCAACGTACCTAATAGCAACCCCGCACACACCAGCAACACCACGCACATGGCAATCTGCGTCACGATGACCGCATTGCCTGCGCGCACCTTCTGCGAACTTGCCTGTGACACTGTAGCGGAACTACGCACCACCATCTCAGGCCCACTCGACATAGCCGCGCGCAACGGCGCCAACCCAAATACCAGCGCAAGCAGAAGCAGCACACTCAACGTGAACCACAACACCAAGCCATCCGGCTGCAGGTTCGATTCAATTTGCGCCCACGAACCCAGAGCGCGTGTCGCGCCCAGTGCGAAGATCCATGCCGCAGCACCGCCAAGTGCAACGAGCAAAAGGCTCTCCGTGAGTAACTGCCGCGCAATCTCCTTACGCCCTGCGCCGAGTGCAAGTCGCAAACTGAATTCTCTCTGGCGAGTCGAATTCCGTGCCATGAGCAGCATGACCACGTTGCTCATCGCGATCAGCAGAACCAGTCCCACCATCGCCATCAACATCTTCAAGGAGCGCGCAAAGGCATCTCCCTGGCCGTCAAACTGCTTGGCTTCATTGAACGAAAGATGGTACGTTTCATCTCCCGCATGCTTCTGTCGAATGCCTGTATACGCTACTCGTTCAAAAATTCCCTGCGCCTTCGCCAACGCCTGTTCGTGGCTCACCCCGGATGCTGTGCGGACCATCAGTTTCATATCCCAGAGGTTTAGCCGTGTCAGGTACATGCCTTGCTCTGCCGGTGCACCCCAGGCATTGAACTCTGGCCTGCTCTGCAGCGGAATCCAGAAGTCCGAAGGCAGGCTTCCCTCAGTACCTTCAAATCCGTTCATTGCAACGCCGACAATCGTGAATGGAAACGACTTGATGTACAGCGTCTTTCCAACTACATCGCGACTGCTCCCATAGTGGCTGACCCAGAAGCCATGGCTGATCACAGTCACAGGCGCATGGTCATCCTCGTCCTTTTGAACAAAGCCGCGGCCCATCTTCATACCCACTCCCAGCCCGCTGAAGTAGTTACCACTCACCATGTCGCCCGCAGCCTCCTCCGGTACCGTGCCAACCCGCACCGGGGTCTTGCCACTCCAAGACATGGGAATGAAAGCCATGACATCCTGCAATCCAGCCTGCTCACGCAATGCTCTGTACACCGGGTATGAAAACGACGTGCTTGGATCGCCGGTCTGGGAGGCGCCGTCAGGGTAGCCGGAGGTGTGTAGATAGAAAACATGCGAAGCGTCCTGGACCGGCAGCATCTTAATAAGCACTGCATGCATCACGCTAAATACGGCTGTATTCGCGCCTACTCCAAGCGACAATGTAAGTACGCACACAATCGTGAATACGGGTGTCTTCAGCAACTGCCGCGCACCATACCGCACATCCCGCCACACATTCGCAAAGAACATCGTTGTCCTCAATTCTCTCTGTCGCTGTTTCAGTAGAGTTGTATCGCCAAACTGCCGCCGCGATGCCCTCGCCGCTTCCTTCGCGCCCATGCCCTCGCGCTCAAACTTTTCCGCAAGCATCTCCAGATGCAAACGCATCTCGTCGTCAAGAACACTGTCCGCCTTCCGTTGCGCAAACAGTGCTTTCAGCTTTGCCAGGAATGTCAGCGCGCGATCAGACATATTTAAACCTTTGCCTCAAGGGCCAGCACATGGCCAATCACCGCCGAAATGCGTTCCCAGTTCTCGGTCTCGACGGCAAGCTGTTTCATCCCGCGCTTGGTGATGCTGTAAAACCGCGCGCGCCGGTTGTTCTCCGAGACGCCCCACTCACTTATGATCCAGTTCTTCTGCTGCAAGCGCAGAAGCGACGTGTACACCGTGCCCTCGTTCAACGTCAGTACGTCTTCGCTTAACTGCTCAATGCGCCGCGCAATGCCAAAACCATGCAATGGGCCTAAAGCCTGCAGGGTCTTGAGGATCATCAGATCCAGCGTTCCCTGTAAAACCTCGGATTTGTCCGCTGCCATGCCTGCTCCTATGGATACTGCAAAGAAGATATCATCCACTCCTATGCAATGTCCATAGAAGAGGTTTACGCAGTTCTTTGTCAAAATGTTCCTAGCCGCCGCAGGTTTTTTAGCGGCAGGACGATCACATTAGCCGACGAACCAACCTGAAAGCCGGTATTAGTACCTCACAGCGTGCAACTGGCCGCCCTTGGCCAGACAGGATGCAAAGGAACGCGAGTCGAGCGATGATGGTGGAGCCGGTCGGATGACAGCTACAGCCCGCGCCGACATTGGTGCCTGGTTCCGAGCCCGACCGTAAAGCGTGGGTCTGGGGTTGCGTACAGACGTGTGATGACGTATGTCGGTTTCCGGCTACGATCTCGATTGGGAGTTTGCTCTGTGCCCGCGCCCCGGGCATCCGACCGGCGTGATCGGAGGAGCAAATGGCCAAGAAGAGCAAGAGAAGATGTGACACTCTACCTATCCTGCATCCGGATGCCGCGGGAATCGATGTAGGTGCAAGCGAGTTGTTCGTCGCCGTCAGCGCTGATCGAGATCCCCACCCCGTCCGCAGTTTCCCTACGTTCACTCGCGATCTGCAAGCGCTGGCCGACTGGCTTGAACAGTGCGGGATTCATTCTGTCGCGATGGAGTCTACCAGCGTCTACTGGATTCCGATTTATCAGATCCTGGAAGCACGCGGTCTCGAAGTTTACCTCGTCAATGCACAGCACGTGAAGAATGTGCCTGGTCGGAAGACCGATGTCTCAGATTGCCAGTGGCTCCAGTACCTGCACTCGGCTGGCCTGCTCCGTGCCAGTTTCCGGCCGCCTGGATTCATCTGTGCCATGCGATCTCTCTGGCGACATCGCGCCAGCCTGATTCAAATGGCCGCTGAGCACGTCTTGCACATGCAGAAGGCTTTGGACCAGATGAACCTTCAGATTCATCGCGTCCTGAACGACATTACCGGAGTAAGTGGTCTGAGGATCCTGGACGCGATCCTTGCAGGTGAACGGAACCCTCTTATTCTGGCGCGGCTCTGTCACGGCG
Source organism: Acidobacteriaceae bacterium (assembly GCA_003151435.1). GTDB lineage: Bacteria > Acidobacteriota > Terriglobia > Terriglobales > Acidobacteriaceae > Telmatobacter. The sequence continues at coordinate 28,530 of PLXP01000050.1, forward strand.
GCGTGAAAAGCAGCGAGGACGTCATAGCGAAGTCACTCGAAGGCGATTACCGCCCAGAGCATCTGTTCGCACTTCGCCAGTCCTTGGCGGCGTTTCGCTATTATCAGCAGCTGGTTCTTGAAGCTGATCAGGAGATTCAACTGCAGCTTGCAGAATTGGAGACGGCCGCAACAGCACAGCCAACGACGCCACCACCAACTAAAGCCACGGCCCATTATGCACGCCACTACGAGCCGAGAACATTCGATCTTCGAGGTGAACTATACCGAGTCTTTGGGGTAGACCTCACGAACGTGCCAAGCATCAGTGCCCTGACCGCTCAAACGATCCTGTGCGAGATCGGTACGGATGTCTCACGGTTCCGAAATGCCTCTGCTTTCGCATCCTGGCTAGGGCTCTGTCCTGAGAAGAAAATCAGCGACGGCAAGGTGCTGTTCACCAAGAGCCGACGCGTCCGAAGCCGCGTAGCGACGGCCCTGCGCATGGGGGCTCAATCACTCCACCACGCGAAGGACTATCTGGGGGAATTCTTCCGCCGCATCACTCGCAAACTCGGCAGGCCTCAGGCGATCACGGCCACGGCCCACAAGCTTGCACGTATAGTCTTCCACCTGTTGAGCACAAAGGAAGCCTATACCGAATGCCCAATATAGGCTTCGCAGGCAAGCAGCTCAACTCGGATTCCAGGTAATCCCCGTAGCAATAGGCGTTTCCCAATACAGTCCCGTTGCCAATGCTGGAAATAAAAGAGGGCGGCTATGCATCTCGGTGAAAGTGTCGCGCTCCAAGCCAAACATGCGTGTGCAGCAGACGGGCTTCCGGGTCACGGACCAACAAGGGGCTGGGCCGATCGTGGTCCACACGCCCCTTCACTCAGCGCGCAAAGCTGCCACCGGATCAAGGCGTGATGCCTTCAGCGCCGGCAACCAACTTGCCAGGGTCGCAACTGCTGCAAGCAGAAAAAGAGCGAACGCGAACGTCGCAGTGTCGTAGGCCTTCAGGCCGAACAGCATCGAGCTTGCAGCTCTTCCAGCGAGCAAAGCAAGAATAGTGCCGAAGATGACGCCAACCAGCAGCATGGCAGCAGTGTCGCGCATGACAAGCCCGATCACCTGCCGACGTCCTGCGCCGAGCGCGATGCGAATGCCAATCTCGTTCTGGCGGCGGGTGATGAAGAAGGAAAGCACTCCGTAAAGGCCGACGACGACGAGCAGGGCAGCGAGCGCGCCGAAGAAGCCGGCAAGCATGGCCATCATACGGTCGCCCACCAGGTGGTCGCGGATGCCTTGCTGGAAGTCAAAGAACTGCATAATCATGTTGGGATACCTGGCGACGAGGGTTTTGCGCACATCGTCGATAGTTGCCGCGCCGGCGTTTGTCGAAATCATGATCCCCACACCGGGTCCTTGCGCCGTGACGGGAAACTGCGCGGCGGGCGCGAAGGCCATGGGCGGCGTCGCGTCGCGCAAGTTGTTGTACTTCGTGTCGGGAATGGTTCCGATGATGCGGTAAGTGCGCTCGGGATATTGAGGTTCGGGCAATACGTGCACCGGCTGGCCAATGGGTGCTGCGCCGCCGAGATATCTGCGGATAAAAGCCTGGTTGACGATGAGCACGAACGGGGAACTGTTTGTATCTTCCTCAGAAGAGTTGCGACCGGTGAGCAGGGGAATGCCCATGGTGGCGAAGAAGCTGGGGCTGGCGTAGGTGAATTTGGAGGCGCCCTGCAGTGTACCCAATTGAATATTGTGTTCCCAACTGCCATCGCTCATCGGCGCCAAGGTTGTGCTGCCGGCGTTCTCGACGCCCGGAACGCTGCGAACGAGGTCGACAAGCTGGCGTTTGAACTCGGCTTCGTTTTCAGGTGTGATTTTGAGGCTTCCAAAGCCGAAGTACCCGATGGTGATTCCGCTTTCGCGCATTCCGGGGTCGACGGTCATCAGGTTGCGATAACTTCGCACAAACAAGAGCGCACCGACGAGCAGCACCATCGATACCGCTACCTGGGTGACGACCAGGAAGCGCTGCACCGAAAAACGCTCGCGGCTGCCGAGCGTTCCGCGCACGCCGGACTTGAGAGCGGTGTTGGGATCGGCTTTGGTGCCGCGCAGAGCAGGCATGCTGCCGAAGATCATGGCCGTGAGCACAGCGACGCAGGCGGCGAAGACCAGCACGCGCCAATCGGGATCGATGGAGAGTTGGATGGAGCTCTGGCTGGTGTTGAGCGACGCAACCAATAGGCGGCTCAGCGGCTGCGCGATAGCAACCCCCAGCGCCGCGCCGGTGAAGGCAAGTAGGCCGCTTTCGATCAGCACTTGGCGCAGCCGGCGGCCGCGCGAGGCTCCGAGAGCAATGCGGATGGCCATCTCGCGCTGGCGCGTGGTGGCGCGGGCGAGCATAAGGTTGGCGAGATTGGCGCAGGCTATCAGCAACACCAGGCCGGTGATGGCGAGGAGCAATTGCAGAGAGGAATCATACGCATTGCGTAAAGCGCTGACGCCGGCGCCGGCCGGATAGACGCCAAGACGGAAGGACATGTAGGTCTTCAAAGCATCCGCGCTGTAACCGATGGGCGCGGTGCTCTGGAAGATGCCTCCGCTCAAGGCATTGAAATACGCAGACGCACGGTCTATGGTCCATCCCGGTTTGAGACGACCCATGACATTGACAATGAAATTCTCGCGACGCGGATTAGGCGGCGTGCAGGTGGGATAGGCAACATCGAACCGGTCACCGACGGAGAGTCCAAAGAAGGATGGAGGCGTGACTCCGAGCACCTGGACGAGGCGATCTTCGGCGGCCATGGTGGTGTTCGGCGTGATGGGTTGGCTGCCCAGGTGCGACTTCCAGAAGGCATAGCTGACGACCACCTTGGAAATCTCGCAACTCGATTCATCCTGCGGTTCGATAAGGCGGCCCTGCCACGGAGCTACGCCCAGCACGTTGAAGAATTCGCCTGAGACTTCGATGGCATTGACCTGCTTGGCATCACTCTGTTTGCCGACCATCATGTGCGTCGAACGCCAGTCGAAGACGCCAGAAAACGGGTCGTGGTGGCGGCGAACCTCTTGCCACATAGGAATCGTGAACTCAGCGAACTGACCGCTCTTGACGCCAAAGCCGCGATTGCCACCTGCGATGCGCACCTCGGCAAGCTCGCCGGGCGCGGTGATAGGCAGGCTGCGCAGGCGAACGGCGTCCACCAATTGAAAGACCGCAGTGTTGGCGCCGATCCCGAGGCTGAGAGTGAGGATGGCCACGAGGGTAAAGCCCGGGCTCTTCGCGAATCCCCGCAGGGCATAGCGTGCATCGCGAAAAAGACTGTCGAGGCCCGGGGCCGCGTCTTCAGCTTCCACTTTTTCCTTGAATACGGCTGGGTTGCCGAAGCGCAGGCGGGCTTCGCGGGTTGCTATTTCTGGGCTCATGCCTCTGCTGATGTTGGCGTCGATGCGCATCTGCATGTGCTCGCGCAGTTCGTCCTGATTCTCGCGGCAGAGACTGGAGCGATTGCCAAGTGCCCAAATGCGACGAAAGATTCCCATGCATCACCTCATGCAAAGCGCAGAATTGCCTGAACACCTTTGACGACTTGCTCCCAGTTCTTTTCGCGCAGGGCCAATTGCTTTTTGCCCGCGGCGGTGAGGGCGTAGTACTTTGCCTTGCGGCTGGCCTCGGTCACTGCCCATTCTGCGCGGACCCAGCCGTTTTGCTCCATGCGATGAAGCGCGGGATAGAGCGAGCCTTCTTCCACATTGAGCAATTCGTCCGATACGCGTTCAATGTGCATGGCAATGCCATAGCCGTGCATGGAGCCAAGCTGAGCGATGGATTTCAGAATGAGTAGATCGAGCGCGCCCCGCAGATCATTCTTTGCCATAATCTCCTTACCCTAGACATCGATGGGTAAATAGAAATTAGAACTTCTTACCATAGTTGTCAAGGGGAGGCTTTCCTTTTCTGCAGCCTGCGAATTCCTCAATACAAGCTCTTCAACTCACGGATCCTTCAACAGCCCTTTCGTGAACCGCTGCAGTCGGTTTAGTAGACGACTTCGCAGTAGAACCGGATCGCCACTTTGGCTTTGAGAGCACAAAGCGATCCGTGAATCGAATCTAGTGAGATGCAGCCAACATCCTAGAAGAGGAGTACGACTCTCTTACATTCAATTTGTTGAAAAACCCCATCGTGGGATAGGTCCTGCAAGTCGGCTAGTGTCATGGCATCTGTAAGATGCATCCAGAATTACGGGATGGCCTGGCATTACGGCGTTTTTCAGGAGTAACTCCTTGAATGCTTGCAACTGGCGCCAAGTTAGGGGCCTACGATCCACCTCTTACGGAAAAACCAAACGTGCATAAAATGGAGAAATTGCGATCCTGGTTCACGAACTGCCAGGCTCGAGATCGATGGAGTCATCCACTACATTCCTGAAGCGTTGCTTTCAGCCCAAATACTTCTTTATGGTTTCAAAGGAAACGTGGCTCACCCTCGGCGATCACCCAAAGGCGGGCATACGTTATCACTTCAAAACCGGCCATAGAGAATGACCTGAGACATTAGCTTTCGACCGGGGCAGTTAGCCTAGGTTGACATGGGTAATGTCTTGAGCAAAGAGAAGCGGGAACACGCCTAGGCTACCTACGCGAAATCACCCCCAAAGTTGCCCCGACTTGTTCTGCTGCGGGCGTATGGCGTGAACTTTAGGGTTCTGAATGGTTGGTCGGCATTTCGGAAGTAATCACTCTCTGGACTGTGCGAACGCACCCGTTACACGGTTATGCCGCCACCCAGAACAGCGGAATCCCGCCACAGGATGAGTTGCAATGGAGGCCGCATCATCCCTGTTGCAGGTGAACCCGAAATCAGGCCGCTTTGACGGCAATGCGGGCAGAGCGGGAGTTTGGCTTGGACTTGATGACGATCTCTATGTCTTGCCCGAGTGCCACGAGGAAGTGCATCAAGCGCTCGACGGAAAAGCCTTCCAGTTTGTAATTCAGTAGGGCGGAGACCTTCGGCTGGTTGATGCCGAGCGCTGTCGCAACCTCAACCTGCGTGAGCCTCTGCCGTTCGACAATCAGGTTGAGGGCGGCTCCGAGCCGGGCCTTCGTATCGAGTTCCGCCGCATCCGGAAGTCTCATATCAGCAAAGACGTTGCCGCTGCTGCGAATGATTTGCTTTTGGACACCCTTAGCCATACCTCTCCTCGTAATCCCTCTGCGCCAACTTCAAACGCTCCTTAACCAAAACGACGTCGGATTGTGGGGTTGCAATTCCATGCGCTGACCTCTTCTGAAAGGCGTGTAGAACATAGATGGCATTTGTGAAACGAACGGTGTAGAGCGCCCTGTACGTGTCTCCGTCATGGTCTTTGACGATCTCCAGAATTCCGGGCCCTTCGCCGTTCCACGGTTTCGGCGACGGATGCTTTCCGTCGTATTGAGCCGCACGGAGAGCGAAGCCAACAGAAGCCTGAACTCCGATGGAAATCGAGTAATGTCCTTGAGCGACGATCCAATCCAGAAGAGAGGATTGTCATCCGGCACAAGCTTTCGTGTTGTTATTTATCCCATTTATGGGATAATCCCGCCAAGCGAAACCGGTTATCAGGTCAAATCTGTCGCAGAAGACCATCGAAGCCAACGAATGACCATGGTTATAAGTGGGTAGTCGGCCAGCAGGATCTGACGTGAGCCGGATTACGTCAGGTCCGACTGGGCGGTTTTACAGGCCCGACGAGCCGAGGAGCTGGTGGCATCCAGTGATAGAGATTTCACGCTCTCGACGCCCACTCTCACTCATTGTTTGCGCTGCGCCATTTTCAGATCCTCATGCTCGAACGCTGAAGCCATGCGGTCGATCTCGGTTTTACCGAGGCCGCGCCGCACGGCTTCTTCGCGCCACTTCGAGACGACATTGCCGACCTGTTTTGCAATATCGCGGGCCTTGCCGTCGTCCAGTTCGAAATACCCCGCAACTTCCAGGGCCAGAGCGAGAGACGCCGTGTTGTCATCCTCGTTGATCGCCGTGCTGAGGATGCGCGGCTTGATGTCGGTCGGCACGGGGTTAAGGTCATAGGCTGGCGAGAGACGCCAGCCCTCCTGCCCCGCATAGAGAAAGCCGTGATTGCGCAAATGGTCGTCCGTGTTGGAAATCAGAATATTGAACACCAGCCGCCGCCAGAGCGCCTCCATGTCGGCTTTCGGCGCGGCCCCGTGCTGACGCAGCGCGTCGACAATTTCCAGATAGCTCCGGCCTTCGTTGTCTTTTGACCCCAGCATGCTCATGGCGGAGAGAAACGGAATTCGCTGCTTGCCTTCACGGTCAAAGCGCCGCACCAGAAGCACGGGTTTTTTGGATATGGTCTCGATGCGGCTTTCCGGCACGGCGATGCCGGCTTTTGTTGCCAGCGCAAGGGCGACCGCTTCCCATAACACTGTGTTGATTTCATCGTCCTTGCGCGGGAATTTCGCAATCGCGAGATGGCCGTCCTTTTCAATGACAGAGGCCTTCGGGCGCGCGCCGCCGAGCGATGATCCTGGCGCGAACAGCAGGCGCAGATCCTCCTCGGTGTCCTTGTCCTCCATGACGTGTTCCGCTGCGGAAAGGAGTTTCGGCAGCTCGACAAATGGCGGGATACGTTTGACTCCCTCCTCGCGCAGGAACGAGCCGCCCTCATGTTCAGCAAAGCGCAGCGCGCCCTGTCGCGCCTCGTCATCCACGAGCAGCAGAAAGTCGATCTCCTGAAGCGTGCGCGGCGCCGTCCCCTCGCGTTCTGCGCGGCGTCGTTCCATGCGGCGCATCAGAGCGCGTCCCCACCGGTCCGGCGCCGAGTCGCCGATGGCGCCGAACATCGGCGTATCTGCCGGCGTGTGAAACGGGCCGGGACCCAACTGCAGCGCCGGCTCCAGCGAGAACCGCGCGGGATGCTGCAGCCAGCCCTCGTCGTATTCGAAGGTGGCGCTTTCCTTGTTCTTGCGGACGCGGGCCCACAGGCGCCCCATCAGATGGGGAACGCCGTCCAGGTCCACGTATACAAGGGTTTCCTTGTCCATCACTTATCCTTCGTGTGTTTCTGCTTGCGCGCAACACGGATGCGTTGCGGCAGATGTTCCTCTTCGAGCTGCAGGCCCACCGGGTCGTTATTCGGAGCGACCAGATCGGCCAGGCGGTCCGCCATGCCCAGTACAAAAAGGATCGTGGCGTATATCCCGATCGCGACACCGGGATCGCCCTTTTCAATCTTGACCAGGGTGGTGCGGCTTATCGACGCGCGCTGCGCCGCGATAGCCGCCGGAATGCGCCGCCGCCGCCGGGCGTCACGAATGTCGCGGCCGAGCTTTCGCAGCGCGTTCTTGACCGGTATGGGCAATACCACGGATGATCTGCTGGTTCTCATATTTAGTGTCCGTACTTATGGTCGTTAATAGGTTTAACGTACATCATTATGAACGTTAAGTCAACCAATCGACTTTTTCGGGCGCTCGCCATCGCCCTTCCTGATATATCGGAACCCGTGCCTTCGAGTGGGTGCGATGAGGGTGTTTGCAGAGAGGCGGCTTCAGGGATACGGCGAGCGGTGGTCGCACGGCGGACTGGCCAAGATAAAGTAGTTTTCCGGGAGCTATCGGTCCGCGCCGGCTGCTTCGTTCCAACTCCTATCCATCCATTTCGGACTAGGCGAATCCCTTAACGCCGAGATGCGCACGGGTGCGATATCTCAAGCAAACTGTATCTTGAACGTGACTGCGTGCTCGCTGGGCCACGTGCTGGGCGAGGCGATGATTAGCCCGTCGTCTGTCTGCTTCCATCGCAGCCTCTCGGGAAGACCCAGCAATTCGACGTGGCTGACCTTGCGGTGCTCAAGCCCGTGTGAGGGTGCCAGGGAGACAATTCGTGTTTCGGTCGCGTTGTGGCCCATTGCGAACGCATACAACACGCCGCCTTTTGTGGTGAACCGAATGTCGGCGCCCGTCAGATCCGTACGCTTATTCTCGTTAAAGTGTTCCGGGGTGCCGTTCATGCCGCCACCGGATTCTGTCTTCTTAATTCCCGGACCCTCCCCATACACCTTCCATGGCCGCGTTGCGTAGATCCCTTCCGAATTCACCTTCATCCACGCGGTAATGTCATCCAGAATTCTGAGTTCCTCATCGTCGGGCATGCCACTTGCCGGCAGTGGGATGTTCAGAAGGAGATTGCCGTTACGGCTAACAACATCGACCAGAAGATCGAGTACGGTCTTCGGTCGCTTGTAGGTGGCGCCCCGCTTGTAATGCCAGTCTCCGATGCACGTGTCAGTCTGGAAAGGGTGAAGTTCAATGTCGTCCACGACCCCGCGCTCGACGTCCAGCGTGCATGCACCTGTCACGCATTCGCTGCGCTGTTTCGCGGTATAAACCACGTCCAGGCTTCCCTTGTGCCAGCGAAGGCTTTGGTTGTAGTAGTGGGCGACTAATGACCGGCCCCAGCGGCCGAACGGAATCGGACCATCTTCGTAGTACAAGTCCGGCTGGTGCTGATCAATCAGGTCTTGAGCGCGCAGGAACCATTCGCGTTTCCATGCTTCGCTTTCGTTGCCCTGCTCGGCCCAGGGTTCGCCGCCAGGCGCGTGCGGCGGGAAATACAAGTCGTAGTTGGCAAGGTCTGTACCATCGTAATGGACTCCGGCGTATTGGCCCTGCTTGTCGGCGCCTTTGTTGGTGGTCCACCAGTTGTAGCTCGCCCAGACGTGCTCGCTGACTCCGAAGCGGAGGCCGGCTTCGCGCGCTGCCTGCCGCCACTCGCCTACTATGTCTCGCTTCGGCCCCATCTTCACCGAGTTCCAGCGGTGGCCTCGCGAGTTCCAAAGGTCGAAGTTGTCGCAATGGACGCCCATGCTGACGAAGTACTTGGCGCCGGCCGCGGAATAGCGTTGAATGAGCGCAGCAGGGGCAAACGCTTCCGCTTTCCATAGCGGAATCGTGTCTTTATACCCAAACTTCGAGGGATGACCATACGTCTTCAAATGGTACTCATATTGCGGGCTGCCCTCCATGTACATGTTACGGGCATACCAATCGCCGTCGCCAATCGCGGAGCTTGGCCCCCAATGCGCCCAGATTCCGAACTTCGCGTCCCGAAACCACTCTGGGCATTGGAACGATTCGAACGACCCATCCGGTGAATACGGCCCCGAGGCTATGGGAATGTCGCTCGCTGGGAGGCCTGCGCCGCGGACCGCCCTGGCCGCCGCTAATCCGGCGGCTGCTTTGAAGAAACTTCTGCGGGACGTTGTCATGGGTTCCCCCCTTCATTCCAAACTTCAGAATCTCACTTTCAAGAGCATGATCCGATAAGCAATATCGCCGTAGCCCTGCAAACCTGCACTTTGGGTTTGATGAAGCAGGTCCTGCAACGGTAATGAAATGCTGACATGCGCCAAGGCTGAGCCCAATGATCGGGCACATCGGCAAGATCAGTAACAAGAAGTCGGCATCTCGCAAGGTTTCCAGAAGCAGACGTCGACCGCGTTGAGTTTATCAACTTTTCGGCACACCGACGGCCCATCGGAAGCGGGCTGTACGGACGACTGACTGCAACGCTGAATTGGGTCTGCTGATGGCCAGTCAGTCTAACGGAAGCGCACCGTGCCACGGTCGCTGATATCAGCTGGAGAGTCGTCGCCGGGGCATGGAACAAGAGAGCCGGCCCAGTCTCTCATGTTCGTGCATTCAGCCAAGCGCCCGAGAAACGTTTTTTCCCGGGCACTGGTACATGGCTGTGCTTCATCAACGACGCTGGCTTACCCTTTCAATGTCTCAGTGCGGATCAGATGTCCGGGGGTGTTCAGATTTTCTATGAGGCATTTTCTGCTTTAAAGCGTGAAAGGGCGAAATAACGAAAGAACGACATGACGTTTGCCCGCAAGAACGATAGCCAGATTTCTACACGACTGTTGGGACCGGGCCTATTTGGGGCGATGGGATCTTGCGCGCCCGCGCTGTTTCCCGACGATGGTATGAGCAAACCTGGACGATTGGCCACGAGGTCCTCCTTCTGATACTGGTCATTGTGGCTTCAATCAAGAGGCATAGGCCAGCCCTGTCCACGTTCAGGCGTATGCCATTTCCCGCTGCGGCTCGATCTCCACCTTCGTGTGCAGCCGCACGTTCAGCGCGTCCAGGACCTTAATGGCGCGCTCCAGCGTGATCCCAAAATACTCATTTCGCTCATCACGGGAGACTTGCGACTCATGCACATCGAGGCGCCTCGCCAGCTCGCGCTGGGACATCCCCTGGGCAATGCGAATCGAGATGAGCAGATGCCCGAGGCCGCGCAGGTTCTCCAGCTCCTCGAATTCACCCCGCTTGAGACGCTCATAGCTCTCGACCTCTTCCTTAAGCTGAAGGTGAAACGACTCCATCGGATCGATGACTCGCTTAATCTCCTCGTCGGAAAGGCCGGTTTCCTTCAGCCGCGCCCGATGCTCGGTGAGCCGGTTTCGCTCATCTGCGAGCCGGGCCGATGCTTCCTGGTACTCAGTCTCGTTGCGAATCATGGCTATCCTCCATAGTTGATTTTGACGATACCCCTCGGCTTGCCGTTTCGACGGCACTGGCGAAAGGCTGAGGGGAATTCCAGTTCGTTCCCATATTTGTCGAGAATCCCGCTGCCTACGCCCAGCCCCGGCACATGCGGATACAGTTCGACGCGGTACTGATGCCACATAGGCAGTTGCTTCTTGGGGTATCCCGGGTATGGCCTGCGTGAAGCGGGGTCCCAGGTCCAGACTTTGTATGGGTCCAGCAGATTGAGCTTGCGGGTCAATTCGCCGGTGATCAGGTCTTTCAGGTCGCACACGAAATACCCGTCTATGTCATTGGGATGGTCCTTGTCCTCGGCGAACGATCCGTCCGCGTAGATGTCACGGATACCGACCTGCCATAGCTGCCGCGCGAGAATTTCGAGGTTTTCGACGAGCATCTCACGCCAGGTCGAATCCCACGCCGAATTTCCCCCTGGCCCCGGTCCCCTGACAAGCACCGACTGCCGGAGATCCGCGAGGGAAATCTCGTAATCGCCCGGAGGAAGGAGGCCATCCTGATCGAAGGGGGGAATCGCTGTCATGTCTACCGCTCTGCCACACATGACACACTAGACTACCTTGACACATACGTCAAGATTACTTATTATGGTATGAAAAGGTGCCTGTATATAGTGCATCGGTATCGGTATTGTCTATTGGTAGTGGTCCGGGCGGACTTGCTCAGGAATCGCTGCTGACCGATTTTGGAGGCTTTATGGCAGTCCTTAACGCAAATATCGCGCGAAGCGGTGGAGCAAAGCCGTATCGCGACTGGGAGGCGACCTTCGCGAGCCGGGGTGCAGCGCCCGGATTGACCGAGCAGACCAAGTGCGAGAACGCCGAGCGCGCCATCCGCAAGGCGATCTCGGCAAGCACCGCCCTCGCCTCCAGGAGCATTGAGGTGTTCACTCAGGGCTCCTATGCGAACCGAACGAATGTCCGCCAGGATAGCGATGTGGACATCTGCGTTCTTTACACCGGCGCATTCTTTCCCGATTACTCGATGAGCCAAGGGCTGAACGGCCCGCTCTTGGGATATGTCGATGGCACATACCTTTATGCCGCCTTCAAGAACGATGTACAGGCGGCCCTCATCGCGTACTTTGGCAAGGAATCGGTGACGCGCGGCAAGAAAGCGTTTGATGTCCATGCCAACACCTACCGGATCGACGCCGATGTCGTGCCGGCCTTCGAGCATCGGCGCTTCCACGGGAACTCAGCATTAAACTGGTTCGCCTCGGGGACGCAGATCTGCCCAGATGGCGGCAGCGTGATCGTCAACTGGCCGCGCCAGAACTATGCCAACGGGGTGGAGAAGAATGACGCGACCGGGCGTAGGTTCAAAGCCGTGACCCGAATCCTCAAGCGACTGCGCAACGAGATGGCCGATGAGGGCTATGCCGCAGCAGTTCCCATCTCCTCCTACCTGATTGAGTGCCTGGTCTGGAATGTTCCAAACGAGGCGTTTGGACATAGCGAACTGAAAGCGGATGTCCGGTGGGCGCTGGCGCATTTGTGGAATGAAACGCGGACGAATGAAACGTGCAATGAATGGGGTGAGATCAACGAATTGAAGGACCTGCTCTGGAGCGGCCAGCCCTGGTCCCGTGAGCAGGTAAACACGTTCCTGCAAGCGGCGTGGGACTATATCGGTTTTGAGTAGCCATGGCATCCGAGCGCTATATCAAGGCCGTCATCTACGCTGCCGTGCTGGTATAGCAAGGATCATCGTCCCGATCTCAAGCAGTTGGTCTACGAGCTTTCCGTGACGCACGACGGCGCAGTCCCTGTGCTGTTCAAAGCGCACGATGGCAACCGGACCGACGACACCTTGCATGAAGAGAACTGGCAGACACTGCGCGGCATTATCGGCCGCTCGGACTTCCTCTACGTGGCCGACTCCAAGCTGTGCGTCAGCAAGACGCTGATGAACATCGATCGCAACCAGGGACGATTCATTACCGAAGCGGCGAATGCGCGCGATAATCTTCTGCGCGAGCGTGGTATCAAGATGGCGACCTCCTTTCAGGGCGTTGAACCAACCCCTCCACGCTCGGAAGTCCCCTTTAGATTTTCTCGTGCTTGGCTCATGAACGAACTAAGCGAGTTTCAGCTCGGAGTGTTTTACGCGTTCAGTGCATACGCGGACCAACCGCTTTTGGCTGAGGATCCAGACATTTTTGCGCGTTTTTGCGATAGCCCAGAGGTCGTAGAGCGATTAGAACCTTTCGGTCCAGCTCAAAACAATCGCATTCGCCGCACTCTAAGCCAACTTTCTGCACTGGGACTCATCGCCAAAGTGACTTTGCCTAAGCAGAACCAGGAAACCGGTGAGCGCGAATATCTCAAAGCGTTCCGCCCGCTCAGGGAAGAGGAATTCACACGCCTAACTGATGCGGCGGCATTGCGCAACGCACTGGGTGTGGGAGGTGAGCCCCAGCCGGAGATCGAGTCATGAGGCTGCGCTACCTTTACTTGCAGAACTACCCGCCAATCTCGGAAATCAAAGTGCGTTTTGCCAGCGGATCGCCATTGGCTCGCAACTGCGCCATACGGTTTGTGGTTGGCTTAAATGGTAGCGGCAAGTCGAATCTGTTGCGCGCCATCGCTGAGGTGTTCCTTGCGCTGGCAGACATGCGTGTTCCTCCTTTTCCGGTCACGTTGTTCTACGAACTAGGCGCGCGCGGTTCAAAGAATCACCGTACGCTTCTGCTCCACTGTCCTGGGGATCGCAGCCGAGCGAGCTTTTGGGTATACGAGCGGTTCGCGTACGACGATCAAGACCGCCAAGAAGTGTTCGAGAAATGCATTGAACACCTTAACATGAACGGGCAGCCAGATAATCCCGGCTTCACGGCCTTGATTACTCCCGGGAGTTGGACGGTGCGTAACAGCACAGCGCCTTTAATCGGCTTACCTTCGGCAGTTCTGGCCTATACCACGGGGGAATTACGCCCTTGGCGCTCCATCTGGGCTCGCAATCAGGATGGCCTAGGCATGCTTGAGAGCGACGAGAGCGAGATTGAATTTGGGGATGAGCGCCCAGCAGGCTGGACAGCAGCCCAAGAGGCGGCACTGCAAGCCGCGCGTAAACTGACTACCGAGGTGGAACTCTCTGCTTCAGAGCGAAAAGCGCCACTTGCCGAAGCCTATCGACGTCCGATTCTCGTGGACGCCACCTTGCTCAAGTGCGCACTCCTTGCCGTGGCCTTACCACAATCTCTCAAGACCTCAACAGATGAGTATGAGCAGTTTTTGGGAATACTTAGGGACGACGAGAAGAATGATCTACAAGAATTGTTGGAACGAGGAAGTTGGCACCACTTGGTATCCGTCGGGTTCCGCACCCGATTGCAAGTAGCAAATTGGGATCGCAAACTGTGCGAGACAGCCAACGACTGGTGGCTGTCCGCAGGCGAAGTAATCGCCACTCCGCATCCGCTAGAACAACGCCGGACACTGTTTTTCGACCTTAAAGGGATGTTCAGTGGCATGGACGTTACGCTCCGCAGCGCTGCCCGCGACAGCCTGGCCACCTGTACCACTCAAGGCGAGGCACTTTGGACTCTACTTGGAGGCAAGGACTCCACAGCCTTCGAATTGTTTGCCCGCTTGATGGAACTCAACCAAGCTGGTCTCTTCGATGATTTGCTCTTGCGCCTGCGATGCCGGGTCGCTCCTCTGCCGGACAGCGAGGGCGTAATTCAGGATGCCGGCGTTTTGCGTTACGAAGAACTTTCGGATGGCGAACAAATGGTGCTCGGACGAATGGCCCTCTTCCACCTGCTGAGCGCCCAACAAGACGCATTGTTGCTGCTCGATGAACCAGAGACACACTTCAATGACAAATGGAAGCGCGAGATTGTCGACATCATCGACGCTGCGATCGGAAGCACAGCAAATGACGTGCTGATTTCGACGCATTCGGCCATTGTGCTGTCGGATGTATTCAATGACGAGATCGTGATGGTGCAGAGAGCCGCCAATGGTTCAGGGGTACAACCTGTCAGTGAGAACACCTTCGCGACCGATCCCAGCGCATTGATGATGAACGTATTTGGAGCCGACGACAGTATAGGCAAACGTGCTCAACAGTTCATCGAAGCCAAGCTAAGCCACGCTACCGGTACACCGGAAGAGATGGCGGATCTTGAGCGCCTGATTGAAAGAATGGGCTCTGGGTTTTACCGCTCTGAGTTGCGCACATTGTTGAATACATGGCGAGGCAGAAGTGCTTAAGGAGATCCATCGCATTCCTTGCACTCCGGCGTTAGCGGCCTGCCAAAGGCTGATGAAATGCTTTGCTCTTTGGCTGTGTCAGCCATCCACAAACGCGGAAAGCATCACGCAAAATGGGTTGCAGCCTCCGATCTCGCCTAGCGCGATCGAAGCCAATTGGCTATGGCAGTTCTTGCAGAGAACGGAATCGGAAATCGCACTGCTAAATCGTGCGAGGAATGTTGCAAACATGTCTGCTCCGAGGAAATTCCTTCTGAGTGCTTGGATACAAGATGTTTCCGCGCTCCCCGCTCAGTTTCAGCCTACTCCTGGAAATTGGCCAGCCGAAAAACCCCCGATCCCTGCACTGTCCTGGAATGCGTTCAAGGTTCTCATGCAGGCCTTCTACAAGAAAGGCTTGAATAGCGCTAGCGGAATCCCCTATCTACCCAATGGCACTCCGGTCGCCGATGGCGGGCTAACATACCTTGCCTTTGTACAAGGATTTCGCGACACCCACCGGCTGAACCCAGATCCGAACGCCCGCGAAGTCTGCGTACTGTGCGGCGGCCCACTGGGTGAGTCCCCTGAAGTAGACCATTGGATAGCCCAGAGTGGCGTGCCGTTGTTTAGTGTGTGCAGTGATAACCTTTTGCCGACCTGCGGAACGTGCAATTCTACTACCAATAAAGGAGAGAAGGATGTGCACGATGGCGGAAGTTTCGCTAATTGGTTTCACCCCTACTTGCGCGCCGCCAACGGGGCGTTGACCTTGGGCTATGACTTGTTGTCACGAAGAGTAACGTGCACTGCCGCGCAGGAAATTGACCAACCCAAGGTGGAGAATCTCAACCACCTGCTCAATCTCAGAGACCGCTGGACTCGGGAATTCAAAAACGAATACGTCGACCAGCAGAATGTGTTGCGCCGACGCGAGCAAATCCGAATTCAGAACGGCCAGCCACGCCACACGCAAGCCGAAGTGCTGCAATATTTGCGTCAGATGCAGGCCGACCTCGTGCCAAGTAAGCCGCATTATGAAGTCCACCAAGTGCTGTGTGCGACGATGTTGGAAACAGCACGACTTGCGGCTTGGCAAACTGAATTAGATTTGGTGCAATAGGGCGCCACCGTACCGTAAATACGCGAATGCAACATGTGGCTGGCGGAGGTGGGGAGGGTAAAGTGAGGTACGCGAGCATCACAATGGCGATTTTGGCATCGGCCACAGGAATTGTGGCGGCAAGCTACTGGTTTCTGTCGAGCAAGGTCGAAATAGAGCCGATTTGGCCGACGGGTGCGAGCGGACCCGTCGAACCGGGTGAGCACGAGGACTCCCAGGATGGATGGATCGGCGGCGCTCTGACGGCGTTTTCGGAATCGGCGCGGCTGAACGCGAAAGCTGCCATGTGGACGGCAGCATCCGTTATTTTCGCAGCCATTGCAAGCATTCTTTCGGCTCTGTAGGACTTTGGGGAGAGAAACGATGGACGATCCGGTTGTTGGGGCAGCGCAGATTGCTTTTTCGGTTCGGCTGAGGGATTCCGCTGATGTTTCCGAGAATACTAAGAACGCTCAACTGATTGCTAAGAGCTGGCGCAAGGCTGTGCATGAGCTGGTGCGTATTCCGGTCGATGTGGGCCGGTGATTCCATTGGATGTGGGCTACTGATTCCGGTGTGATGTGGGCCGGGATTCCGTTCTGATGTGGGCCGCATTTTTTGTTTCACCGTAATCGTGGCCCACATGGCGTAATCGCGGCCCACATGAAATGGAACGATGGCCCAGAACCACCGTAATCGCGGCCCACATGCAACGTAACGGTGAAGTGGGCCAGGGCCTGAGCAGGCGTCGTTGGTAATCCCAGGCGGATGTTTTCCTGAAGTCAAAGGAGAACGTCTTGCCAGAAAAGAGATTGCCCATGCGTCAATTACGCGAAGTCCTGCGTCTCTACTTCGAATCACACCTTGCTGGCCGACGCTGCGAGTCGGCATCCATCTGCTTCTCAATACAAAAAAGGCTTGACTTTCTGCGCGATCGGGGGCTCAATAACTGTCCGAGCGATTTCCATTCCTTCGCGATCCCTGTTCTCCTTCAACCGCGTGAGGAATGATGTCTTTCAGTAGTAGCTTGGTCCGAATCTGTTTCTGGTGCGGTGCCAAGTCACAATTCCGAGCCAGGACTAGGTTCGGCCGTATCTCTGCGTGCCGACTACTGAGAGAGCGTCTGTTTCCAGATCGGAACAACGGTAGGACGAGAGAACAATTCCCGGAGGTGGCCCCCATGAATGGAAGCACCGGGGATTCGGACAATCGATGGTCGGTCATCGATGAACTGGCGAATCTCAAAGAGAATCCGAACCTCAAAGGCAGTCTGATTATCGGCAGGGAGCCGGACCTCGAGGCTTGTCTCCGCCGGGTGCTGCGCCCCCACGACGAAGCTGGTTTTCAGTCGCCCAATGACGACTGGATGATTCGGGTGCGTGCTCAACTGGACGAGGATCTCGGAAGCCTGACTCTGCGTGAGATCCGCGAGCAACTGGGTTTTCCTAACGAGGATCTTCCCAACCGAACGCAAGCGAATCTCAGGATACTGTTTCGCTCGGACGCATTTTTGCGTTATGTCAACGCGTACCTGTTTTTCGGCATACGGTTTCTTGCCTGCCGAGCGAAAGTGCTGTCATCCTCTGGGGGCGAAGAACTGGCTTCATGCGCAGATGCCAACGTGCGCCCTTTTGCATTGGTGCCGCCGCCTGTGTTGGCTGAAGTGCTCGGCGCCCAGCAGCGGTTCGAGGAGTTCGCGAGACTGACCACTCGCCAACCGGGAACTGCAGTCGATACAGCGCTGTCCTTCCTCGACGATTTCCACCCGCCGCAGCTTGATCCCGTTCAGTATGAATTGCAGGAGCCATCGCAATATGAACTGTGGCTGCGCGGACTGCGTCCGGAGACGGAAGAGAGACAGAATGCACGATTCGAAGAAATCAGCAAGGGGTTGGCAGAGTGGGCAAGGACGCGCTGCAACTTCTATCTTTCGCTTGACCCGCAGGCGCCTGCACTCATTCAGTCAGCCGAAGCGGTCGAAGAGCAGGCTCTGAATGAACGCCCGCCACAGGGGTGGCTGGTCACACATCCAATGGCTGCCCGCTTGGCACTGGCCGATGTCTATTGGATCGCGCGTCTTCTGCGCGCCGATGTGTCGGCAAATGCGACCGTCACTTACCACAAGGATAACTGGCTTCATTTGTTGCGCTTCCACCTAATTCTCGCACGCGACCTGGATGGCTCCAAGACACTGGAAAAGGCTGAAGAGGCACTGCGTTCGGTGTTCGACTATGTGTGCGATCTCATTCAGAATTCGGTCGAGATCACGATCACGCGCGAGAACGATCGAATCAAGGCAAATTCCGGCGAAACGAATAATCTGCCGCTGGGCACGGAAAGATGGCGGGCTGTGTTCAACGAAGAGCTCGGCGAAATAGCGAGACAGAGAAGAGTGCGGCATTTTCGCGATCCCTCGCTGCCGCCGGAAGCGACTGCCGGGCCGCGTGACGGAATTGGTCCTATCGTGTCCCCGGGCCCAGGTGAGCCGGGGGCGTTGGCCAGTGCGACAGATGAAGGCGTAATCCGCTCATTCGGAGTCAGCGGTGGTTCGAGCACTGAGTTATCCGATGGCATCGGTCAGGGGAACCCGCCGCCGAGCCCGCCGAGCGCGACAAACAGTGGCTGGAGCAAGAGGATCACGACTGGCAAGGGTCCCTTTAATCTCATCGGTCTTGCCTTTTCCGGAGGCGGAATTCGCAGTGCCACATTCAACCTCGGTGTTTTACAGGGTCTTCAGGAACTGGATCTTCTCCGCCAAGTCGATTATCTGTCGACCGTTTCAGGCGGCGGCTTTATCGGCTCGTGGCTGGTGGCGAATGTTCGCCGTAGTGCGCACTGGCTTGGCCGTCTCACAGACTGGAGCGATTCGATCGCTCACTTGCGCGCCCACTCCAACTATCTTGCACCGCGTTCGGGAATTCTTAGCGCCGATACCTGGAACATGGGCATTAGCTGGTTCCGAAATGCCATTCTCATCCAGCTCACGGGACTGGCGTGGCTCTTCGCCTTGCTGTTGTCAACGCTGGTGGCTCTCCGGGTCTTCCTCCTCGCGGGACATCGCGCCATGCTGTTCGGCTATTCATGGGCTGCGTGGGTGATGGCAATTGCAGCGGGCATTCTCGTCGTTGCGATTTCATACAACTTGCACGGAACCAGTTCTTATGCCGGCGGGGGCAAGAGCCGCCGGTCGGGATGGGTCTGGTGGCTGGTGGTCATACCGGGCTGGGTTGGCGCGTGCGCTCTAGCCTCGCAATTCTGGGCCACGGCTCGTTTAACGTTCAATGCGTGGCCCTCTCTCGCGGGACTGAACCACTACTCAGAGCTGCTTAAAGCCGCATGGAGTCCGTGGCGCTGTATCCTCCTGGCGGCGCTCTTTGGCTTCTACGTCATCACCGTGTTTACGCTGCGGCGCCATCGCTGGCATGCCATATGGATCAGCATCTGGTGCACATCTGTGCTCTATCTTGAGCTGGTCGGGATCTTCCTCTTGTTTCGGAAATGGTCCGGCTTGTGCGATATTGCCAACGGCCTGGGATTCGTCTTCGGTCCTTTGCTTGTCCTGTTCGCCTTTTCTGTCTGCGTTCTCCTTCTCATCGGGTTTACGGGGCGCAACACCGACGAAGCGAGACGGGAATGGTGGACGCGCCTCGGAACCTGCCTGGGGATCTTCGCCGGAATCGGAGTCTTTGTCTGCGGAGTTGCGGTATTCGGTCCGTGGCTGGTTCTGCACTTCTACAACTGGGCCAGCACAAACTATTCACTGTCCGTTAAGAGCATCAAGTGGACCGCCGTCCTGAGCTGGCTCGGCACCGTGATTGGCGGCCTGCTCGCCGGCAAAAGCAACAAGACGGCGGGCGAAGGTGACAGCGCCAGTTCCCCTGCGCTGGAGGCACTGGCTAGGGTCGGAGGGTTCCTCTTCATCGTCGGCAGCTTTCTGCTGGGTTCAACATTGCTCTACATCCTGATTTTCGAGATCTTCGCTTCAGAAACTTCAGTATTGGCCGTTATCCACATGCTGTGCAAGGAGCTCAGTTTGTGGGAGATCTTTCTTGCTTTCGGTGTCGCTTTCGGCATCGGTTCGCTGTTTTCCTTTTGGTTTGAGATCAATATCTTCGGTCTAAACCAGTTCTATCGGAACCGGCTGGTGCGTTGTTATCTGGGCGCCACGCGCTGGACCCCCGGCGTTCGGAAGCCAAACCCCTTCACCAAGTTTGATTTCAGAGATGACCTGGGACTCTCGCGATTCCGAACCGATTCACCCGGCGCCGACTTGCCCAACCTGAACACGCCGGCGGCGGAATGCGGTCCGTACCGGGGCCCGCTTCCCATCCTCAACTGCGCGCTCAACCTCGGAGGCAGTTCGGACCTTACTCTGAACACGCGCCACAGCGCCTCATTCACTCTCACGTCGCTGCGCTGCGGCTCTGATCGTCCCAAAGTCGGTTATGCTCCCACCTGGTCCCCAAACGGCAGTTTTGCCGACGGCGTTCCCCTGGGCCAGGCAGTATCCATTTCCGGTGCGGCCGTGAACCCCAACATGGGTTACAACACCTCGCCGCTGGTGGCCTTTCTGCTTACGATGTTCAATGTGCGCCTGGGCTGGTGGTTTCCGAATCCCGGTCAGCCACGCTGGCGCCGCAGAGGACTGAGTTTCAGCCTCTATTACCTGGTAATGGAACTGCTCGGGATCGCTAACGAAAAGCGAAACTTCCTCAGTGTTTCGGATGGCGGACATTTTGAGAACCTGGCCATTTACGAGCTGATCCGGCGGCGCTGCAAACTGATCATTGCCTGCGATGCCGAGTGCGATGAGCAGTTACAGTTCGGCGGGCTGGGCAATATGATCCGCATCTGCGAAACGGATTTCGGCGCCGTGATCGACATCGACGTAAAATCGATCCGTCCTGGCAAAGAGGGGCACAGCCTCGCACATTGCGCTGTTGGCACGATCAAATACTGCAGCGGCGAGATAGGGCGCCTCATCTACCTCAAGGCGTCGATGACGGGTGACGAAGACGTTAGCATTGCGCAATACCGGAGCTCGCATCCCTCGTTCCCACACGAAAGCACGTCGAACCAGTTCTACTCGGAATATCAGTTTGAGAGTTACCGCAAGCTGGGTTTGCACATCGTTCGCTCCTCCTTTAAAGGCAACCTGCCTGGAGACGATCCACACATGATCGCCGAGCGAATGGCCGACGTTCTCACACCCGCCGGATGTTCCGGCGAGGCATTCCTGAAGCACGGTGAGGCCCTCGGGAAGATATGGGAAAATTTCCGCGCGTCTTCTAGCTTGCTTTCATTCATGCAGGAGCTGATCAGTCTCGAACAAAAAACCGCGCCTACTGCAGTGACCGATGAGGAGCTTTGCATCGGACTCGAGCTGATTCAGCTGATGGAAGATGTGTTCCTGGACCTGCGGCTGAACGACTTTTGGGAACATCCGGATAATCGGGGCTGGGCCATCCTTTTCATGCGATGGGCGCGCAGTCCTCGATTCCGACTAATCTGGGAGAAGACGCGGCGCACGTTTGGCATCCGCTTTGAATACTTCTGTCATGCGCGCCTGGGACTCACACGCGACCGGCCGATTATTCGTGTGTAGACATCGGCCGCCTCTTTGTGGCGGAGAACCCGTCTGAGTACTTAGGGCTTCTCTTGACGCAGGGGATTCCCTGATGCGCCTTGGGAATCTAAGTAATCGGAGTGGAGGAGCGTGAAATTCATCGATTAAGAGAAACGCGCCTTGGCATCGTGATGTACGACGGAGAATCTCTGGTGGTTTACAAAAACGGCGTGGCACAAGAGTTGTTTCTTGCGGTACGCGACGAGGTCTCAGTAGCGAATAGAGGGTCTGCCAAGCCGACGAGTTATAGCTTAAGGGAGGCGCTCGCCGACACGGAGATCTTTGTCGACATTGTCAGCGGTACGTCAGCGGACGGAATCAACGGGATGCTGCTCGCAAACCCCCTAGCAAATGGCATATGGCGGTTTGAAGCCTCCTCGTACAAAACGTCTCCGGAGGGCCTACCTCCCTCGCTCATACAGCATGAAGCTTCCGCCCCTTCTTGACACATGTAGTGGTTCAGTTCGGCCTGTCGAGTTTTTCACATGTGTTTTAGGCCAGGATTCATTCTGAAATACGCCATACGCGCAATGGCGCGTCTCAGGGTTGTTTGCTTTCGACGTTCTAGAATTGCTTAAACCCCTTTCCCATCCACCGAATTGTGAATGATAAAGGACGTTATCATTCACTAACGGGCGGTACCGCAGCAGACGTCTGGTAAGGTCATAAGCATTTTTTGAACACTGCCCCACATCGCCGGGCAGGCTTGTCTCTGCCGTCTGAAAATGACCGTTCTCCGAGGTCAGCCCTGATCATCCCTTGAGAATCAACGCGAGACTTTCGGGGCGCGGTCGCCAAGAGCTATCCAGAGGTTTTCATGAAACCACGCATCCTTCAAGGTGCTCCGGGCTGCTCATTCCAGCCAGCTTGAAGGAGCCCTTCGGTCCCCTCAAACAAATGTAGATGTGGATAACGAGTGGTGCTTGTCGTTGACGGTCCCTACAGCGCGGCGCTAACCACCGCAATCAACTCCTCCTCCGTAAGTGGCAGTGGATTGGCTTGCATACTGCTGGCTTTCGCCGCCTTCTCAGCTACGCCCGGCAAATCAGCTTCGGTGATTCCCCATGTGCGCAGCGCAGGGATGCTGAGTTCCTCGGAGAGTGCTTTTACCCAGTCGATGCCATCCTCTACGCTTGCTTCACTCCGGCCGGTAAGCAGACGCGCGATGGCAGTGTAGCGTTCGAGAGCTGGATGCTGTGGTGCACGGGCGCGCAATCCAGCTACGTTGGCCGCCATGCCATGGGCCAACAGCGCAGCGCAGAGCGCTCCGTGCGGAGCCTTCCATTGGCCTCCGAGCGGTGCCGCAAATCCATGCACCACACCTAATCCGGCGTTTGCCAGTGCCAAGCCGCCGAACAGGCTTGCCAAGGCCATTTCGTGTCGCGCATCCCGATCCGCGCCGTTGTGGTACGCGCATCGCAGCGCACTTGCGATCCGCTCAATCCCGGCAACACAAATGGCATCGACCAACGGATTGGCTCGTATGCTCACATACGGCTCGATGAGCTGCGTCAGGGCGTCGAGGCCAGTAAATGCGGTGACTTCAGGCGGCAGCCCGTATGTCAGCTCGGGATCGACCACTGCGACCCGCGGCAGCATCAGTGGGCTTCGCAGACTCGCTTTGACACGGTGCTCGGTCGATCCGAGCACGGCATTACGCGTGACTTCGCTGCCGGTGCCGGCCGTGGTCGGAACCGCAATGAATGGCAGAGGCGGGACCGTGATGGCGCGACCTTTTCCCACTATCTCGAGAAACTCGAGCGGCTCGCCTCCGTTGGTGCCGATGATGGCAATCGCTTTGCCGGCATCGATTACGCTGCCGCCGCCAATCGAAATCACGACATCGCAGGCGGCTTCCTGCGCCTGCCGTGCGCCCTCGCGGACCAGGTCGACCGTCGGCTCGCCGGACACCGCCAAGGTCTGAGCTGAGAGGGCCGAGACGAGCGCTGAAGCTCGCTCTCTCGCTGCGCCGGTCACGATGAACGGTCGTGTGCCTAAGGTACGAGCCAGATCGGGGAGGGTGGCAGCCATGCCCTCACCGAAGATGATGCGGGTTGCGGTCGCAAACTCGAAGCGCATGCTCTACCAATCCTGGGGTTCGGGAAAGACATCGTTGAACTTCACGCTATGACGCGGCTCCGCCATCATGTCTGCCACCTCATCGCGCCACTTCGCATAGTGAGCCGTCTCTTTATGTGCGGCCGCTGCTTCCCTCGAGCGGTAGACCTCGATCAGCACGAACCGAGTCGCATCGTCCTGCTGCTCGACAACATCGAAGCGTGCGATACCGGGCTCCTGAACACTCGAGCGGGCATTCTCGATGGTGGCCCGCCTGAAGTCTGCGACCAATTCAGGCTTGACGTGCACATGCACGTGAACGATCAGCATCGGCTTTGCCTCCGCACCCCATCTTACTGCTTCTCTCGAGTCGCGTAGCCTGACCTCGCTGAGCGCTTCTCGCCATGTCCATTCTTCGATTCCGATCTTCCGGAATAGGGCACTCGTTTTGCCTCTCTACCGAAAGGAAGTTCATGCAAACTCATACATGTTCCCTCGCCCCGAAACCATCCTGCCTTGAGGAACTGATTCAGAAGGCAAAGTCCTTCGTTGCCGCAGCCAAGGCCCCCGCAACACTGAAGGCTTACAGAAACGACTGGCGGGACTTCGAGTCCTGGTGCAGCGAGCACCAGTTGACAGTTCTCCCTTCGACGCCGGAGACCGTTGCCCTCTACATTGCGGACCGCGCCTCCACATTGGCGTCGGGCACCATCACACGCCGCCTTACCTCGATCACCAAGGCGCACCAGGCAGCAGGCTTTGCGAATTCGCCGGCCACGACCCGCCACTTCGTCGTCGGTGAGACGCTCAAGGGAATCCGGCGCACGAAAGGCACTGCGCAGCACGGAAAGGACCCGCTCCTCTCAGCTGACATCCGCCGGATCGTCGCCGCCCAGCGCGAGGACCTGATCGGACTCCGTGACGCCGCAATCGTTCTGGTAGGATTCGCGGGCGGATTTCGCCGCTCGGAGCTTGCCTTCATTGATGTATGTGACCTCAAGTTCTCAGCGGACGGTGTCGTCGTCAGCGTCCGCAAATCGAAGACAGACCAGGAGGGCGCCGGACGAGAAGTGGGTCTGCCCTTCGGTGCCAGTCAGGATACGTGTCCGGTCCGCTCTCTCCGGCAGTGGCTCACCGCTTCCGGAATTTCCGACGGTCCCGTCTTCCGGTCAGTCGGCCGCTATGGACATGTCGCGCAGCGCGGCCTGCACAAAGACTCTATTGGAAAGCTCTTGAAGAGAGCTACAGCTCGGGCCGGAATGAATGTTGATCCGCTCGGCGGGCACTCCCTTCGCGACGGATGCGTGACCCAGGCGGCGATGAACGGAGTGCGGGAGTTCGTCATCATGAAACAGACGGGGCATAAGACGGTTGAGGCGGTGACGCATGCCGTTCAACGCCATCTGATCTGATGACTGCAAAAACATCGAAGGACAGTGCGGTTTCGGCCTCATCAATGACCGTGCCATTTTGCACGCGACATCAACGAGACCGATCACTTTCATTTCTTGCTTGACGCAAGTAATGTACCTGGTCTCACAATTACCGTCCCCCTCATCCCACTAGTCTCGTGTACGACGCAAACGTAGTGATACGTTCCCGGCTTATCGAAGGTGTGATAAAAGGTCCCACCTGGTTGCAACAAGGCCGACCCAAAGGCACTGGCGCCGGACGGAAAGCCGACGTCCACGCGGTTAATGGCTCTTTCGGGATCGTCAACCACGTTGTGGTAGTACGTAGAGGTGTTCTTCCAGACCACCTGTTCTCCGGCATTAATCGTGATCATGGCGGGAATGAACGACATCGAGCCCATACCTACTTCTCCGCCAATTGGTCCTACCGGAGGCTCGAGCGCCTTCCTGATATCGGCAAACGTGACCTTCGGAGAACAATTGGGCATGATCGCGTCCACAGTATCGACGACGTAGCTCGGTACGTGAGGATCCTCGACTTCCACCACACTTCCGAAATGTCCTGTTACGTGAACGAACCGGCCGGCATTTTGCGAAAACAGGAAGGGCTGTGCTTCCATCCGGTAGACCTTCTGCGAGTGCCATAGCTTCAGCATGGTTTTGCCGTCGTTCTCTTCCGCAAGACACCCCAAAAGCCCTCCAACAGACTTGAGGCTGAATGGCGGCGGTGCACTCGCCATGGAAGGCATGTCGTTCATGCCGGGCATGTTCATTGCCGATTCGGGAACGGAGAGAGCGGCTGATGATGGCTTGATGTGATCCACCTCGTCCACGTCAGATGCAGTGACACCGCTGATCTCCTGCTCTCCATTGCTGGGCGAGGCCGGTCCCGCATGCATCAAGGCTGTATTCTCCTGGCCCTTCACCTGAAGAATGGCCATGTTGCCCTTTTCCATTCGCGAGATCGCGTGATCCATGAGTGTGAATTGCCCAGCGTTGCTGGCCTTGACCTCGAAGATCGCTGCACCTCCCGGAGGGACAGTTGCCGTCTGAATTCCCGCAAGCGGCGGCGAGAGCAGTGAACCGAGTTGGTAAAAGCGCGTGAAAATCTCACCCACCATGTGTTCGGACGCGGTTGCGTTCGGCCCAGCGTTGCCGAAATAGATTCGTACGGTTTCGCCTTCATTAGCCTGAAGCGGATATTCCTTTGTAATAGCATCGACGGCCCCGTTGAAGACGTAGTACTGTGGGGTCTCCGCCATGAGGTTCACCGCGCTGAATTGCTGCAGGCCGGATTTGCCTTTTGGAGCTGTCGTGTAGATCTCGCCCTGCATGAGGTAGTATTCGTGATCGACATGCGGCAGTCCGCCGGGAGGCTCGACTAGGATCAGCCCATACATGCCATTGGCGATGTGTTGCGCGATCATGGGACTGCCGCAGTGGTAAACAAATAGCCCTGGGGTCGTGGCCACAAACGTAAAGGTCTTCGACTGGCCCGGCGGAACCTGCGTCAGAGCGGCTCCTCCGCCTGTCCCGATTGCCGCGTGAAAGTCGAGCGAATGGACCATCGTGCTGTCTTTAGAGTTCACGAGTGTTACTTCAATCGTGTCGCCCTGCCGCACCCGGATGAATGGTGCAGGTACCTTACCATTGAAGGTCCAATAGCGGTAGGTCGTGCCGCTTGCGGGATCGAGTGCACCGACGAGTTCCTTGGAGGTGAGTGTTACCTTCACCACGGCGGGAGCGCGGTCACCTATCGGTGGCGGAAGGTCAGACGGGTCGCGGACAATGTCAGCGGCCTTGATCGTATGAGCCGTATTTCCCGAGTGCGCGGGATGACTCTGAGCAAAGGCAGGGACAGGCCCTGATCCCATCAGCCCTGCGAGCCAACTTACTCCGAATGCGAGAACGAGCATTGACAATCTTCGATAAGTACCGGTATCCATAACGTGCCTTTTTGCGGCTGAAGCGCGCCTACTTCTTTTCTCAGCTAAGTTCATGGTGGATCTTGCGATGCGAGACCACAATGATGCACACATACTCTCGCGTGCACAGCCGTACTATAGGCGTCGATCTTGGCTGGAGGAGTACCTCTGGTTGGTATTCATTGTCAAAAGGGAACTGAATCGCGAGCGCGGCGACATCAATTGGAAGTTCGCGCAAAAAGGCCCACCAGAAGTTCGGCTACAGCGAATTACTCCCGGCATGCGTTCACAACGCACGTTTGTTGGTGGGCCAGCCGCCATTCCGTGGGGACTACATGAATTCCCGTGGCAGAATTGTTGAGCATCTTCTGCGTAAGTCTTCCTTCTTCATGGCTTCGGTTCTGAGCAATTCGTACACGTGCTGTGAGGTATCTATTGCGTGGTTATACGTGCCAATGGCTACACCAGCCGAACGAGTCGACTACGCATACGGCCACTTCCAATCCAGGATCTCGGGCTTGTCGATGCCGTATTGGTGGGCATAGGCGACGTTCTCCCGTATCTGGTCCTGCAACCAGTCTCTGACGTGAGCCCCGGACTTTTGCAGGCGCGGAACCCGATCGATGACATCGATTGCCAGATTGAACCGGTCCGCCTGATTCTGAATGGTCAGTCCGAGAGGAGTGTCGATGCTGCCCTTCTCCTTGTAGCCATGCACATGCATGTTCTCATGGTTAGCGCGCCGGTACGTCAGCTTGTGGACGAGCGATGCATATCCGTGAAAATTGAAGATGACCGGCTTGTCGCTGGTAAACAACGAATCAAACTCGCGATCCGTCAATCCGTGTGGGTGCTGGGATGCTTGCTCGAGCTTGAACAGGTCGACGACATTGACGAAACGCATCTTCAAGTCTGGGAACTTGTCGCGCAAAATGGCCGTCGCTGCAAGTGCTTCCATCGTCGCCACATCACCGGCACATGCCATCACCACATCCGGCTCGCTATTCTGGTCATTGCTGGCCCAGGACCAAATGCCGATTCCTTTCTCGCAATGCCGGACGGCAGCATCCATATCCAGATACTGCAGGTGAGGTTGTTTATCTGCCACGATCACGTTTACGTAGTCGACGCTGCGTAAACAGTGGTCCACCATACTCAGCAGACAGTTTGCGTCCGGAGTGAGATAGATCCGTGTGACCCGCGAGCTCTTGTTCGTGACCACATCAAGAAAACCTGGGTCCTGGTGAGTGAAACCGTTATGGTCCTGGCGCCAAACGGTCGAAGTGACTAGTAGATTCAACGACGGGACGGAGGCGCGCCACTCGACTTCGGTCTTACACTTTTCCAGCCACTTGGCGTGTTGATTGAACATGGAGTCGATGATGTGGAAGAACGCCTCATAAGAGGCGAAGAAGGCATGACGGCCGGTCAAGACGTAGCCTTCCGCCCAGCCCTCAAGAGTATGTTCGCTGAGCATCTCCATGACCCGGCCATCCGGGGAGAGCTCACCGCCATCCAGGTCCTCCGGCTTCGATTCCGCCAGCCAGGTTTTTTTGGAAGCTTCGTAAATCGCCTGAAGGCGATTGGATGCCGTTTCATCCGCTCCGAAAACGCGGAAGTTTTTCATGTTTTTGCGCATGACGTCGCGTAGAAATTGGCCAAGCACAAAAGTGGCCTCGGCCTGGGAGGTACCACGCGTAATAACTGGAACGGCGTAGTCACGAAAGTCCGGTAAACGGAGAGGTTTGCGCAGCAGACCGCCATTCGCATGAGGATTGGCACTCATCCGGCGGTTTCCCTTGGGCGCCAGTTCCTTCAGCTTCGGAACGAGTCTGCCGTCCGCGTCGAACAACTCCTCCGGTTTGTACCGACGCATCCAGGCTTCGAGAATCTTGAGATGCTCGGGGTTCTCGGCGATTCCGGGGATTGGAATCTGGTGCGCGCGCCAGTAGCCCTCCAACTTGTGCCCATCTAATTCCTTGGGAGCAGTCCATCCCTTGGGAGTGCGCAAGATTATCATGGGCCAACGCGGCCGGTCCGGCTTGCCGTGGCGACGAGCTTCCTCCTGAAAGGTGTGGATCTGATCGACGCACGACTCTACGGCAGCAGCCATTTTCTGGTGCATTATCAGTGGGTCGTCACCCTCGACGATGATGGGACTCCAACCGAAGCCCACGAAAAGACTATGCAATTCCTCGGGCGTGATCCGCGCCGAAATGGTCGGATTTGCGATCTTATAGCCGTTCAAATGAAGAATGGGTAGGACTGCGCCATCGCGAATCGGATTCAGAAATTTACTGGAATGGAGCGATCCCATAAGGGGGCCTGTCTCGGCTTCGCCATCTCCGATGACGGCAGCGACGATTAGATCCGGGTTATCAAAGGCTGCTCCAAATGCGTGGGACACGCTATAACCGAGTTCTCCGCCCTCATGAATGGAACCGGGGGTTTCCGGCGTAGAGTGGCTACCGATGCCCCCCGGAAACGAGAACTGCTTGAAGAACTTGCGCATGCCATCGATGTCTTCGCTCTTGTCTGGGTAAACCTCAGAGTACGTTCCTTCGAGATAGGCGTTCGCGAGAGGCGCAGGAGCGCCGTGTCCGGGGCCCGAGATGTAGATCATGTTTAAGTCGTATTTCTTGATAAGCCGATTCAGATGCACCCATATAAAACTCTGGCCCGGGTCGGATCCCCAATGGCCCACCAGACGCTTCTTCACATGCTCTACTTTGAGTGGGTCTCGTAAGAGAGGGTTATCCCACAGATAGAGCATGCCGAGCGAGAGATAATTGCACGCGCGCCAGTATGCATCGATTGTGTGAAGCTCGTCGGCGGAAAGCACGGCTTGGTCGCCAAATACGGCCGGTGCTTCGATAGCTAGTGAACTCATGAGCGGACTCCTTCTCTTCCCTGGCGCAGCATTTTCCCTGACGCGGCATCTTCCCTGGTGCAGCGGGGAGGTCATGGCACATTCACATTCTCAGCGTCTGCCGCGCTGCCATTGGGCGTTGTCATCCTGTTTGCTTGGTGACTGCACTAAGGCAGGCAAGGAGACTGAAAATAGCATTCTGCTCCTAGAGGTCAGAGCTATTCTCGTGGGATGCGCTCATTGACGTAGCCGACGTCGCGGATTTCAGCACTGCCGGATCTTTTCGCGGACACGCAAAATGGTGTTGATCCTGCCTTTCAACAAGATAGGTAGGTGTGAATGTGCTATCAGGTCAAAAGTGATCACATTTACTGCCCGCACACGGCCAGTTCTGGACTGAGGAAGGCACGGACCCCGGATTCACACTTTTCTCGATGCGTTCAAATACAGACACACAATGAGTACCAATCGCACGCCAGCGGCGAATGTCGACATCGATTCTCGAGGTCGGCCATTATCTTGAGTCCGCAAAAAGAACCGGCAGGGAATTGCGAGTTTACGGTCGACCTTAAGTCATCTTGGGTGGATGAGCGAGCCTCTCAACTGTTCCGCGTCCAGTTCCCTGTTCGGTGTGCAATTTTGACCTGATCTCGCATCCCACAATTGCCATCGTAAACATAGATGGTCGGCCGGCAATATCAGACTTGGGCACAGCAGTGTTCGGTCGCATTGCATGGAGGAATTCAGCTCCAGCGCACAGCCATCGCAAAACAGGAGATAGTTTTCCTTTCGATAGTCCCGTTAATGATCTACCCACAGGAGAGATGCAGATGAATACCAAAGCTGATGCACAAAAGAAGGGCCCGTTCTTGACGGATATCGAAGAGATCCGGCGCCGCGCACGGGGGCACATCGAGAAAGGTGCGATGACGCCTGATTATAAAGGCGATATACAAACTGTCCTCCGTGTACTCAATGAGGCGCTTGCTACCGAACTGGTTTGTGTCCTGCGTTATAAGCGCCATCACTACATGGCGAAGGGCATCCATTCCCAGGCAGTGGCAGCGGAATTTCTCGAGCACGCCAATGAGGAACAAGGACACGCTGATCAGATTGCGGAAAGAATCATGCAATTGGACGGAGAGCCGAATTTCAGTCCGGAGGGAATGCTCACGCGCAGCCACTCTGAATATGTTGAAGGAGCAACGCTTCTCGAGATGATTCGTGAAGATCTCATCGCGGAACGCATAGCCATCGAGTCCTATGGCGAAATCGTCCGGTACCTGGGCGAAAACGACCCAACCACCAGACGAATGATGGAAGGGATTCTCGCGAACGAGGAAGAACACGCCGACAACATGAAGACGTTACTCGAGACCATTGGAAAAGAAGAGAAACAACGCGAACAATGATGCGGAGTCCTTATAGCAGGCTTTGTTGTTGCGGACGGACCAGCGGCGCATAAATCGAATCTGCACGGAGTAGAAAAGTATGAGACCGACACAAGAGCTCCACGATCTTGGCCAGAGTCTTTGGCTCGACAACATCACGCGTGAGCTTCTGACAAGAGGCACGCTCCGCCGCTACATCGACGAACTCTCGATCACCGGACTCACGTCGAATCCCTCGATCTTCGACCACGCAATTAAGAACTCGGATTTCTATGACGATGCCATCCGACAAAAGCTGAAAGAGGGCAAGTCGGCCGAGGCGCTCTTTTTCGAACTTGCAATCGAAGACCTGAGGCAAGCGGCCGACCTCTTCCGTCCGGTTTACGACCGGAGCAACGGCATGGACGGTTGGGTCTCGCTCGAGGTTTCACCGAAGCTCGCTCAGGACACGGCAGGCACGATTGCCGAGGTCAGAATCTGTTACCTGGGCGCGCGAAGTGACGTTGCGTTGCTGCGGAATAAAGCCCTGGATTGACCCCGCAGAAGAGAACCTTGAGTTCAGGCCCAATGACGTCCGGTATGCGGCGGCCCATCGCAGCGCGGATTTCGCCAGCCGTTGGCTTGCATGGGCGTGATGACGATCTCATACTTCGTACCGCAGCTGGATCGTTGAATTCCCGTACGGGGATGTGCCGGTAAGACGCTTCACGCTGAAACCTTGGTCAGCGCCGAGCCCTTGTGCATCGCTATATGGTCAGTTTTGTCGCTCTTAATCTCGTATTGCGGTTCATCCTTGCTCGCATGAACCTTGTAGCCTTTGAACTCGATCTCGGACGTGATCACCTTTGTGATCGTGCCCCTGACCCGACCGGCTTCCGAATTCCAACTGACGTGATCTCCCACCTTGAAACGTCTCGTTGCCATCTCTCGACTCCCTAGCTCGGCCATACCATC
The DNA here is from genome assembly GCA_003151435.1 of Acidobacteriaceae bacterium. Taxonomy (GTDB): domain Bacteria; phylum Acidobacteriota; class Terriglobia; order Terriglobales; family Acidobacteriaceae; genus Telmatobacter. Next base: position 60,649 of record PLXP01000050.1, read on the forward strand.
CCTGTGTCACGTGCCATCTATGGGTGCCGAACCTGAGCGCATCATCCGCTCCGGTGCTTGCATACGGGACTCTCACGCTAATTCAAGGATAACGCAACGTTCCTCTAGCGACGCCTCATTCATCCTTTCCCTCATTGACTTATTCTGGAGCGGGACGATTCTTGCGATCGCCAGCCGAGCGTTGTCGCGCAGAGAGGTTTAGCACTTGGGAGGAACCCCGGCTTGGCCAAACACCCGGCTGATCGGCAAACTGGGATGAGGAAGGGAAAATGAATACTCAATCGAACGTTCGTATCGAAACCGACAGCATGGGGGAGATTGCCGTCCCTGCAACTCACTATTGGGGAGCGCAGACCGAGCGCTCTCTCCATCATTTCGCGATTGGCGAAGACCGCATGCCGCCAGAGTTGATCCGCGCCTTTGCCATCCTGAAGAAGGCAGCGGCCCTGGTGAACCACGATCTCGGCAAACTTCCGCGCGACAAGACGGAACTGATTGTGACAGCAGCCGAAGAAGTGATCGCGGGCAAACTTGAAAGCGAATTTCCTCTGCGCATCTGGCAAACCGGTTCCGGCACCCAGACCAATATGAACGTCAACGAAGTGATTTCGAATCGTGCCATTGAGTTGGCCGGCGGAGAAATCGGAAGCAAGAAGCCGATTCATCCCAATGACCACGTAAACATGTCGCAGTCTTCGAACGACACCTTTCCGACAGCGATGTATATTGCCGCGGCGACAGGGGTCAGTGAGCGGCTGCTTCCATCGTTGCGGCGGTTGCACGAAGCAATTGCGGCCAAGGCCAGAGAGTTCGAGGATATCGTCAAAATCGGGCGTACACATCTCCAGGATGCGACCCCGCTTACATTAGGCCAGGAGATGGGCGGCTGGGCCAGCCTGCTCGAGCGCGATATTGCCCGTATCGAGACAACACTCGATGGCCTCTACGATCTTGCGATCGGGGGAACGGCGGTGGGAACGGGACTGAATACGCATCCGGAGTTTGCGGAGCGAGCCGCGGCGAAGATCGCTAAGTTGACCGGTTTACCGTTCCGCTCGCATCCCAACAAGTTTGCAGCGCTTTCGGCGCACGACGAGCTGGTGTTTGCGAGTGGGGCGCTGGAAACACTTGCCTCATCGCTGATGAAGATCGCCAATGATATTCGCTGGCTAGGTTCGGGCCCGCGCTGCGGACTCGGCGAGTTGCTTCTGCCGGAGAACGAGCCCGGCAGTTCCATCATGCCCGGGAAGGTTAATCCCACGCAGTGCGAAGCCATGACCATGGTCGCCGTCCAGGTGCATGGCAATCACGCAGCGATCGCGTTCGCCGGAAGCCAAGGGAACTTCGAGCTGAACGTCTTCAAGCCCGTGATGATTCACAACTTTCTGAACTCGGTTCGCCTACTCGGTGACGTCTGCCGCAGCTTCACGGAATTCTGTGTTGAGGGCATCGAAGCCAATCGCATCGCATCCAGGAAAATGTAGAGAACAGCCTGATGCTCGTAACCGCATTGAATCAATACATTGGTTACGATAAGGCCGCAAAGCTGGCGAAGACCGCGCACCAAAAGGGGATTTCTCTGCGCGACGCGAATCGCGAGCTGGGCTTTCTGACGGAGGAGGAGTTTGACAGCTATCTTCGTCCCGAGAAGATGATTGCTCCGGGATAAGGAACGGGGGCCACTGCTCTTTCAGTGTGGTTCTCGGGCTACTCGTCGGGCCGCTCCGTTACGGCTCTTTCTCCTGCTCGAGGGAACTCCGATTGTCTTCCGCCCGCAGCTTCGCCTGCGAGCAGTGTGTCCAGGGAGGAATAAGCGTAAATCGTCGGCGCGTGGTTCTGCATTAATCCGCCAGTATCGGCGGTTGGGCCATAGTTGCTATGCAGGTCGCGCCCGAGCATCCGCAACAACGCCATCAGTTGGCCCCGATGGTGGGATGTATGGGCAATCCGGCGTGTCATGACCCAGGCGCGGGAACGCGCAACATCGAAGAACATTGTTTCTGCCTCCCACCACGGGTCCTCCTTCGATTGCAGTACTTGAAGCCGCTTTGTGCTGTCCTCTGCGTAACGCCGGATGAAACTGATGCGGGTCTCCGGATCCGGAAGGGGCGGGGCACCTACTTCAATTCCCAGCATATTGATGAACCACGTGTTTTCGCTCACGCATTGGTGGACCATATGCTCATGAACGCTCCGCCCACGCTTGTCGGTACGCGAGGGCCTCACCGGCAAGTCCTCATCTGTGAACTCGCTCCAGACACTTAACACCTTCAGACGTTCGGTATCGTAGGTGTCAACGAGAAAGTCGTATCGCATGGATCCTCCGATGATGGGGATGTAAGTACGGCCGCATGATCCGCCCGCTCCGTTATCATCAACCTCCTACTCATGGGCGCGCAAGCGCGTGGTGGCGTGCTGGGATCACTCCCGGCAAGTACCTTCATCTCTCGCGGCGGTATGAACATACTATTGTTGCGCCACGCTCTGGAAGGCAACACTGAGATCAGGCTGATTGCCGTATTTCGTCAGGTGTGAGAATGATTGCTTTTGGTGCTGAACATCGGGCCGTCCATTACCCCGAGGATCGCCGCTTTCGAATCTGGATCAGGCCATCCATGGCGATTGGCACGGTCGCAGCCATTGCATCCTTGGTCGTGGCGGCATGGATCGAACTGGGTGTTGCCGGGTTGCCGCGCATTCCACCAGTTCCCGTCGTCTATCCCAACAACTTCGCGGGACCGCACGGATTTCCGCTTTGGGTTCGCTACTGTCATTTTTTCAATTTCCTCTTCGTCACGCTTCTCATCCGCAGCGGCCTATCCATCCTGGCCGACCACCCGCGACTCTATTTCAACGATGACTGTACGCCGGGGAGCGAGTGGATTCGATTCACACCAATTGAGGTTCCACGTGACCGGCTCTGGACAGCTAAAGACGATGCACGCTATCTATCGCCGCTCATCGGAACACCGGGATACAGGCATACGATCGGCATCGCGCGCGTCTGGCACTTCATCGACGTGCACGGGTTTATTCTTTGCGGGTTGTATTTTGTCTCGATGCTCTTTGTGACAGACCAGTGGAAAAGGCTCGTACCCACATCACCCACAGTAGTCCTCCAGGCATGGAACACATGGGTCCATTACGCGACCCTTCATCTGCCCCAGGAACCGAACGGATTCTACGGATACAACGCGCTCCAGCAGATCGCCTATTTTTCGGTTGTCTTCGTGTTCGGGCCGCTGGCGATTCTGACAGGAATTGCGATGTCGCCGGCCGTTGTGAACCATTTCTCCTGGTATGCACGCATGTTTGGTGGACGCCAGTCGGCTCGATCGATTCACTTTCTGACGATGCTCAGCTTTCTGGCATTCCTGATCGTGCACATCACGCTGGTGGTCATGACGGGCTTCGCACGCAATATGAACCACATCGTCCTCGGGACCGATGACCAAAGCCATCTGGGCGTATGGCTCGGGTTCGTGGGCATCGGCGTGGTCGTCCTTTGCTGGATTGCCGCGCATTATTCCTCCTGGTATAAGCCACGCGCATTCCAAACCGGAATGCCTGCTGCGTGTACATTTGGCTCGAAGCCAGCAGCGCGGCGCCCTCAGGCAATGTGAACGTGTCGCCGTGCCAATGGAATGCAGGCAAGACATTGCCGATCCCGGCGAAGAGAGGATCCTGCTGGCCTGCGTGGGTCAGGGCTATAGAGCCGAAGCCGACTTCTGCGCCATGTCCAGGAAAGACCTTGCATCCAAGCGCCTTTGCAAGCAACTGGGCTCCCAGGCAAACACCAAGAACGGGCGACCCACGACGAACTGCCGCGGCGAGCAAGCTGCACTCTTTGGCGAGAAATGGATACGAGTCTTCTTCATAGGCGCCGAAAGGACCGCCCATTACCACCAAGCCATCGACGTGATCCGCCTCGGGGATCTCATCTTCGAGATCGAGGCGTCGAACCTCGACGTCGAGGCTGCGGCTTTTTGCTTCACGAGCGATGATGCCCGGCCCCTCCCACTCTACATGTTGCAGCACAACCCATCGATCCTTCATCCCTGCCATTGTGGCACGGACAGCATGCGCTCGCTGCGACCAAAGTCTCAGCGGTGGAAGACTCGAAGTTGAGTCTCCGGAACAACTGCGTCGTGTATTGGCAGGCGTGTGTCATCCGTACTCCATCGAGTGACGGGAAACCTATTGCGCGTCAGGACGATCTTAATGAAGCTGATTGTGTTGGTGTTGCGGCGTAAGTCTTTCCCCATTCAATAAACAAGCCGCAGCAACTTGCCGCCTTTGGCGCCAGATTTGTATCCATGTGCTGACTTGCAGGTTTTGGTAAATGATGGGAGCTGCCGGTCCGCACAGGGCAGGCTCTGCACCGACGAATTAACAGGACGAGAGGAGGATCGCTCATAACAACCTGGCCATTGGCCGTCTACTTTGCGGCGGTTCTCCTCATCGTCGTGGTGATGCTGGGCCTTTCCCATGTTCTGGGACAGCGCCACCATGAACCCGCAACCGGGTCGCAATACGAGTCCGGCATCGTCTCCCAAGGTTCGGCACATTCTCGTTTGTCGGTAAAGTTTTTTCTGGTGGCGGCCTTCTTTGTTGTCTTCGATCTTGAAGCAGTCTTTCTCTTCCTTTGGGCTGTCGCCGGGCGCGAACTGGGCTGGCCCGGTTATGTAGAAACTCTCATTTTCGTTGGCATCCTCCTCGCGGCGTTTATCTATCTCTTGCGTACCGGTGCGCTCGATTGGTACCAGACCGCGGGCGAAAAGGAGCGGTCCTGATGCCTTCACCCTTTTTACAGCGCAACGCCCTTGTTGAACTTGTGCGGCCGGGCGAAGACCCGACAGAAAACGCGGTTCGACGTAGCGTTATCTTTTCGCGTCTCCAGGACCTTGTCAGTTGGGGGCGAAGTAATTCCATTTGGCCGTTCAATTTTGGGCTCTCCTGCTGCTATGTCGAGATGGCGACGAGCCTGACCAGCAAGTACGACATCTCGCGATTCGGCGCAGAAGTAATCCGAGGCACGCCGCGGGAGGCGGATCTGATGGTGGTCGCTGGAACAGTCTTCATCAAGATGGCTCCAGTCATCCTGCGCCTCTACGAGCAGATGATGGAGCCACGCTGGGTGATCTCGATGGGCTCCTGCGCAAATTCTGGCGGGATGTACGACATCTACAGCGTGGTGCAAGGCATCGATAAGTTTCTTCCGGTTGACGTGTATGTTCCCGGCTGCCCACCGCGCCCCGATGCATTTGAACAAGGACTGTTGTTGCTTCAGAAGGCGGTCGGGACCGAGCGCCGGCCATTGAGTTGGGTGGTCGGCCCACAGGAAACAACGCGTGCGCCATTGCCGTCGCAACGCGATTTCCATCGCGCAGAAAGACAAACCTCCACAACGCTTCGCCCGGTGGACGAAATCTGATGATGCTCAGCGTTGCCCGTCAACCCGGAACCCCATCCACTCCGACCGCCACCATTGGCGACGAACTCCGTTCTTTGGTCGGAGAAAGTGCAGTCACACCGCAGGCAACGGCGGACGGTATTCCCACTTTCTGGGTTGCTCCGGGAGACGTCCGAAGAGTTCTTGCCTGGTTGAAGACGCAAGTGGTTCAACCTTACCGGATGCTCTACGACCTCACGGCCATCGATGAGCGCATGAGGACGCATCCTCAGGATGCCCCGGCGAGCGATTTTACGATCGTCTATCACCTGCTGTCCTTCGATCGCAATGAATACATCCGGATCAAGACGCCTCTTAAGGAAGAGCGCGCAACGATTGATACAGTTTCCAATCTTTGGCCGGCGGCGAACTGGTACGAACGTGAAGTCTGGGATATGTTCGGGATCCGCTTTGATGGGCATCCGCACCTAGAGCGGCTTCTCATGCCCAGGACCTGGAGCGGACATCCCCTCCGCAAGGACCATCCCGCGCGCGCAACTGAGATGGGCCCCTTTCAGCTTCCCGACGCAAAACAGGATGCCGAGCAAGAAGCACTTCGCTTCAAGCCCGAAGAATGGGGTATGAAGTCCGGTCGCGACGGTCAGGACTTCCTGTTCCTTAATGTGGGTCCGCAGCATCCGGGCACGCACGGCGTGCTGCGGGTGATTTTACAGTTGGACGGCGAAGAGATCGTCGATGCTGTGCCCGATATTGGCTTCCATCATCGCGGCGCCGAAAAAATGGGCGAGCGGCAGAGCTGGCACACCTACATTCCGTATACCGATCGAGTTGACTACCTCGGCGGCGTGATGAACAACATGGCCTACCTGATGGCGGTGGAGAAGCTCGCCGGAATTCAGGTACCGCCGCGCGCCCAAGTTATCCGGGTGATGCTAGCCGAGCTTTTTCGCATCATCAGTCACCTTGTCTGGTACGGAACCTTTGCACAGGATCTGGGACAGCTCTCTCCGGTGTTCTACACCTTTAATGACCGCGAGCGAGCCTTCGGTATCATCGAGGCGATCTGTGGGGCGCGCATGCATCCCAATTGGTTCCGCATCGGCGGTGTGGCGCAGGATCTGCCGAAAGGCTGGGACGGGCTGATCCGGGATTTCCTGAAGTACCTTCCTCCGCGGCTCGCCGAGTACGACAAGGAGGTAATGCAGAACTGGATATTCAAAGGGCGCACCCAGGGTGTGGGCACCTTCACAAAGGATGAGGCCATCGAATGGGGAGTCACCGGGCCGGGGCTGCGCGCCTGTGGATTTGCGTGGGACTTCCGCAAGACCCAACCTTACTCCGGCTACGAGCACTTCGAATTTGATATCCCGACGGGGACTCACGGGGACTGCTACGACCGCGGCCTGGTGCGAGTCGAAGAGATGCGCCAGAGCCTCCGCATCATCGAGCAGTGCGTCGACAACATGCCGGAGGGCCCGTACAAATCACTCGATGCGCGCGCCTGCCCTCCACTCAAAGATCGCACCATGCACGATATTGAAACGCTCATCACCCACTTTCTGGGCGTGAGTTGGGGACCGGTGATTCCGCCCGGTGAAGCGCTAGGTGCAATTGAGGCCACAAAAGGAAACAACGGATATTACCTGGTGAGCGACGGAAGCACGACCTCCTATCGCACCCGGATTCGCACGCCTTCTTTCGCGCACATGCAGATGCTTCCCCTCTTGGCTCGCGGCCGGATGATTCCCGACCTGCTCGCCATCCTGGGCGCGATGGACTTTGTACTGGCCGACGTAGACCGATGACGATACGACGAGGACAAGCATGTTAACGGTTGAGGAACGAGAGGAGATCGAGGCGGAACTGGCGCGTTACCCCACGAAAGAAGCGGTATGCATTGACGCGATGAAGATCGTGCAACGGCACCGCGGATGGGTTTCCGACGAGAGCGTGCGCGATATCGCCGAACTGCTCGAAATGTCTCCGGCGGATCTCGACGGGGTGGCGACTTTCTACAACCTCATCTTCCGTAAACCCGTAGGCCGGCATGTGGCGATGCTCTGCAACAGCGTCAGTTGCTGGATCATGGGCTACGAAAAAATGCACAAGCACCTGACGGATCGACTGGGAATTCAGTTTGGAGAGACAACGCCCGACAACCGGTTCACGTTGTTGCCGATCGTTTGCCTCGGCGCTTGCGATCATGCGCCGGCGATGCTGGTGGACAACGAATTGCATACCGATCTTGGCCCAGAGCGGATCGACCAAGTGCTGGAGGCATACAAGTAGCTGTGACCCAGGAGAGACCACTGACGGAGGCGATTCCACTCGACGGCCAGGCGCTCAGCCTGCGCGGATATGAGCAAGTGGGTGGCTACCAGGGATTGCGCAAAGCTCTGCGCGAGATGTCCCCTCAAGCCGTCCAGGAAGAAGTGAAGAAGGCCGGTTTGCGTGGTCGCGGCGGAGCGGGCTTCCCCACCGGAATGAAGTGGAGCTTTGTGCCAATGGGTGACAACGCGCCGCGGCCCAAGTATGTGGTTGCCAACGCCGACGAGATGGAGCCAGGGACCTTCAAAGATCGCTATCTGATGGAAGGCAATCCACACCAGTTGATTGAGGGACTGATCCTAGCTGCCTACGCTACCCAGGCGGATGTGGCTTTCATCTTCATTCGCGGCGAATACAAGCTGGCCCAGGAACGATTGGCCAAAGCAATTGCCGACGCATATGCGGCTGGATATCTGGGAAAGAAGATCCTCAAATCGGACTTCGCATTGGAGATGATTCTGCACGTGAGCGCAGGCCGCTACATGTGTGGCGAGGAGACTGGATTGCTCAACGCACTCGAAGGCAAGCGTGCCAACCCACGTTCTAAGCCACCCTTCCCGCCTGTCGCCGGTCTTTGGGGTAAGCCGACCACGGTTAACAATGTCGAGACCCTGGCGAACGTGCCGCACATCATTGCAAAGGGGCTTACCTGGTATCAGAGTCTGAGCCGCAGCCGAGACTACGGCACAAAAATCTACGGTGCCAGCGGCAAAGTCAAGCGGCCCGGCTTATGGGAACTGCCTATGGGCACGCCGATGCGCGAAATCCTTGAAGAACACGCCGGCGGCATGCGCGACGGCCTTCGATTCCGCGGAGTGCTCCCCGGCGGCGCATCGACGGACTTTCTCGTCGAAGAGCATCTCGAAGTGCCCATGGACTTCATCGAAGTGCAGAAGGCCGGAAGCCGGCTTGGTACCGGCACCATGATCGTCCTCGACGATCACACCTGTCCCGTGGGGATGACTTCGAATCTGATTCACTTCTTCGCCCAGGAGTCTTGCGGCTGGTGCACTCCGTGCTGGAGCGGCCTGAATTGGGCGAAGCAAATCCTCGCCGCAATGGAAGAAGGACGCGGGGAACCAGGAGATCTCGACAAGCTCGCATTCCAAACGAAATTCCTGGCGCCCGGGAACACGTTCTGCGCGCTTGCCCCTGGCGCAGCCGAGCCCCTGCAAAGCGCATTGAAGTACTTCCGTGAGGACTTTGAACGCCACATTCTTGAACAGCGTTGTCCCTGGAAGTCGTGATGTGGAGAGCCTGATGGGAACCATCTACATCGACGGAAAGCCCTACGAAGCCGACCCGCAGAAGAACCTGCTGCACGTCTGTCTCTCGCTTGGGCTCGACCTGCCGTACTTCTGCTGGCACCCAGCCTTAGGTTCAGTTGGCGCCTGCCGCCAGTGTGCCGTGAAACAGTTCAAAGATGACCAGGACAAAAAGGGCAGGATTGTGATGGCGTGCATGACGCCAGCCGCGCCTGATACGCGGATTTCCCTGCTTGATCTGGACGCCGTGGCGTTTCGCGCAGGAATCATCGAAGGAATGATGTTGAGTCACCCGCATGACTGCCCGGTGTGCGACGAGGGTGGTGAGTGCCATTTGCAGGACATGACGGTGATGACGGGCCATGACTACCGCCGAGCGGAGTTTCAGAAACGCACATTCCGGAATCAGGACCTCGGGCCCTTTGTTTATCACGAGATGAACCGGTGCATTCAGTGTTATCGCTGTGTGCGCTTCTATCGGCAATATGCCGGAGGAAATGACCTGAACGCCTTCAGCTTGGCAAATACGGTCTTCTTCGGACGCAATGAAGACGGTGTCCTCGAGAATGAGTTCGCGGGCAATCTCATCGAAATTTGCCCAACGGGCGTCTTCACCGACCGTACGCTGCGGAACCACTACACCCGCAAATGGGATCTCCGCATGGCGCCATCGATCTGCGGTCAGTGCGGGATCGGATGCAATGTAACCGCTGGAGAACGATATGGACTCCTGCGCCGCGTCGTGAACCGGTTCCACAGCGAAGTGAACGGCTATTTCCTCTGCGACCGTGGCCGCTTCGCTTACGAATTCGTCAACAGTCCGAACAGAATTCGGGCGCCACAACTCGACGGAGAGGCGATTTCCGGTGAAGCAGCGGAGTGGGAACTTCAAGCCCTGATCGCAAATAGAGACCAATTGATTGGCATTGGGTCGCCGCGGGCGTCGCTTGAAGCCAATTTCGCGCTGCGGCAGCTCGTTGGAGCGGATCGGTTCTTTGCCGGCGTTGAGAGCAAAGAGTGGACGCTGATTACAACAATGGTCGAAATCCTCAAGCGAGGGCCCGCACGTTCTCCATCATTGAACGAAATTGAGCACTCTGATGCGGTTCTGATCCTGGGCGAAGACGTGACCAACTCGGCGCCGCGCATGGCGTTGAGTCTGCGACAGTCGGTCCGCGAGCAGCCGATGGAAGTTGCCAAAAAGCTGCAGGTTCCCCTCTGGATGGATGATGCAGTCCGTGAAGTGAACAAGGAACAGCGCGGACCGCTCTTCATCTCCGCACCGTTCGCCACGCGTCTTGATGACGTTGGCGCCATGACATATCGCGCAGCCCCCGACGATGTCGCACGCCTGGGTTTTGCCGTGGCACACGAGATCGATGCGCATGCACCGGAGGTCCCCGGGTTGCATGAGGAAGTGCGCGCGATGGCTCGGGTTATTGCGGACGCACTGAAAAAGGCTAAGCGGCCGTTGGTTGTCTCAGGGCCGAGTTGCCGCAGTCTTGCCGTAGTGGAATCCGCGGCCAGTGTGGCCAAGGCACTCTGCAGTTCCGGTCAGCCAGCGATGCTCAGCCTGATTACACTCGAGTGCAACAGCTTTGGGTTGGCCCTTCTCGGCACGCGTTCGCTCGATGAGGCGGTCGCATTGACCGCAAAAGATCGAACTGTCATTGTGCTGGAGAACGATCTCTATCGCCATCTGCCCGCTAACAGAGCAGACGCGTTTCTCGAATCCGCCGCTCGCGTCATTGTTCTCGACCATCTTGCCAATCGGACCGCCGCAAAGGCCAGCCTGTTGCTTCCCGCCGCCACCATCTCCGAGTCCGACGGCACGCTAGTCAGCAACGAGGGAAGAGCGCAGCGGTATTACTCGGTGTTTCCGCACCAGACGGATGTTCGCGAGAGTTGGCGGTGGCTGCGCCAGCCACAATGGTCTTCACTCGATGACGTGCTGGCCGATCTCGCGAAGGAAACGCCCCCACTAAGTGGCGTTGTCGATGCCGCGCCATCGTCTGAATTTCGGGCCGCCGGCGCCAAGGTCCCCAGAGAAACTCATCGCGCAAGCGGACGCACGGCGATGACCGCGAACCTCACTGTCGTCGAGCCCAAACCGCCTGTCGATCCAGACTCCGCGCTTTCCTACACGATGGAGGGCGCATCCCTTCAACCTCCGGGCGCGCTGCAGCCGTTCTTTTGGTCGCCGGGGTGGAACTCGATTCAGTCCGTCAACAAATTCCAGAGCGAGATTGGATCGGCTCTGCGCACCGGCGACCCGGGAGTTCGCCTGATCGAACCCAAAGGCGAAGGTGAATACTTCACTCAGATTCCGAGGCATTTTGCACGGCGCGAACGAGAATGGCTGGTCATTCCGATCGAACACATCTTCGGCTCCGAAGAACTGAGTCGCCATGCTCCCGCCGTCGAGAAACTCGTGTTCGAGCCGTACCTTGCATTGAACGTGGCCGATGCCGGCAGCCTGGGTTTAGAGGACGGGAGTGGAGAAGTGGAGATTGAATTGAGCGGAACAAAACACCGCCTGCCGGTGAAAGTGCTGCCCGATCTACCCGGAGGTATTGCCGGTATTCCACATGGTTTACCTGCTGCCTTTGGTGAGGTGTTTCCAACCTGGCGCCGGGTCGAGCGAATCCAATGACGACTCCTCATCCCATTGCGTCGATCGTTGGCGTCCTGATTGTGGCGCTGAGCCTCTCCGCGTTTCTCATCTGGGTGGAACGAAGGCTGCTGGCGCTCTGGCAGGACCGCTACGGCCCCAATCGCGTCGGGCCCTTCGGGCTTCTGCAAGTGCTTGCCGACATGATCAAGATTTTCACAAAGGAAGACTGGATCCCGCCGTTTGCCGACAAGCCCGTCTTCGTGATCGCCCCCGCCATCATCATGGTCACGGTGTTGATGTCGTTCGCCGTCCTCCCCGTCGCCCCCGGAATAGTGGTCTCCGATTTGAATATCGGCCTGCTCTTCTTTCTGGGCATGTCGTCGCTCGGCGTGTACAGCATTGTGCTCGCCGGATGGGCGTCTGGAAACAAGTATTCACTCCTCGGCGGTCTACGCGCGGCGGCGCAGATGATCAGCTACGAAGTCTTCATGGGGTTATCGCTTATGGGAGTGGTGCTGCTGGCTGGCACGTTTGACCTGACCGCCATCGTTGAGGCGCAGCGCGGCCTCTGGTACGTGATTCCGCAGTTCCTGGGTTTCGTACTCTTTCTCATCGCCGGCGTTGCCGAGGCTCGACGCTTGCCCTTCGATCTTCCCGAAGCGGAAGCGGAGCTGGTCGCAGGTTTTCACTCCGAATACTCCGGCATGAAGTTTGGGATGTTCTTCGTCGGTGAGTACCTGGGCATCACCCTGATCTCGTCGATGATCGCGGTGCTCTTTCTGGGGGGATGGAACGGCCCATGGCTGCCTCCCCTCGTGTGGTTCCTGATCAAGGTCTTTGCATTTCTCTGCTTCTTCATCTTGTTGCGCGCTTCGCTTCCGAGGATGCGCTTCGACCAGTTGATGTCTCTCGGATGGAAGGTGATGTTTCCGCTGGCGCTCGTGAATCTGCTTGTCACCGGCGCAATCGTCCTGGCGAAAAGGTAAGGAAGGAGAGGGAGTCGATGCGATGCTGAGCGTGATTCGAACCATCTGGAACGTGTTCCTGCACTCCTTTCGCCGGCGTGTCACGATCCAATATCCCGACGAGAAGCCGTACCTGACGCCACGCACGCGAGGGCGCATTGTTCTCTCGCGCGATCCGGACGGAGGAGAGCGCTGCGTTGCCTGTTATCTCTGCGCCGTTGTCTGCCCGGTGGACTGCATCGCGCTACAGGCGACCGAAGATGAGCATGGGCGTCGCTATCCGGAATTCTTCCGGATCAATTTTTCGCGCTGTATCTTCTGCGGACTTTGCGAAGACGCCTGCCCGACCTACGCCATCCAACTGACCCCCGACTTTGAGATGTCGGAGTACAACCGGCAGAACTTGGTCTACGAGAAGGAAGATCTGTTGATCAATGGACCTGGCAAATACCCCGGATATAACTTCTGGCGTGTTTCAGGAGTTCAGATTAGCGGCAAAGACAAGGGCGAAGCGGAGAACGAAGCTCCACCGACAGATGTCTACAGGTTGACGCCATGACGAATCTGACGGAAATCGCGTTCTTCGCTGCCGGCGCCGTGGCCGTCATCGCAACAGTCCTGGCGATTACGCGGCCGGTCGCCGTCCACGCGCTCCTATATTTGATCGTTTCGCTTCTGGCCGTGGCCGTGGTCTTTTATACGATGGGCGCTCCGCTTGTCGCCGCGCTCGAGGTGATTATTTATGCGGGCGCGATTGTGGTTCTCTTCGTTTTCGTGGTGATGATGCTGAATCTCGGAGTGCGGACCCAAGAAACCGAACGCAAGTGGCTTGCCGGGCGCGCCTGGATCGGCCCTGTGATTCTGTCCGCATTGCTGCTTGCCGAGGTGATCTATCTGATTGTCCGCGCTCCGGTATCCGCAGCCATGAATTCGATCTCGACCCCCAAACAGATTGGCTTGGCTCTCTTTGGTCCCTATCTTCTCGGCGTAGAGCTCGCATCGATGTTGTTGCTGGGCGCACTGGTGGGTGCGTGTCACCTGGGACGGACCTCGAAGTCCGGAAGGGAGGCACGGCAATGACATCGATTCCAATGGCCGACGGACTCATCCTCGGAGGCATTCTGTTTGCCCTCGGATTGGCCGGTGTTCTCCTGCGCCGCAATCTGCTGCTGATTCTTGTGTCCATCGAGATCATGCTCAATGGAGCCGGAGTCGCGTTTGTTGCCGCCGGGAGCCGTTGGGGACAGGCCGACGGCCAGGTGATGTTCCTCTTTATTCTCGCGGCGGCAGCGCCGGAGGTCGCGGTCGGCCTGGCCCTGCTTCTTACGTACTTTCATCACCGGCAATCGCTGGACGCTGACTCTGTCAACGAGATGAGAGGGTAGTGATGCTGCGACTTCTCTGGCTTGTCCCGGCAATGCCCCTCGCGAGCGCCTTGGTGCTGGCCGTTTTCCGGCTGTCACAGAAAACGATCGCATGGATCGGGACCTGCTCGATCGCGGCATCCTCCCTCATTTCTTTGCTTGTCTCGATCTCTTTTGTGAACGCTCCTCCTGTCTCCGGTGCCTACACACAAGTGCTCTGGAGATGGTTCGACGTCAGCAGCCTCCGCCCGGAGATTGCCCTCTATCTCGATCCGCTCTCGCTCATCATGATGGTCGTAGTCGCGTTCGTCAGCTTTCTCATTCACCTGTACTCAACGGAGTTCATGAGCGGCGATGAAGGCTATGGGCGATTTTTTGCTTATATGAATCTGTTCGTCGGCTGCATGCTGACCCTGGTTCTTGCGGACAATCTTCTGCTTCTCTATCTCGGATGGGAGGGTGTAGGACTGTGCAGCTACCTGCTGATCGGTTTCTGGTATCGCGACCCAGCGAATGGCCGCGCCGGACGCAAGGCCTTCATCGTTACGCCACAACCAGCGGTGGGGACATTAGGTAGTTTGCCCGCACATCGGAGTTGATACGGCCTTCGAAATTGCGGTTACCGCTCAATACGGAAACAGTCACAAGGCCATGATCCTCAATGGCCCTAGCGACATCCGGTGGCAGGGGCCCGGAGTTGCCAATGCAGGTCGTGCAGCCGTAGCCCACAAGGTTGAAGCGTAGCTTGTCGAGATATGGTGTGAGTCCTGCCTTGTCGAGATAATTCGTGACCACGCGCGAGCCTGGAGCGAGAGAACTCTTAACCCAGGGTGGAACTTGCAGATCCCTCTTGACGGCCTTCTTCGCCAGCAACCCTGCCGCCAGCATGACCGATGGATTGGAGGTATTCGTACAACTTGTAATTGCGGCAATCACGATCGAGCCATGGTCAAGATACTTGTCCACTTCAGCTCCAAATCGATCTTTGACTGATGTGGTTCTGCCAGGCTCGGGCGATGCTTTCGAGTTGTTCTGTTCGCTTTCAGCCGGATGGCCACCTTCACCATCCCATCTCCACACCTGGCGTTCATCATTGGCGTTCGCGTTCGGAACTTTCAGCGCAGGCAGCTGCTCATCAAAGCTCTTAGGAACCTCGCTCAGCCGTACGCGGTCCTGAGGGCGTCTGGGACCGGCCACGCTCGGCTCGACGGTTGCTAGGTCGAGCGACAACGACGCGGAGTAGTTTGCCTCCGGCGTGCTGGCGGTATGGAACAGGCCCTGCTCCTTGTAATATGCGTCTACCAATGTGATCTGTTCGTCGCTGCGGCCGGTCAGGCGAAGATAACGGAGCGTCTCTGCATCCACCGGGAAAATAGCGCAGGTCGCGCCATACTCTGGCGCCATATTTCCGATTGTGGCACGGTCGGCCAACGTAAGCTCGCTGATGCCGGGCCCATAAAACTCTACAAACTTGCCGACGACACCGAACTTACGCAGCATTTCTGCTACGGTTAGTACCAGATCGGTCGCCGTGCTGCCTTCGCGCAGCTCCCCGAGCAACTTAAAGCCCACGACCTGCGGTACCAGCATCGACACTGGCTGGCCGAGCATTGCCGCTTCCGCCTCAATGCCGCCGACGCCCCACCCGAGAACACCGAGGCCGTTGATCATCGTGGTGTGCGAGTCGGTACCGACCAGAGTATCGGGATACGCCTGTAGGACTCCATCTGCATCTGGTGGCGTAGTGAAAACAACCCTCGCAAGATACTCCAGGTTTAACTGGTGGCAGATGCCCATTCCGGGCGGTACAACAGACAAATTATGAAACGCAGTTTGGCCCCATTTCAAAAACGCATATCGCTCGCGATTTCGCTGAAACTCCAACTGCGTGTTGATGGAATAGGAATCGTTGGTGCCATATTGATCCACCTGCACTGAATGGTCGATTACCAGTTCCGCTGGCTGCAGTGGGTTAATCTTTGCCGGATCGCCTCCGAGTGTTCGCATTGCATCACGCATGGCTGCGAGATCGACTACGGCTGGCACTCCGGTAAAGTCCTGCATCAGTACACGCGCCGGGTTGTACGCGATTTCGCGCGATGGCTCGGCCCCTGCATCCCACTTCGCCACAAAGTGAATGTCCTCTGCTGTTACACTCTTGCCGTCTTCATGTCGCAATAGATTCTCGAGAAGGATGCGCAGACAATACGGCAGGTGTTCGAGAGAGACGCCATTTCTAGTCAGCGCGTCCAGCCTGAAAATCTCATAGACCTGATTGCCGACTTGCAATTTCGACCGGCTGCTAAAACTGTTCATAAGAACTTCCCCTAAAGAACCTCGACCGAAAAGTGGGGGCTTTCTTTGGACAAAGACGTGAGCGGAACCGTCGAAATGAGTAGCCCCTCGCTATCCGGAAGAAAGATCTGGGCACCAGCGCGGTACCTGAACGACCACTTCCGGCAGGACGTGGTAACCATTGTGCTCCCACTTGGCATCAGCTCCGACAGCGTGCGAAGACTAGCTATGTCACATTATCGAGACTTGTTCAGTTTGGCCACTTCGGCAATAGTTCATCCGTACGGGCTTCGATTACGAATGTGTCGGGTGTCGGCTTCGCATTTCAGAGCACGTAGCTTCGAACCTGAGTTTCCGCATCCGGCGATCCAATGGGGTTCTGCAACCGTAAGCAGGATGGCACTGCCAGCTATTGAACAGGCGCCGTGTGAGGCCCGGGATCGAGAACCGGTACCGTCCCCTGTTTAGACGCGATGGTTGCTCGCAGCATTGCTGCGGTAGCTACCATATTCCCAAGAGCCAGTCGAACTTCTGTCCAGCCTCTTGTCTTGAGACCGCAGTCCGGGTTGACCCACAACTGCTCGGGGGTGAGAACCTCCAGAGCCTTGCGCAGAAGGGTTTCGATCTCTCTATTGTCGGGGACACGAGGCGAGTGAATGTCATACACGCCAGGACCGATCTCATTTGGATAATGAACACGATGGAATACGTCTAGAAGTTCCATACGAGAGCGGGAGCATTCGATTGAGAGCACATCCGCATCCATTTTTACGATGGAATCGATGATGTCGTTGAACTCGGAGTAGCACATGTGTGTATGAATCTGTGTGCCGTCTGCAACCACTGAGGAGGCCAGACGAAATGCGTTCACGCTCCAGTCCAGATATTCTGGCCAGTTCGCCCGGCGGAGCGGCAAACCTTCCCGAATCGCGGGCTCGTCGATCTGAATCACTCGAATGCCTGCGGCCTCTAGGTCGCCGACTTCGTCTCGAATCGCAAGGGCAATCTGCCAGCAGGTCTGCGAGCGGGGTTGGTCGTCTCGCACAAACGACCATTGCAGAATCGTAACCGGGCCGGTCAGCATTCCTTTTACGGGCCGGTCACTCAGTGATTGCGCATACTCCGACCACCGGACAGTCATTGGTTTAGGGCGCGACACGTCACCATAGATGATAGGAGGCTTTACACAGCGCGATCCATAGCTCTGCACCCAGCCATATTCGCTGATTGCGAAGCCCTCCAGTTGCTCGCCAAAATACTCAACCATATCGTTGCGTTCAAATTCTCCATGCACCAAGACATCAAGGCCAACTTCTTCCTGGAAGCGAATACAACGCGCCGTCTCTTCTTCGAGAAACTTGACGTAGGTCTGCGAGCCGACCTTTCTATTGCGAAAGGCCGCGCGCATCTTCCGGACTTCGGAGGTCTGTGGAAAGGAACCAATCGTTGTCGTAGGCAAGGTAGGAAGGGACAGTGCTTGCGCCTGCCGCAGACGGCGTACGGAGTACGGATTCTTCCGGCTAGTCATTGAACTGTCGACGGCCCTTAATCGGCGTTCCACCACTTCATTGTGAACGCGGGAAGAGGCTTTGCGCGATTCCATCACTCTCATATTTTCAGCGAGCGCTTCCCGGATCACTTCCTGCCCATCGACGGCGCTTGCAAGAAAGGCAACCTCTTCAAGCTTTTGCTTGGCAAACGCCATCCAACTACGCACCTCGTCGTCGAGTCGCACTTCCACGTCAACATCGAAGGGCGAATGCAAGAGCGAACATGACGGCGCGACTTCTATGCGTTCCTTCCCGAAGACCCGAATCGCTGCTTCTAAAGTGCCAACTGCCTTTCGGATATCGGTGCGCCACACATTGCGACCATCTACCAGGCCCAATGAAACCTTGGCCGCCGGGACGTTCTTGGCCAGAAGTGCGTCGAGCTGTTTCGGAGCGCGAACAAGATCGAGATGAAGGCCCGCGGTGCCAAGCGCCAGCGCGAGATCAAGGTTTGATCCGAGATCGCCGAAATAGGTGGTAAGCATGAACTTCGGCAGAGATCGGTTGCCGGTCAGCGCCGCATACGCGTCGCGATATAAGTCCTGGGCCACGTGATCAAGATCAACGCAGAGGCAGGGTTCGTCCATTTGAACCCACTCCGCCCCGACGGAACATAGTTGGCCCAAAAGCTCCTCATACAAAGGGAGAATAGAGCTCAACACCTGCTTGCGCGTAACGCCGGGTTCCGTGGGTTTGCCGAGCAGTACAAATGAGACAGGACCGAGCAGCACAGGGCGAGTCTCGATTCCTAGTTCCTTTGCCTCCAGATATTCTTCCAGAGCTTTTTGGGATCGCAGCTCATAGCGCATTCCAGCTTCAAATTCGGGGACAACAAAGTGATAGTTCGTGTCGAACCATTTCGTCATTTCAAGAGCCGGAGCCTGTTGAGTGCCTCGCGCCATCGCAAAATATGTCTGCAGACTCGCAGGCCCGCCAGCGCAGTGGAAGCGGCGCGGAATGGCTCCCATACTCACTGCCATGTCGAGGACATGATCGTAGAGCGAGAAGTCGTTTGAAGGAGGGACGCCAATACCAGCCTTCACCTGCAGTTGCCAATGCTCCCTACGCAGGCGCTTTCCCACTCCGAGAAGAGTTTCTTCATCTGTTTCGCCATTCCAGTGTTTCTCCAACGCAAACTTTAGTTCACGGAACTTCCCGATTCGCGGGAAGCCAAGATTGCATGCTTTGGATGAACTCATTTACTACTCCTCGAAATCGGTCAGATCGTGTTGGCTGGTTCACGGACGAGAGTAAAAGACGGAGATTGAGTCATGATTTGGAGAAGGATTCAGCATCCATTTGTGCCGCCATATGTAAAGCGCGCCTGTTTTGTTCCGCCTTACCCTGAGGAAGAGTCCCGAGATGTGCGATCCTTTGCTCCGGTAAAAAGTGCTGCTGATCTGTTGGGACAGGTTGCAACGCAAGCCCCAGAACCGAAAGTCACAAACGATGCTTCAAGAAAGCCAGGAGAGCAACCGGAGCGTGTCAACGACTTTGAG